>CAJXJZ010000012.1 GCA_913055745.1 uncultured bacterium | reverse complement strand
GGGTCTTATTTTAAAGAAATTTAATGATATGGAAACCGTATTCTTTATTACTTATTTACTTTTCTTAATCCTACTTTTTATTGCTGTTTATAAACTTAGTTATTCCTTGTTTAAAAATAAGGCTGTAGCATTACTCTCTTTAATGCTATCCCTAAGTCCCTTAACCTTGAAAGCATTAGGCATTGTGCCAAGAGCCTACGACTCATATCTTGTACCCCGTTTTACAAGTATATCTTTAGCTCTATTTTCCCTATATCTTTTTATGGATGATAGATATATATTGTCTTCCGTTATTGCATCTATTGCCTTTATCTTGCACCCGCTTACACCAATTGCTGTTATCATATCTTTATTCTTGTATCTTTTAATCAAAAAAGATATGAAAGCATTCTTTTATTCCATGATAGCATTCTTGGTTATTTCAAGCCCTTTATTTTACAAATTCATTTTTCGCTATAATCAATATAACCATGGCACATTTTTTGTAAACAGGGAACATCTATATATACTAAAGTATATAGGAAAAGAAACTTGGATTTTTCCATTATTATGGAGATTTCAGGCATGGATAGGTTTGGATGTAGTTTCTTTGTTGTTTCTATTGGTCATCTTTGTAAAAAGGCGAAAAGATGGTTTAACAAAAAATGATGAAAAATCTATTCTACTTTTTACTACATCGTTGTTTCTCTTTTTAATAAATATTATATTTGGTGAACTTATGCCCATTTCTATAGTTATGCATCTACAACTTTTACGCAATATTATCTTTATATACTGGCTTTTTGTTATCTATACAGCCTATTTATTGTGGCACTTATTCAATGAAAAAAGTTACATTTACAGATTATTGGGTATTGCTTTAACAATAATTCTGTTAAGGCTTATTTTAAACAAATTTAAATTATCTCCTACACCAATGCCATTTGCCCCCTTATGGGCAGGAATACTATTTTTTATTGCTATATTAAAAAACAATGTATCCTCTCGCATACATCATTTTATAGAACAAAAAACAGGAAAGGTTATATTAGGTAGCCTTACTTTTATCACTCTTATTCCACCATTATTTTACATATCAATCAAGCAATACCGCCACACTATTCATTTTCCACATCATTATTTAACATCACTTAGTAAAAGAAACAGGGCCTGGATTGATGCGCAATTATGGGCAAAAAGGCATACAAAAGTAAATGCGCTTTTTCTTACCCCTCTGTACCCTCCATATTCCAGACCAACTTTCAGGGTGTTCTCAGAAAGGAGTATTGTCTTTACTATTGAAGATAACCCCGTTACTTTGAGTTATGATTATGCAAAAGAATACTTTAAAAGATATAAAGATTTCAAAAATTACAAAAATTTAAGTGCAAAAGACCTGGAACATCTTGCCCAAAAGTATCATGCATCATACATTGTAATAGAAGACGATACACCCAAACTTGATCTACCATCGGTTTATGAAAATAATTATTTCAAGATTTATAAATTCAGCCAAAACGATTGATTATTGTGCTATACCCCAATGTTCCTCAAAAATAATCTACATCGCAGAGACATTATTTTCACAAAATCAATGTTGATAATAATCAACCTCATTATTCTGATAAAACTATCGTGCCATCATTTGATTTTATAACTTTGAGATTCTGGGAATTAAGGTATTTAATAAGAGAATCCACATTCACAACAAACCATCTTCCACCTTTGAAATACACAAAAATCTTACACCCAGGAAAACTGTTTATATCTTTTATGTCTCTTTTCCAATATGGATTGGGTTTACCTTGTGAGAGTAAGAAAGATCGTGGGGGTTTCTCTGCATGCCTTTTGGCATATATTCCTATTACTTCAGGTATATTTGAATATACATAGCAATTATTATGGGTCATTTTATCAATGTTTATGAATCTCTTTAATGTTTCAGATTGTCTGTATCGCATTGAGACAAATCCTATACCGTAGGAATAGAGTTTATAACTTGCTGCAATACCAATGATTAATACAGTTAATACATATATTTTTGTCAGGATACTTCTTCTGTTTTCATACAAGAGCGCAGGAAAGCCATCTAAAACCAGTGCAATTGAAAGAGGAGAAAAAATCCTTCTATCTGCAGGGATGATTCCATCTACAAACATTCTTGAGAATATTATAAACCCACTGTATATTATAATGAAAATACAAACAATATTTTTAAGACATCTCTCTTTTATAGCATTACTATTTAATAAATCCTTTAGATTAAATTTTCTAATAAAAGGCAGATAGATGGCAAATAAAACAAGAAAAATACAGAACAGTTGGAACAATTTCACATAAGTGTAAGATAGAGGTAAAAGGGGTATATCATTCAGTGATATGAAAACCTTAAATGGTATAAACAATAAATGATAAAAGAAACTTCCAAGTCTGAATACTTTAAAAGAGAACTCTCTTGCGCCCACTCCTTCGCCTGAAAACATATATAACAAAGTTGGAATTATTGTTAAAACAGCATAAAATATCCTTCTTTCTCTATCTTTACTTCTATATTTGAATAAAACCCATACTATATAAGTGAAAAATAGCGATATGCCTGCATACCTGAGAAGGGGCGCCAGGGTTAATACTAAAAAGAACCAGATTGAATTATCCTTTTCGCTCTGAATGAGCAATATAAAAAGCGCAAGAAACATATAGAAAATAGGTTCTGTTAGGGCGTAATCAAATAGAACAATAAATGTGAAAATAACAATATAGGATGCTATGATAGCAATAGCATAGGAATGCGTCTTCTTATATGCTGTAATATAAAATAGATATGCATCAATGATAAAAACAATCCCTCCCAATAACTTCGCGCTTTGGGGTAAAGAAAGGCCCAATACATGAAATAAAGACAACAAAAGAGGGTAAAGTGGCGGAAAGTGTGTTGAAATACCTTTAAACCAATAAACACCATGTCTTATATTGTCTAAAATATCCCTTGCCATACCAAAGTAAGAAAAACTATCTGTGCCAATACCTATACCCAGATGGGTAATAAAAAGATATAAGAATATCACAGAAGTGCCAAATAAAATATGGATTAATACATCGGACTTTCTGCTATCAGTAAACATCCTGTACATATTATAATATAATAATTTTGTACAATCAAAGCACGCATCTTACTTCTCTTTGTTTTTTAATTGGCCGATGATTATTTGTCAATCCTCTTTATTCACTTTATAATTAAAAAGTTATAATTTAAGTTTCAAGTACTAGAAGAAACCGTATCGGATAAAAAGAGGAGATAATTTTGGAAAAATGTCGCATATGTGGACAGACAGGTGAGATTGTGAAATTAAATAGAACTGTCAATGGTTATTCCCTCATGCAATGTTCAGTGTGTAACACAGTATATGCATCCTACAAGGGTGAAGAACAAGATAGAAACCTGTATGACCGCCTTTTTGAAGGTGAGATATATAAGCAACATCGTCAAAAGTATGAGCAATTGTTACATGGTAAGAAACCTTATCGGCCCTATGAAACTTGGCTTCTCAGAAAAACAGAGAAATTATGTCATGGCCGCAGAATGGTAGAAATTGGAGGTGGGATTGGTGAGTTTGGCTTGATAGCACGTTCAAGGGGATGGACATATACAGATTATGATATCTCAGAAGTTGCAGTTCAATTCGCTCGCTCTTTAAAATTAGAGGCTCATGTCATCAAAGGTAAGATACCTGATATTCCTGAAAAATCCTGTGATCTTATTGTTATGTGGGAGGTTATTGAGCATATCTGGAATGTCGCAGAATACCTTAAAGTAATAAGAAAAGCACTACGTCCCAATGGATGCTTGCTGTTGAGTACACCAAATTGGTTTAGGACAAGTTATCAAAAATCAAATAATTGGGGAGCAAGTGGTCCTCCTATTCATGTAAATTTTTTCTCAGCCGAGTCACTTAAAAAAACTTTATTACTCTCAGGTTTTGGGTCTGTCAGAATTCATAAGAGACATCTTTGGCGTCCCACTTCTTTTTCTGTCCCTTCAATAGCAAGGTCTATACGACTTTTATTTGGGATTGAACATTCTCCCACCCTATATGCATGGGCTTTCGTAAATCCTAATGCATCCTAAAAGGAACATGAATTCTCGCATCTTTATGATAGGCATTGGTGGTCTGGCAAAGAAAAGACCTGTCTCTCCTGTGGTAATACATTTTCTCAATCTTGGAAAGGAACTTACAAAAAGGGGACATCGTGTAGTATTCATGACCTGGCCTAAATCTTCTCAAAAAGTCAGAGATTTTCCTGATGTCTTTGCCTTTCCTTCACCACGCCCAACACGGATAAAAGACCTTTGGTTTGCATTAAAACGTATTAAAGAAGAAAAGCCAGACGCTATTTTGGCAAATTTTGGGTCTGTAAATGTTTTAATGCTTGCAGGGTATCTTGCTAAGGTACCTATTAGAATTGCCTGGTATCACACACTAAATGAGGCTATTCGATTAGATGCCAAGAGACCTCCATGGCAAATATCTTTGCTCAATTTTCGCAAAATGTTAATCTATCGTCTTTGTACACATCTTGTACCTGTTTCCAGTGCCGGGGCTTTGGACTTGACTACTATTTACCATATCCCATCTTCCCGGATTCACATACTTCATAACTCCATGCCAGATCCACTTAAACAATTTAAGTTTTCTTTTGTGCGGGATACAAATACTATTGTATGCGTTGGCCGTTTGGATATTTGTAAGGGGCAGGATGTGTTAATTAAAGGTATTTCGCTACTTCACCACAAGTATCCTGACCTCGTGGTGAAGTTTATTGGCGCAGGCCCTATGAAGACAAAATACCAGAAACTAGCCGATGAATTAGGCGTACAAGACCATTGTCATTTTCTTGGAGAATTGCCACACGATGAGGTTCTAAAGCACCTTGCTCGCTCTACAATTAGTGTTGTTCCAAGCCGCAGTGATAACTTCCCTACTACTGTTATTGAATCACTATCTGTTGGTACCCCTGTGATTGCCTCAAATACAGGCGGTATACCTGATATATTTCAGCATAATAAAGAAGGGTTACTCGTACCCCCTGGTGACCCACAAGCATTAGCACATAGCATAGATATAATGTTAAGCCACGAGGAACTAAGACTAAAAATGGGAGAGCATGCAAGACAGAGATTTCTTAATGCTTTTGAGAGCAGCAAGGTAATACCAAAACAGGCAGATTACCTGGAGCATTTAGTTTTATAATTGTTTGCCCCTCTATTAAAGACCTTTTGGAAATTCACTCTTTTTATGTTAATCTAAGCGTATGAAATACATTATTGATGGTTATAATTTGCTTAAACATCCTCTATTTAACTCATATCTTAAAGAAGATCCCATTCTTACTGTTAAATCCATAGTACCTGTTTTGATGAAGGAACTTGGACACAACTTTGTTATAGTGTTTGATGGTAAGTTTGATATACCACCAGATTTCGTGGGTTTTGTTAAGGTCTCTGGAACAGCGCAGGATGCGGATACTTATATTGTAAATTTACTCTTAAAGAAAGGTGCAGACAATAAAATCGTTGTTACGAACGATGTACACCTTTCTATGCGTGTAAAGTCTGTAGGGTCCAGTGTAATAAGCATTGAAGAGTTTTTTCAAATTATAAAGAAAAAGGAAAGGAAAAGTTATCACAAAAAAGTAAGGAAAGATGGTCTTAGCAAAAAGGAAATGGATGATATAAACAAAGAATTAAAAGACCTATGGGGTATTGAATAAATTTATCATTGCAAGTTCATCATACTAAAATTATAATAATAGCCAACATTTGGGGCTGTAGCTCAGGTGGGAGAGCGCCAGAATCGCACTCTGGAGGCCAGGGGTTCAAATCCCCTCAGCTCCATAAAATTATTTTATAATATCCGTCTTTTTGGTTGTTAGGGGTATTTTCTTTTTGCAGAGTGGACATTTATCTGGTTCATACACGATTGCATTAAACCAAGTTCCAGAGATAAGTGGAATACCCATAAAATTATCTGTTTTCTTCTCTCTTCTATCAACAAGCACATATATGCCCGAAACTTCTGCCCTCTTATCAAGGAGTTTAAGTATCTTCTTAATTGAACTGCCTGTTGTAAGCACATCATCCACAAGAAGGAGTTTTTTGCCTTCTATTTTGAAACCTCTTCCTATGTAAAAATCTCCAACTGCATCTTTTTCTACATAAATAGCAACCTTTTTTAACAAAGACGCAACTGAACACGCCACAAATGCACCACCCAATTGTGGACCTATAACAGCATCAAATCCGAGTCCAGCAATTTTATTTAAATCCTCCTCTATGAATTTAAATAGCATATGAGGATGCTCAAAGAGTCTAAACTTTTCAATATAAGTATCTGAATGCAGTCCTGAAGTTAAAAGAAAATGCCCTCTCTTTATTGCACCAAGTTCTTCAAGCAGTTTTATCCTGTCCATATATTAAATAAAATACTGAGCAGGGTCTATGCCATATTTCCATGGTGTATCTGATTTCATAATAAACTTCTCTGAAAATGCAAGGTCAATAACCTTTGGCTTTATATCATTTCCTGAGGCATCCTTAATAACTTGAACTATTGGTTTATCAAAGTTTTCTTTACTCTTAGACTGTCCAATTACTATACCCCACTCTCCTGTGTTTAAAAATACCAATGTTCCTATAGGATATATCCCAATAAGATTTACAAAGTACTTCACAAGAACCGGATCAAATAATTTACCTGAACCTTCAATTAAATGCTTTAATGCCTCCGAAGTGGTCATGGGCACGGGACTATAAACCCTTGGTGTGGTCACAGCATCATAAAAATCACATATTCTGATGATACGACTTAGTAAACTCTGTTTATCCATCTGGATAAATTCAGGGTACCCAGACTTATCATAATTTCTTTGATGTTCAAGGACAGAAATGATGCACGGAGCAGACTCCTCAGTTACACCAAGAAGTTCGCACAAAAGTTCAGCACCTCTTATGGGATGTTGCCTTATTATATCCCACTCATCAGGAGTGAGCACACTGGGTTTTGATACAATCTCTTTGGGTAACGTTGACATCCCCACATCGTGAAGAAGAGCCGCTTGACCAAGGGCAAGAAGATGACTTGTTTTAAGACCCAGTCTTACACCCATAGAAAGGGAAAGTATTGCCACATTAACAGAATGATTGTAAAGATAATTGTCATAATTCTTTACTACTGTAAGACCAAGTAACAACTGTTCTGAAGTTTTTAATGTATCTATAAGGTAATAAACACCAACGCTCAGTTTCGTACGCATTTTTTTCATATCTTTTGTCATTGCAATATTTTTAACGAGGCCAATAGTCTCAAAGTATACGGTTTTTACCCGTTGTTTAGGGTCCAGTATTTCACCTTTCTGTATAAGAGGTAGTATATTTATCTTTTCAGAAAGTCCTGCATCACTAATCTTCTTTTCTATATGCTCTTTTTTAAGTCCCTCTGTATAAAGAATACGCAAAAAGGTTAAAAGTTGTGTTGCTTCAAGTTTATCCTTCACAACAAATCCGCCAATATTCTTGTTTTTAAACATATCAAGAACTGTCTTGACATAAGTAAAATTTAATGCGTGTATTCTGATACGTTCACCCATTATGTAAATATACCAATTCTTTACAGCCAAACTGAATTCATTATCTTCCTCTACCGAATTATTTATTACACCAAGGAGTCTTTTGAGATTGCTCTTTAAAAGAGGATGGCCCTCATCGTAAAGTTTGGCACTCTTTAAGGTTGAAACAAATAATATAAGTACATTATCCAGTTCAAGTTTGGGCATTTTTCCCCCTCTTTTTATTAGAAAGTAACTCCTGACACAGCCCTCTTATTTTCTTGTTACCATAAGATACGCAGGCTAACAATATATCAAAGGTATTGGATGTGTTCAAATTACCCGCTGTTATGGCAAGAAGTTTCTCTGTTTCGTGATATTTTTTATCTCCTAAGATGATTCTGAAAATGCTCCTCTTTCGTGTTATTATATTTTTTAGTAATTCTGTAATTTCTGGATCATCCAAAGATATAGCAGAGTTGAAGAGTATTTCTTTCTCTACAAAACTCAAATCATCCAATTCCTTAGATAGGAGTTTGTCTTTGAGCACCTTCTTAAGTTTTGAAGGATTATATTTCTTAAACAGTTGATAAGCAATCAGCCTTACATTTTCATCTTCATCGTCAAAGAAACTCATAGCCGCATTATAGGACTGAACAGTCCCTATATCAACAAGGGTTTCAAGGACAGCGCGACGTATTTCACTATCAGGTGAATCCTTATATGCAATAACCATTGGTATTAGGTCTTTAAACTTTACCTTAGCTAAGACTGAGAGCGCAAAGGTTATAATTGGTTTATTCCGCTCATTTGCTTCAAGTTTAAGATATTTTTCTAAATGATTAGGCCTAAGACCTGATATTTGCGATATGCCCAAAACCAGCGCATTTTTTAGTTGATTGCTCTTTAAATTAGGTATTTTGGGCATTATTATACTAACTGCATCTGGATGTAGCATTGAGATATACTCTGTAACAAACTCTGGTTTTAAATTGTTATCTGAATTGAGTATATAATCAATATTCTCTTTCTCTCCAAGACTTCGGTAGATTTCCTCAATGTAGGAGGACTTTGTGATGTCCGTAGCCATGTAATTCTTCTCAAACATCTGAAGCAACTTAACAATTTTAAGGGATTTGCCTATATCACCTTTAGAAAGGGAGCGGTAGATATACTCCTCTATGCCTCTAAGAATTTTTTTGTACCACTCTGCATCCTTTTCAAAATTAAGGCAGTACAAAAGATAATTAACAGACTTGGTTAATTTGTCTTCTCCTTGCTCTTCTTCAATTTCCTTAGAAATGTATTCTTCCTCGTCCTTTGTTATTTCAACCACTTCTCTTGCTTGCAGCATAATGGATGTATCTTCTTGCTCTATGATCTCCTCGCTCTCTTCGTCCATGGGCTCACCTGTAGGTTCAACATCCTTGTGTTCAAGAATATCTTCCATAGTCTCAGGTATAGGAAAGTCCATACTCTTTATGTAATCCTCTGCAAGTTCAAACTGGAAATTCTCTAAATTTTTCTGCCCTAAAAGAGCAATGAAAGCATACGGGTCCTTTTCTATTAATGCTTTTTTCGATATTGCTTCAAGAAATTCTTTTACCTCATCCGAAGTGACTCCTGGTGCGATTGATACTCCTCTAAGTCCGCCACGATAGAAGATCCATGCAATATTGTCCTCCGATGCCTTTTCTTCATAAATTACATTCCCAGCAGGATCAAGTAGTCGCCTTTCATCAATAATAAAAGAGATCTCAGGTTTCCATCTAAAGAGTTCTCTAATCTTCTCCCAGAGTTCCCTTAAAAAGATTAAAGGTATTTCATGACCCTCCGGGTATATTTTAAAAGCCCGATAAGCCTTACCCAGACTTTTTGTAAATTCTTTTAACTTGTCTAAATAAAGATTTTCCATGTTAGTTTATATTTTAAAGACCTTAAAGCATAATGTCAATACCTTTGTGCTTTTCTCTAAATTTTCTGACAAGGCCAAGTATGGGAACTATATTGTTTGTTTTAGAAATCTCCACGGCATTGGTAAAGTTCAATAGAAGTCCCTCTCTATCTCCATGAGCAAGCGCCACTTTTCCATATAAAAATTGCGAGAGGGCTAAGTCAAATGGTGAGAGGAACAAAAAGCCAAGCGTGATACCCTCTTCTACAGACTCTTTGCCTTTTGTATAATCTTCCAATTCTGCAATTACAAGTCCTTTAAGTATCATAGAGATGGAATATAGTTCCTTGTTCTCAAAGTTAAACACCCTTGAAAATAGGTCAAAAACATGTTCTTTCGCCTTTTTATATTTACCACTTAACACAAAATATCTTGCCTTTTCCATTAACACGGAGGCTGAAAATATATCCTTGGGTATATCCTTAATACCTTCAAATTCCTGAATGTAATTCTCAGCCTTATCATATTTTCCTAAAACTGAATAAATAAGTACTGCTCTTTTATAAAAATCCATTTGAGTTTGTATATTTACTTTTGACTTTTTCATGGTATTATAGGCAGTACCTAAAAGCCTCTGCGCCTCATCATATTTGCCTTCAAAGAACTCTATCTCCGCAATCCGCGAAAGCCCCCTTATATATATGGATTTTATGCCACCCTCTTCGCCTATATCTTTGGCACGAGTGGCAAAATTCTTTGATATGCTGAACTGACCATTATGTGCATAAAGGTCTGATAATCTGAGGTAGGAATAAGCAAGACCAAGTCTATCATCCATACTTTTTTGTATTCTACTGCACTGCTTTAGATACGCGAGACTCTCATCCTTGTCCCCTATATAGTAAAAGAGTATTTCCGCTATTTTTGACATGGTATGCGCAAGACCCTTTTTCTCCCCAATCTGCCTGTATATATCAAGTGCTTTTCTTAGAACCGACAGAGCCTCACCATATTCGGATTCCCTAAGATATGAATCAGCAAGAATGTTCAAAAGTTCTGCCTGCCCTCCAAGGTCCCCGATTTCTGAAAGATACTGCAATCCCCCCTTGGCAACCCCTCTTGCATATTCGCTTCTGTTCTTCAAAATCTCAACTCTTGCCACTTCCCCAAGTATTCTTCCTATGGAGTACTTATCATCCCTCTCTTTTGCAATTTGAAGAGCATCTCTAAGCGTTTTAAGGCTTTCTTTATACTCCCCAATTATAGTGCAAAGATATGATTTCCTTATAGATAACTCTATCTGTCTTCCCTTGTAGCCAATTTCCTCAAAAATAGACATAGACTTCTCTATAAGTTCAAGTGATTCGCTAATATTTCCCTTGAGTTGGTTAATCTGTCCAATAATGTAAAGGGATTCTGCAAGACCCACCTTATAGTTTAGCTCTTCAGCTTGTTTTTTTGCATACTCTGCACGTTTAAAGGATTGATCTACGAAACCTTTGAGGTATAGCACACGAGCCATTCCACATGTTGCATCTATTATACCGTAGGAATTATCAACCATTTTTGCATATTCCATTGCTTTTGAATACTCTTTTTGTGCCCTATCCCACAGGCCAAGGTATTCCGATACACGACCTTTACCGAGATACACTCTAAAAAGCACATTATGAGGTACATTTGTACCTTCCTTATTGAGTGCCTCTACGACCTTTGTAATAGTATCATACTTCTGTGAAGCACTCTTGAAAAGATGTAATCTTGTATCTTTTTCTGCTGACTTGAGCATGTAATTAAGAGCCTTTTGATATGCCTTGCCCTCAAGGAGATGGTATGAGATAAGGTCTGTATATTCATCTATTCTGTCTTGATACAGTTCTTCAAGGATGTAAGCAATCCTCGTATGAAGATATTTCTTTTCAGATTTTAATAACATATTATATGCAACATCCCGAATAAAGGTATGCTTAAAAATAAAAGTATTTGCCTGGGTTCTACTACGATAAATAATTCCCTTACCCTGCAAGGTGAGCAGTAAGTCCTCAATGTTTTCTTCCTCCGCAAGTTTTTTAAGAATCTCTACATTAAATTCCCTACCTATAACAGAGGCCTTCTTCACAATCTCTTTAAGGTCGCGGGGCAATCTATCTATCTCTGCAGATATAATGCTGTGGATGCTATGAGGAATATCCTCTTCCCTTATTTCTTTCTTAATAATAAGACTTCTATTTTTTACCTCAATATAACCTCTATCAACAAGATGTGATACAATCTGCTCTATAAAAAATGGGTTGCCCTCTGCCTTTTTAAGAACAACATCAGCAAATTCTTCTGGTAATACCACAACACCAAGTAGTTTTGCTGCAAAATCTTTGCTCTCCTCCATTGTAAATGGTTTAAGATAAATGTTAAGAACATTATAACTTACAGGTATTTCAGGCAAAAATCCACTTCTTGTAATAAGGACCATTAAAACAGGAACGTCTTTTATTGCCTCAGCAAGATAGGAAAGAATTTCAAGTGAAGATATGTCCATCCAATGTATATCCTCAAAAATGAGCATTATGGGCTTTATTTCAGACAGTTTTTTAATAATATTCCATACGGCAAACTTAAGTTGTTTAAATTCATAAGAAGAGACCTCACTCAAACCGATTATTTCCATAATAGCCTCTAAATTTTCCTTGTCAAGATTAAATTTTTTAGATTGCTTTTCTAACTTCTCCTTTATTACATCCTTTGTGTCAAACTCATCTATCTCAAAGATCGTTTTTAGAATCTCTATAATAGGCCAATAGGGGATATGCTTTGTATGTGGAGCACTCTTTCCTTCAAACACAAACACATTGTTTCTATCAACAGAGTTCTTTATTTCAAATTTCAATCTTGATTTTCCAATGCCAGGTTCTCCTGAGATGACAACGATCTGACCCTTTTTCTTTAAAAATGCATAATCTTTTCGTTCAATAATCTTCTCAAGTTCTTCTTCTCTGCCAATAAATGGAACGAGTTTCCCTTTAATATAAGCGTCCTTGCTTGAGGTTGTTTTATGGTTTAAAACCTTAAAAACTTTAACCGGCTGTCTTCTTCCTTTTACTGTGATAGTTCCAATTTCTTGATAATCAAATAAATAATTTGTCAGATGGTAAACGCTCTCTGTAACTATAATATCACCAGGGCCTGCAAATTCCTGAACGCGTTTAGCCACATTAACAGTATCGCCTATTACAGAGTAAAGTGCTTTTTCTTTTCCACCCACCTCCCCAGTTACAACAAGTCCAGTATTAATGCCTATGGACAACCTTATTTTTTTATCCACCTTTTTGCTGAATTCCTTAGATATTCTTTGCATCTCAAGTGCAGTATATACGGCCCTTTCTGAATCATTTTCGTGAGCCAACGGTGCTCCAAAAACTACCATTACAGCATCACCCATGTATTTATCTATTGTTCCCTCATATTTACGGACAGGTTCTTCAAGTTTTTCAAAAAATGTATTTATAATTTTTAGTACCTCTTCTGGATCAAGTTCCTCACTCATAGTGGTAAACCCTACTATATCTGCGAATAAAACCGTTACAAGTTTTCTTTCTCCAAGGGGTTTACGAATCTTGGTAGGATTTAGGTTAGCCCCACAATATATACAAAATACAGCATCATCAGGATTTTCTCTACCACAAACAGGACACTTCATATCCTTATTATGACATAACAAGAAGGGAAAGTCAAGGGGGTATCAAAAAATAATGTAAATTAAAGACTTATAATTGTTAGCAGTACGAATTAATGAAATAGGTGTATTATTTCTTGACATATAAGTCTTAAGGCACAAGGATTTTGAAAGAATTATTGTATGAGTCCAGGGAAAAATTTGATAAGATGTCTTTTTAATCTATACCTTTTAAGTTTTTTATAATCCCTGCCAAGAAAGACAATATGAGACCATTTAAATGGTATTACTATTCCGCTCTTAAAACTCAAAAGTTCCTTTTTCTTCCAAAAAGACCTGTGGACTTCATATTTATTGCCAAAAACTTCGCCTTGCTTATTAAATACCTTTGGGGTTGAAATGAGGATATTTCTGTTTTTTCTCAAAAGTATTTGTAATAGCTTTTTCCCCTCATCCTTATCTATATGCTCCAAAACATCAATAAGAAGTACAAGGTCATATCCCATCTTTTGCTCTTTAACAAACTCTAAGATATCCATATTATAGATATTGTTGTAAATATACTCATGACATGGAGTAATATACCTTGCAAAAGGTTCTACACCATCTATTCTAACCTTAAAACTACCATATCCCTTATCATTATCCCATATCTCAAGATATTCTCTTGCAAGAAATCCGTATTTTCCGAAACCCACACCAACATCCAATAAGGAGGCTGGTTTTATCCTGAGTAGTATATCAATAATGATTGGAATCTGCTCATGATAACTACTTGGCATGTCTCTATTATTTTGGAATACTCGCGTTTAGTCTATTTTTTAGGTTTTTTAGATATTTTACTGCTTCCTCACCCATTGAAATAAGTGGAAATACCGAGCAATTGGTTAAAAGAAGGTCATCTATACCATACTCCTTAATGGCCTTATTGCCAAGTGGCGTACGAGGAATGGGGGAAAACTCACTTAGCATCACCCTTATACCAGTAAAGTTAACATGTCTCAATGCCCGCTCTACCTCATCCGGGGATTGCCCCAATATACCCAGAAAAACGTAGCCTGTTATACTCTCTCTTTTAAAACCTGCTTGAAGAAGATTATTAACAGCCCTATCAAACTCATAGGTATATACCTTACCTCCCATCTTTTTTTGCAACCTTTCATCCTGAAACTCAAAACCAAGATAGATTGTTGAAAATCCTGCTTTTTTCATAATATATGCCGTCTCCTCATCTATAAATCTGGCATGAAGTGCATTAGGCGTATGAAACCTCAAAGAAAGACGCTCTTTAATCACCTTTTCCAAAAACGGAAATAACGCATCTTTTTTCCTTACAAGCAAGGCATCATCATAAAAGACAAAATCCCTAATGCCTTTTGACGCCATTTTTTTTACATGTTCAAATGTTCTATCTATATCAAGTACTCTAAATCTTGGCTTTAAGATATAAGATGCACAATAGGGACATCTAAAAGGACAGCCTTCTGTAAGTCTTATGACAACATAGGGTAATTCCTTGTAGGCACTCCAACAAGGTAGTATATGGTCTTCTTCTTTCTTAGATGGCAAATCAAAAATACTTGCAAGTTTATCAAAGGCTTCACCCTCTATCACTGTATCTACGCCCTTTTCTTTTAAAAAGTTTGGACATAATGTACTTAAGATCCCTCCTGTTACAATATGGACTTTTTTCCCGAGAATACTCCTTGCACTGTTCATCACCTCTATTACCCCAGGGTACCAATAAGTCATACCCGTATATACAAGTACAAAATCGGGCTTAAAAGACCGAAGTTCATCTTCAAAATAAACAGGTGGTATACCAAATCTCTTGTATTTTCTCTTTACAAACTCCAAAACAGAAGGCTTTTCTATCTGCACACCCAAAAACTTACCCTTCCCGTAGGCATCTTTGTATTTATAGCCATAGGCATTTACATAAGGGCTGTATCTATCAAGAAAATCAAAGAACCTAACATTCAAATTATTATATCTCTTTAAAAAGGCATATATCCTGAGTGGCCCATAGGGTTTAAGCCAAAAATCATACAAAGAAAAATCATATACAGGCGGATTAACGACAAGAACCTTAGTCATTGTACCTATAAAATTTACCCTGATATGTCCCTTTTTCCCTCATAATTTTTTCAACTAAGTTTGATATTATGTGCTTATTAGATGTCCACAAAGGTGCAACAAGTCGCCTTTTAGGTGCGAAACCCTGCACCCTGTGTATCACCATAGAAGGACTTATATTCTCAAGGAAACGCACAACAAGGTTTGCAAAATCCATAGGGTTTTCATAAACCTTTACCCTATTTCTTCTATAAAGACCTTCCAATGGGGTATCCTTTATAACATAGAGATGGTGAATTTTCACTCCATCTACTCCAAGTACAGAGAGTATTCTCCCCCCTTCAATGGTCTCAATGTTTATCTCGTCAAAAAGGCCCAGTATCATGTGTGCTACAACATGCAACCCTCTTTTCTTTGCACGCAAGATAGCATCAATTGAATCAGATACTGTATGAAACCTCCTTGCTTTAATAAGGCTCTTATAATTAAAGGTTTGAACGCCTATCTCCAGCATTACAAAGTATTTTTTTGAAATCTCTTCAAGGAGGTCTAAAACGCTTTCTGGAAGTAAATCAGGCCTTGTTGAAATAGAAATACCTATTACATCAGGATGTGATGAAAGCGCCTCAAAATAGAGCAATCTAAGTTTTTCTATTGGGGCATAGGTGTTACTATAAGATTGGAAATAAACGATAAACTTTTCTGCACCGTAAGAAGATTTTAATTTTCCTATGCCATCTAAAACCTGTTCCTTTATAGGCGCCTTCGGATTTACATAAGATGCACGAGAGCCTTCCTCATCGCAGAAAATACACCCTCCCCTTGCGAGGGTACCATCCCTGTTAGGACAGGTGAATCCTGCATCTACAGCAACCCTGTAAACCCTCGCATTAAACTTGTCCTTAAAAAAGGCGGATGCTTTTCTATATGGAAAATTACTCAAAATTCAAGTTTTTTCAAAGGTCTGTCAATGTGATGGTAAACCTCTTTACGCTCTTCTTTTCCTTTCTTCGCACTAAATAAACTGTATACAGGTCCTCCTGTCTGTTTTACAATCCAGGGCAACACCTTTATAAGAAAAATGACACCAACGACAACGGCAATTATAACAAAGAAATACAGAGCAAAAGAGACTATCGCATCCAATATGGCGTTCTCATGCCTTTGTTTTAATATCTCTTTTATAAACTTAATTACCTCTATGTGTTTCATTGTCCCAACAACCTCAATGCTTCTGGTAAGTTAATATCAAGTTGCCCTATCTGTACATCATAGTGAGCGTTATCCATAATACCTAAGTACAACTCTCCCTCTCTAATATACTGGCTCTTTTGTAATTTCCCCTCTCTGGCAATGACAACCTTGATGCTATCCTGAAGACTGTCTCCTACCCGTAGGAAGAATAGATGATTGTTTTTTGTTTCATAGAAGGGCGAGAATTCAGCCACTTCTGTGTTAATACTCATTATATTGCACGGCTTTATATGCCCCTTTGATCTAACATCAAAAAAGAACAATCCTTTTCCAGGATATTTAAAATATGTACTTTTTTTGCAAGAATCTGATGAGATATATCGCCAGTGCACCTTTTTTTCAAAAATAGCGATAAAAGTTGGAGAATAGGTGTACATACCTGTAAAATATGGCATCCCTTCTATTTTTATACTTTTTCCATCAATCTTAAAATTATATGTGGTTGTATCCAATTTTTCCTTTCCCCCAAATATCCACTCTTTAAGCAATGCAACCTTGTATTTATCAAATGATATAAGTTTTACAATCATTTGCGAGTGCGAACGTGTGCCCCATTGGCAAATGCCTTTTATATTACCAAAATCCCTGCCTTCTCCGATATTTTTCACAACAGGCTTTGCACTGCTTCCAAAAAATAGCATTAAAAGATACATATATAACATATTCTCCCTCCGCTTAACAAGTATATTTTATTATAAATACTTGGAAAAGTCAAACAACGCATCCCGGGCCGGTGTATTTACACTTCATAGGTTTTGCATTATAATTTAAGACAAACAAAAAGGGAGGAATAATAAATGAAAAAAGGAATTCATCCTAAGTATTATCCAGATGCTGTAATTAAATGTGCATGTGGCAATGAGATAAGGACTGGCTCCACTAAAAAGGAAATACATGTGGAAATATGCTCTAAATGTCACCCATTTTATACAGGTGAGAAAAAATCCCGCTATGGTGTGGACCAGAGTGGACGTGTTGAAAAATTCATAAAGAAGTATAATTGGAAAACAGAGAGTGAATAAATTGAAGGTCTTTTTTTCTGTTCTGCTCTCGCTTTTTATCCTTTCTGGATGTGCACCACGTAAACAGGTCGTAATTGTTAAGGAAGAAAAAACAGAAGATACTGGAAAAGAAGAGGCTACTCTTGATACAACCAGCAGGGACACAACCAGTTATTTCAACTTCATACCAGACACCACAGCAAAGAATGCGAAAGCACCTGAAATAACATCACCAACCCAGGCTGAAAATACAAACAAGGTGCATGGCTTTAGGGTGCAGATCTTTGCCTTTTCCACAAAAGAACGTGCAGAGAAGGCAAAAAAAGAAGCAGAAAGTGTTCTTTCACTTCCTGTTTACATTGAGTACGACCCATCTATAGATGGGCCATATAAAGTAAGGGTGGGCGATTTTTCATCTAAGGAGGAGGCAGAACAATACAAGGAGAAACTGCGTCAAGAAGGATATCCAGACGCATTTGTTGTTGAAACTGAGATAAATAAATAAATTGTATTTTCTTCTTGCCTCAAATAACCCTGACAAAAAGAGAGAAATAGAAAGAATTATGCACCCTTACAGCATAATGACTCCAAAGGATATAGGTATTGAATACCATGCTGAAGAGACAGGAAAGACATTCCTTGAAAATGCCCTTATTAAAGCAGAAACGCTTTACAAAGCATTAAAATTGCCTGTCATTGCTGATGATACAGGACTTTGCTGTGATTTTCTTAATGGAGCACCGGGGGTATACTCTGCACGGTTTGCAGGGGAGAATGCAACATATGAGGATAACAGAAAAAAACTCATTGAACTTGCCAAAAAAGTCCCAGAAAAAGAGCGTACAGCGCATTTTATAACAGTCGCTGTCCTCTACTTAGGTGAAGAAAGATACTTTCATTTTGAAGGCAGAGTAGATGGTATTATCCTCACAGAGCAAAGGGGCAAGAATGGTTTTGGTTATGATCCTATTTTTTACTATCCTCCATTAAAAATGACCTTTGCTGAAATGCCTGAAAAATTAAAAAACTTGGTATCTCATAGGCATAAGGCATTTAAAAAACTCAAGGAATTTATTGATTTTCTAAATGAAGAAGGCAATCTTCCTTGATAGAGATGGCACAATTATTGAGGAAAAAGGGTATTTAAATACACCAGAGTTTATAAGACTAAAAAAAGGTGTCATAGAAGGACTTAGAGCCCTTCAAGATGCTGGTTTTTACCTCTTTATTGTAACAAACCAATCAGGTGTGAAAAGGGGGTGGGTCTCAAGGAAACGGGTTATGCGGATAAATAGGACATTAGTTGAGATATTAAAAGAGCATAAAGTATTTATAAAAGATATACAAGTATGTTTCCATCATCCAAAGGAAAGATGTGGCTGCAGAAAACCTAAACCTTTTATGATATTACGCCTTCTCAAAAAATACCCTGATATAGACATAAAAACATCATATGTAATTGGTGATAAAGATTCTGATATTAAACTCGCTCAGAATGTTGGTGCTAAGGGTATAAAGGTGTTTCCAGATACGGATTTTTCCAAAGTGGCAAAGGATATTTTAAATAAGTAAAATCCTTTTTTGACATACATAATGGTTGATTTATAATGTGAATATGACATATCTTTTGCTTTTTGTACTAACATGGCAACAGGTACCATTACATCCAGCAAAAAAATGCGCAATAAGTTCCCAAGATAGTGCTATAACCTATGCGGCACTCTGGGATGGTGACACCCTCCTTCTATATCATATTTTCAACGAACATCCAACATTGTTTTACGAACTTCATGATTCTATCGGTGTATTTAGTATATCTTCTTACGATTCCATACTTATAATGGCGAGGAAAATAGCGTATGACAGCATCCAGATAATAAGGTTTGTACATCTCAGTCCTGATACAATATACAGTATTCACACAAAAGCAGAGAAATTGCTTCTTTACAATGATGGATACATTCACCAGTATTCTTTTCCCATATGGTACATGGTTCTTAAAAACGATTCAGGACTATTTATGACCCATTCATCAGACTATGGTACCTCATTTTATCCACTTGATACAGTTTTAATAGATACAGGTATTATAAACTTTGATTTTACAACATCCCTCAACAATACCGGAGATAGATTGCACATAATCTATGAAAAGAAAATCACTGATGAAAACTATCTTTACCTTTTAAACGGTTCATATCCAGCAAGTTTTACAACACCCATTTTAATAGACAGTATGATACCAGATACAGGGCATTTTTCCATCTATGCAACATATGATACAGTTTTTGTAGCATACGAAAGGTTATCCTCCTCTGCCGTACCCGACCCTGACATCTTTTTTGCTGTTTCATATCATGAGGGTGATACATGGCAATACAATACAATATCAGCCGATACCGTTCCAGAAAAATATCCTGTAATCATTCCAGCAAAGGACTCTCTTAAGGTATTCTTTATTGATGATAATTACCTATATGAATCTGTCCTGACTTCTCCATACAATACAAGTCTCCCAAAAATAAGCATATACCAAAATAATTTTTCAATGATTTCAGGGGATAAAACATCTTATTTCCCAGCAATATTGTCTATTGATAATGCCAACAATGGGTATTTTGTTTATGATGATACCTATTCTACAATAAGAGAAACAAAAAAACATAGGGCTAAAAAATGGCCAAAGGGTGTATTCTCCATAGATGGTAGAAAAATTAAAGGAACATTGAAAAGAGGAATTTACATCAAAAATGGGAAGAAGGAGATCATACTAAGATGAGAGCTATTTCCTTTAAAAACAAACCACTTTTAATGGGTATTCTAAATATTACCCCTGATTCTTTTTATGATGGCAACAG
The DNA here is from genome assembly GCA_913055745.1 of uncultured bacterium. Taxonomy (GTDB): domain Bacteria; phylum Hydrothermota; class Hydrothermia; order UBA1063; family CAJXJZ01; genus CAJXJZ01. The sequence continues at coordinate 21,368 of CAJXJZ010000012.1, read as the reverse complement.
ATATATGGAGGAAGATGCACTGAAAAAGCGTATAGACGAACTTATAAGGCATAAAGTAGATATTATTGATATAGGTGGAGAATCTTCAAGGCCTGGTGCAGAACCTGTACCAGAGGAAGAGGAATTAAGAAGAGTAGGTTCAGCCCTTTTTTATATAGACACACAACGTTATGCTGTTTCTGTTGATACATATAAATCTAAGGTAGCAGAATACGCTCTTAAAAAGGGTGCTATCATGGTAAATGATATCTCTGGCATGAGATTTGATAAGGATATGGTGAATGTTGTCAAGGAATTTCAATCTTACATTGTAATAATGCATATGAAGGGAAAGCCAAAAGATATGCAAAAAAATCCCGAGTATAATGATGTTGTAAGTGAAATAAGGGATTTTTTTGAAGAACGGATTGATTTCGCCTTATCGCACGGTATAAAGAAGGAAAAAATAATACTTGACCCTGGGATAGGCTTTGGAAAAAAGCAAGAACACAACATTGAAATCCTTAAGAATATAGAAAAGTTCAAAGAATTGGGATTCCCTATACTCGTAGGGCATTCAAGAAAATCCCTCATTGGTTATCTTACTGGTAAGGAAAGTCCCTCAGAACGTCTTTGGGGTACACTTGCCATATCATCATATCTTACCTTAAAAAACATTGATATTCTACGTGTGCACGATATAGAACCACACAAAGACCTATTAAATGCTCTTAAGCCTTTTCAAACTATTGACAATTCAAACAAAAATAATTAAATTTTATACTCAAGGAGGGTAATATGAAGAAGTTATCTTTTCTTATAGCCATATTTTTCTTGTCAGGTTGTGCAAAGACATTTGTCAAAAAACCTGCCACATTCAGTCTTAGGTTCACCCCCGGTCAAACTGCCGATTACACTATGAAAATAGAACGTACTATTACAATTAAAGAAGGCGACAGCATAAGAAATTACATCATGAAATACAATCTTGGACTCAGTGAAACGGTCTCTGAGGTCTCAAGTGAGTTTATAACACTCAATTTGAACATAACAAGGGCTTCGGGCGCTGTTACCCATAATGGTAAACCATTTGCCACAGAGGTTTTTGATAGATTAAAAGGACATACTATAACAATTAGACTTACCCCAGGTGGTGATGTTGTTGATATTCGTGGAATAGAGAAGTTACCCACACTTCAAGGTAGCAATGCTGAGTTTGTGGCTGATTATGAGGTATTTTCTTTGCTATACGATTACCAGCATCCTGGAACATTCAAACCACTTGATATTTATAAAAAGGAAACAAAAATAGGAAGCAAGGTATATCGTTATGAAGGCATTGACAGGTCAAAAAGTGCAAAAGGGAGTGCATATATAACTTTTAAGGGGTCTTTTGATGTAAAGGATGCAGGATATATAGGAACCTATGCGTATAAAAGTTTTACAAAAGGCTCTACATCAGGATATATTTATCATCTTTTAGATGACGGAAGGCCACTTGAAGCAAGTGAAAAATTTAGGTTAAAAGATAATTATATATTTCCTGGGTTTAGTAAATTAAATAAAGAGATTGAAGTTTACACAGATGTTAAAGTATCGCAGAATATAAACATAGGAGGTGTAGGACATGAATAAAGAGCAAAAATGGATAACAGGAATATCCCTGTTCGTGATAGGGATAATAGCAGGTCTCATACTCTCCGCAAGATTCAACATAACCGGGGTGCTCCATAGTGAAGATACAACGAATATATCAAGTTCTGCTACAGTACCTTTAGTTAATCCTGACGGCTACAGTCCATTTACAAAAGTAGCAAAACTCGCTATGCCAGCAGTAGTTAATATTTCAACAGAACATATAATAAAACAGCAAGGTGGGGAGTTTCAACTGCCCTTTGATGAATTCTTTAAAAAGTTCTTTGGGGACCAAATACCTCAGTTTAAAATACCTGAGAGGGAGTTTAAAGAAAGGTCATTGGGTTCGGGTTTTATTTTTAGAAAAGATGGTAAGTATTACTACATATTGACCAATAACCATGTAGTAAGAAACGCTGATAAAATAATAGTAAAATTATCTGACAAAAAGATCCTAAAAGGGGATAAAGTCAAATTGGTGGGCGCTGACCCAAGGACAGATGTGGCTGTTCTCAAGATTGAATATTCTGGGGATTTACCTGTTCTTAGATTGGGCAATTCTGATAGTATTCAGGTAGGAGACTGGGCTATTGCCATAGGCAATCCCTTTGGCCTTGACAGGACCCTCACTGTTGGTGTCATAAGCGCCAAAGGGAGATCAGGTATTCCACTCCCACAGGGCCCTGATTATCAAGACTTTATCCAGACTGATGCTGCTATAAATCCAGGAAACTCCGGGGGTCCACTTCTAAATATAAAAGGCGAAGTAATCGGTATAAACACTGCCATAACATCCCCATCTGGAGGGTTTGTTGGCATAGGATTTGCCCTACCTATAAACACAGCCAAATGGGTTGCAAAACAGCTTATAGCCCATGGAAAGGTACAAAGGGGATACATGGGAATAAGGCCACAGCCAGTTGATGAAAACCTTGCAAAAGCCTATGGACTTAAAAAGCCTTATGGCGTTTTAGTGGCAGAGGTGCTTGATGGGACACCTGCACAAAAGGCAGGACTGAAAGAAGGAGACATTATTCTGAGTTATAATGGCAAGAAGGTTACAGACCTACAGGAATTCAGGATAATGGTTGCAGAGACACCCCCTGGCACGCGTGTAACATTGAAGGTAAAAAGCCCCAATGGGAAAATAAGGAAGATAACAATGAAATTAACAGAATATCCAGAAAAAGAGAGCATGGCAAAGGGTGAAAAGTCAGAAGAAGAGGAGGTAGAACCTGGAAAGGCAAAATGGGCAGGGCTTGTTGTTGTGGATGCCCGTTCAGATATGGCAAAGGCGATGGGCCTCTCTCAAGAGGAAGGGGTGGTTATTATAAAAGTCTCGCCAAACTCACCTGCTGATGATGCAGGATTTAGGAAGGGTGATGTTATAGTGAAGGTAGGGGAGATAGAAGTTAAGGGACTTTTGAGTTTTAAAAGAGCGGTGAAAAAGTATAAACATTCAAATAAACCCATAATTGTGAAGATATTGAGAAACCAGATGCCTATGTTCCTTGGCTTTAATCCAAAGGGAGATTAACAATAAAAAAATGCATAACCATATTTTTAATTTCAATCGGGCTTTTGAGGGCAGATATGCTGGTTAAGGTGCCTATATCCAGCAAAAAAGACTTGAAAACCCTATATAAATTTTCTATTGTTGATGTATCACAAAACAAAGCGACAATATATATAAAGGACAAAGACCTTAAAACACTCAGGTCCATGGGATTTGATGTAAAGGTGCTAATACCTGATATAAGGGCATACACCAAAGCGAGAACAAAACCCACAACAAAGGTTGATACATCACTCACCATGCATTACCATACTTACAGCGAGATCATATCCATAATGGATTCCATTGCCATGGCACACCCTGATATTGTAAAACTTGATACCATTGGGTATTCTGTACAGGGAAGACTAATCCTCGCTGCAAAGGTCTCTGATAACCCCAATATAAAAGAGGATGAGGCAGAGGTGCGTATTGTGGGATGCCATCATGGAAACGAATGGCCCAGCGCAGAAATACCCCTTTACCTTCTCGCATACCTTACGGAAAAATACGGAAACGATACATATATAACAAACCTTGTAAACAATAGAGAGATATGGATCTTGCCTATGCTCAACCCTGATGGACACGAGGCACAAACAAGATACAATGCCAATGGCAAAGATTTAAATAGAAACTATGGATATATGTGGACTGGGGGCGGTGGAGATACAATACCCTATGGACAGCCAGAAACAGATGCCATGTACAGATGGAGCCAGAGAGAGAACTTCACCATGGGTCTTACATACCATACATATCACCCTGCAGTAAACTATATATGGAACTACTCCCCTGACCACATACCAGACAGCCAGCTTGTTGTAACCTATGCAAACATGTATGGAGACTCAACAGCAGCAGAGGGTGATGGATACTGGGTAACTGAGGGATACGACTGGTATCAAACCTATGGTGATTTAAATGATTATTCCATGGGTATTGATGGCATAAACGATGTTACTATTGAACTATGTCATGAGTTTGTCCCCCCTGATACAGAACTTGATACTACATGGAAGATAAACAAGGGTGCAATCATTGCATTTATTCAAAAGGCAGGTGTTGGTATACACGGTTATGTGATAGATAGCACAAGTGGGGATACTATTCGTGAGGCTGTTATATACGGCATAGAAAGGGATTGGCCCGTATATACGGACAGGGAAACAGGGGATTACTTCCTCCCAACCCTCCCTGGCACATACAGTATTAAGGTATGGGCAAATGGATATGCAACCAAAACCATAAACAATATAACCGTGCCACCAGACTCCTCTGTCAAACTTGACATCTATCTTACAAGAGCAAATGGATATTATATCTATAAACCAGTAGCAGCAGCCATTGACAGAGAGAGTACACCTGTTATAAAACCTCATATTCCTTCAATATTGGGCGCACCAGATGGGGATTATGTATCCCTTAACGATACAGGCTGGGTAGTGGTGGATATGGGAGAGAGAACGCCCATTTCTGGGTCTTTTACTGTGTACGAAGGGGATGATGGGTATCAGAATGAGCATTTTAAGGTTTATGCCTCAACAAATTATAGAGGGCCCTGGACATACATAGGAGATGGATATGGCACAACAACCTTCTCAATACAGGGCTCAGGACTTACAACAGCAAGATACCTAAAAATACAGGACGCAGGTGGTAATCCATCATCTGGTAGCATAGCCGGATTTGACCTTGATGCAGTGGAGAATCTCTTGGAGAATAGGCCTGTTATCTCATTAAAAACAGATAGCATCATTGATACATCTGGTAATATAAATGGCCATCTTGACCCTTCTGATATGGGGTTTATAAGGCTAAGTTATGGAAACTTTGGCACTGAAACCGGTTATGATGTAAAGGTCTGGCTTAGTTCACTCTCATCATATATCACCGTAAATACCGATACAATGAGCATAGATAGCATACAAGCAGGTAAAGACACATTTATTGATTTTGGCTTTTCTGTATCACATGGCACACCGCTTGGGGCATATGTTCAATTGGTTGCAACATGCACATACGATACAATTACAAAACAGGATACACTCACATACACCGTTGGTTGGAAAGATTCTACATGGGTAGAGGGACCTGATGCATATGGATATTATGCCTATGACAGATTAGATACTATGTACACAGAGTGGGAGCATATAGAGTTTATTGATATACAGGGTATAGGCACTCCCGTGCCAAATGTCGGAGATGAGTCTGTCACTCCTTTAAGTTTACCGTTTACATTTAAATACTATGGAATAAATTACGATTCAGTTTATATCTCCTCCAATGGATGGCTCTCCTTTATAAGCCAAAGCGATGCTGTATATTCAAATTCCACAATACCACAAAGTGGTGCACCTTATGGCGTTATTGCTCCATCATGGGATGACCTTGACCCATCACAAGGGGGCAATATTTATTATCATTACGATGACACAGGTCATATCTTCATTGTAGAGTGGGCAGGCGTTCCACGATATGGCAATAATAGTGAGATTGAAACATTTGAGGTTATATTGAGAGACCCTACATATTACCCCACTATAACAGGTGATGGTGAGATAATATTTGCATATCAAAGACTTGACAATACACAAGACCAGACGGTTGGCATAGAATCACCAGATGAGACCACAGGTCTTCAGTATCTTTACAACGGCAACTATGATAATACAGCGGCATCCCTCATTCCAGGGAGTTTTATAAAATTCACCACAGATACACCTTTTGTATCTAAGATACAGGAGAAAAGGACGCCTCTAAAAAATAGTGTTTATATTCCAACAATTCATATGCGGCAAGATGGTATAAAATTCACTATTAATGCTAATTACAACGGCCATCTTAATGTTCGGTTCTTTGATATTACAGGAAGGATGGTACAATCTAAAAGATTTACTATAAGAAAAGGGCAAAACCGTATATCTATCAATAAAAGATTTAAGAAGGGCATATACTTTATGGAAATAAGGGGTAAAGCATGGCAATACAGGAAAAAGATTATGGTGCTCTAACACCAAGAAAAATAGTTAAAGAGTTATCAAGGTTTATAATAGGACAAGATGATGCAAAGAAGATGGTTGCCATTGCCATAAGAAACAGATGGCGAAGGTTACGTGTACCAAACGATTTTAAAAAGGAAATATCACCAAACAACATTATAATGATAGGACCAACAGGTGTTGGAAAAACAGAGATAGCAAGAAGGCTCGCAGAACTCATAAAAGCACCGTTTGTAAAGGTTGAGGCAACAAAATACACAGAGGTTGGGTATGTAGGCAGGAATGTGGAATCAATGATACGAGACCTTATGGAATCTGGAATATCCCTGGTTAAAATGGAAATGATGCAAAAGGTACGAAAGAAAGCAGAACAGGATGTCTCTCGCATTTTATTAAAAGAACTCTATCCACAGGTTATAGAAGATGAAGAGAACGAAACTTTTATAAAACTTCGAGAAATGCTTTTTGAAGGGAAGTTTGATGATAGAGAAGTTGAGGTAGAGATTGAAGAGACCACCACACCACCTATGTTTGGCGTAATAGGTGCTGGATTTGAATCCGGGATGGACTTAGGAGACCTTGATCTACCAGAACCTATTAAAAACCTCTTTCCAAAGAAAAAAAAGCGAAAGAAAATGAAGGTCGGCGATGCACGAAAACTCCTACTTGAAAAGGCATCTGAAAAATACATTGACCAGACAAAACTAAGAGAAGAGGCAAAGGAACGGGTTGAGGAAAGCGGCATAGTATTTATTGATGAATTTGATAAAATAGTTGGCTCTGATACTACCTCTGGGCCTGATGTATCAAGGAGCGGGGTACAGAGAGACCTCTTACCAATTGTAGAAGGTACAACAGTTGCTACAAAATATGGCCCTGTTAAAACAGACCACATACTTTTCATTGCAGCAGGTGCCTTTACCAAACATAGCCCATCAGACTTAATACCAGAACTTCAGGGAAGGTTTCCTATACGCGTGGAACTTTCACCACTTGGCGAAAAGGAATTTTATAGGATTCTAACAGAGACAGAGACTTCACTTCTAAGGCAATATGAGGCACTTTTTGCCACTGAAGGTGTATCGCTAAAATTCACTGATGGAGCCATTAAAAAAATAGCTCATTATGCCAATCTTGCCAACGAAAGAATGGAAGACCTTGGTGCAAGGAGATTACAGACTATTATGGCAAAGATACTTGAAGACCATCTTTTTGAAGTGCCTGATATAGATGTCAAAGAAATTACTATAAATGCACGTACCGTAGAATCAAAACTCGCAAAATTCATTGAAAACGAGGACCTTTCAAGGTATATAATATGATAAGATACCCTGAATTTGCTGGAAGTTTCTATCCAGAGGACAAAAAGCAACTTGAAGACATGTTAGAGGACCTCTTTGAGGGGGCAGCCCGAAAAAAAGTAAAACATACAAAGGCTGTTCTCTCACCACACGCAGGATACATATACTCAGGTAAGATAGCAGCATCATCGTACATGCAGTTAAAAGATGAAGATATAGAAACAGTTATCATACTTGGGCCATCACATCATTATGTATTCTATGGCGCATCAATATGGAAAGAAGGTTCATGGATAACACCATTGGGAGAGGTATATATTGATACAGAAAGAGCCACCAGGCTGCTGAGTAGTACAAAGTATTTCTTAGATGATGTTACATTTCACAGAAGGGAACACTCCATTGAGGTTCAATTACCTTTTATCCAGTATGTGCTTGGCAAAGATGTAAAAATAGTACCCGTGGTCTTTGGCTTTCCAGAGAAGGGCTCTTTAAATGCCATAGGAGAAGGTCTTTCACAGTTCATAGACGACGATAAGGTAGCATTTGCCATAAGTTCTGACCTATATCATGGTTATAGCTATGATGAGGCACTTAGAATGGATGGGTTTACCCGCGATCTTATTATGAGCATGGATGCAAAGGCGTTTTATAAAAATATCCTTGAAGAGAAAGCAATGGCTTGCGGCGCAATGGGTATTACAGCCTTCCTCCTTGCCGCAGAAAAGAGAGGGATAAAGCCCGTATTTATTGATTATACAAACTCTGCTGAGGTAACAGGTGATTATACAGGTTATGTTGTGGGATATCTATCCCTTGCATTCTTGAAGGAGGCATGATATGGAAAAGTTGAACAACCAGCAGAAGAGATTTCTTTTATATGTGGCAAAGGAAAGCGTTGTATCCAGCGTAAAAGGCATAAAAAGGGATATACCACATACAGATGACCCTGTCCTCTTAGAGCCGAGAGGCGCCTTTGTAACCCTCAAAAAACACGGTGAACTTAGAGGATGTATCGGGTATGTTATTCCAATTAAGCCCCTTTACCTTGCTGTATGGGATGTTGCAAGGGAGGCGGCCCTTAATGACCCAAGGTTTACGCCTGTTAAGGAGGAAGAACTCAATGAACTTAGTTATGAGATATCAGCCCTATCCCCTCTTTATCTCGTAAACTCCATAAAAGAGATAAAGATAAAAAGGGATGGTCTCATGATAAAAAAAGGCATGTATTCCGGCCTTTTACTCCCTCAGGTTCCTGTTGAGGAGGGATGGAACTTAACACAATTCCTTTCATACACCTGTCTTAAGGCAGGGCTTCCACCTGATTGTTATAAAGACCCCGAGGTAAAGATATACAGGTTTGAGGCTGAGGTGTTTTCTTACGATGATGTTTAAGGTTGGTTTTTTTCAGTTTAGACCTATTCACAAGAAGATAGAAGAGAACCTCTTACTCATTGAAAAGTATAAAGAACACATAAAAGAAGCAGACCTTATCGTTTTGCCTGAACTTGCTACAACTGGATATGTATTTGAGAATAAAGCAGAACTCTTACCCCTCTCAGAAGAGATACCAAAGGGTAAGCAGAGTGCGTTTTTCAAAGACCTTGCAAAGAGCGCTAATACGCTTATCATAACAGGTATGGCAGAGCGAAAGGGAAACAAACTATACAACGCCCAGGTAGCATTCTATCCAGATGGACGTGTTAAGGTGTACAGAAAAATACACCTTTTTTACAAGGAAAAGACTATCTTTGATATAGCATACAATGAACCCATGGTTATCCATTATAAAGATGTGAATATAGGCCTTATGGTCTGCTTTGACTGGGCATTTCCAGAGCATGCAAGGATCCTTATGCTCAAAGGGGCACACATATTAGCGCATTCCTCAAATCTCGTCTTACCGGGTATGGGACAGGCCGGGATGAGAGTAAGAAGTATAGAAAACAGGGTATTTTCTATTACAAGCAACAGGTATGGAGAAGAAAATAGCGTAAGATTTACTGGTTTAAGCCAAATAGTAGGACCAGATGGGAAGATATTAGAAAGTGCTGGAGAAAGCGATGAGGTTGTTAAAATTGTGGATATAGATCCATCCTTAGCAGAAAACAAAAAAATAACCCCACTCAACGACATCAAAGAAGATAGGCGCATCCTGCTTTACAAAAACCTCTGTATAGATGACCATTAAACTTTTTATAATCCTTCCACTTCTATATGATCCATTCTTTGGTAAAGACAAAACCAAGCATTTTGGTGCTTCTTATATTATGGGCCAGGTTCTATATGAGAAAACGCATAGCATAAAAAGGTCCATAGCCATCACTGCCGCCATAGGTATATCAAAAGAAATATATGACCTTAAAGTAAAAAAGACAAAGTTCAGTTTTAAAGACCTCTTCTGGGATATAGTAGGTGCAACTTCAGGCGTGCTTATTGAAGATTATTTTTAGATAAAATTATATGGCTTTTTAAACACTCCTTTATCTGTGACTATGGCACTTATCAAAAAGTTTGGTGTAATGTCAAAGGCAAAATTAAGTGCTCTTGCATCCTCTTTGGTGATAAGGCATTTTCTAATTCTCTTTACCTCATCCTCACTCCTTGTTTCTATGGGTATTCCTATACCACTTGCAATGCTAAGATCAAAAGAGGTAAAGGGCGCCGCCACATAAAAAGGGATGTCAAAGTAATGTGCTAAAATGGCAAGATTTAATGTCCCTATTTTGTTTGCTGTATCTCCATTTCTCGCAATCCTATCAGCGCCAACTATAACAGCATCTATCCCCTCTTTTTCCATTATAAAACCCGTAGCATTATCTGTAATAAGTACAGAGGGCACGCTATTCTGTGATAATTCCCACATAGTAAGACGAGCGCCTTGTAAAAGGGGTCTTGTTTCAGGCACATAAACCTTTTCTATCATACCTTTTTCATGCAATTTATAGATTATGCCAAGGGCAGTACCGATATGATTTGTGGCAAAAAAGCCTGTATTACATATGGTCATTATTCTGTATTTTTTATTAGGTTCAAACAATGTAAGACCATATTCGGATAATCTTTCACATTTTTCTCCTAAGGACTCATCTATCCGGGTTGCCTTATCCCGTAGCATTTGAACTAAATCCTCTTTTGTTTTCGCTTTTCTAATTATATCTTTCATTTCATTCATCGCTTTAAAAAGGTCCACAGCAGTGGGCCTTGTATTTTCTATCTTAGAAATGGCATTTAAGAGTCTTTTTTTAAGTCTGCTTAAATAACGTTCCTTTGAACGCATGGCAAGGAGCGTAACCAAGTATGCTGAAAAAATGCCCAAGAGCGGCGCTCCTCTTACTTTAAGTTCCTTTATTGCCCTTATGCCCTGCCTTAGGGTGTAGATGTACTCGTATCTCATGAGTTCTGGCAATCTCGTTTGATCAATAATTCTCAAGGTATCCCTATAAAGTTCAACGGGTTTATTTATCATTGAAAAACCCCCTTTTGTAAAATTCCTCTATAACTTTGCTACAATCATAATCCATTATGCCAATCTTCGAAGAAGAAGTAAAAAAGTGGAAATCTGATCCACCAGTTATAATCATATTGTTTTTTAGTGCATAGTCCCTGAAAAACTCTATGTCACTTTTTGTGTGCTTTGGATGATAGATCTCTATCCCATCAAAACCAAATTCAAGCACCTTCAGGGCCATTTCTCTATCACCAATAAGCCCAGGATGTGCGAGAACTACAAGAGCGCCATTCTCCCTTAAAAATTTTATGGCGTCCTGGACAGATACCTCATATTTTGGTACATAGGCAGGGTCCTCATTCCCTATAAGTCCATAAAAAGCATCTTCTTTTGTATCAATATAGCCCTTCTCATACAGGGCAGTGGCTATGTGCGGCCTTCCAATCGCCCCATCCTTTGCTATCTCTTTAATACGATTGAATTCTATCTCGTATCCCATTTCATTGAGTTTATCAACGATCTTTTTAGCCCTTTTTTCTCTTTCTTTTTTTAATTTGAACAGGTATTCTCTAACATTTTTTGATGTATAATCTATAAAATAGCCCAGGATATGCACATCCCTTCCATCAAAAAAAGAGGAAAACTCTATACCAGGGATGACAACAAGTCCATACTTTTTACCATGCTCTATGGCCTCCTCTACTCCACAGACTGTATCATGGTCAGTAATACTAATATGAGAAAGTCCTGCATCATAAGCAAATTTCACCACCTTTTCTGGTGGATATTTTCCATCCGAATAAGTTGTATGAATGTGAAGATCACACTTCATCTATGCATCCTCATCATGCCTAAGATATATGCAACTAAAAGCAGCAAGAGCCAAACACCTGACTCCTGGCTTATCTTTCTGTCTGATAACATAAAAGCAATTAATAATGAGAAAAAGAACATACTAACAAAATCAAAATATATAGCAACATGAGAGACAGGCAAAGGACGCGTAAGTGATGCAGCACCTAACGCAAGAAAAATATTTATAATGTTTGAACCTATAATGTTTCCCACAGAAAGTTCATCTTCATTATGTCTTAACGCGGCAAAAGATGTGAAAAACTCTGGAGCGCTTGTACCAATGGCAACAACTGTAGCACCTATGACCCATTCACTTACACCTAAGTTGCGGGCTATATGGACTCCACCATTAACAAGAAACCTCGCACCAATATATAGAAGAATGCCCGATATCGCAATTATAACCAAAGAAATAGGAATAGAATAAGTGTCCTTTGGTATTTCCTCTATGTCAATAACTTCCCTATCTCGAAGAAGATAAATAGTAAAAGTTACAAAGGAAACTAATAAAATGGTGCCATCCAATCTTGAAAGAGTGCCATCAAATGATAGGAGGAAAAGAAGTATAATAGAGGCGAAAAAAGTTGGGATATCTAAATGAAAGATCTCCCTTTCTGTTTTAATACTAAAGAATGCCGCGGGTAAACCAAGGGCAAGGCCTATGTTAAATATATTTGACCCTACCACATTTGAAACTGAGATATCCGTACTACCTTTGTATGCGGCATACACACCTGCTGCAAGTTCTGGAAGACTCGTTCCAAAGGCAACAAGGGTTGCACCTATGGCATATTCAGCAATACCTGTTCTTCTTGCAATACTCACAGCCCCTTTAACAAATCCTTCTGCACCTATGTAAAGGAAAAAGAGTCCCAAAAGAACAAGTATCCAACTTAAAAGCATTTTATTCGCCTTTTTTATATTCTTTCAGTTTAAGATTATGCACCTTGCCATTCAGAGTGTATATTATTTTTACAAAACCTGTATCTGGAGATAGGAAAAAAGTATATGATGAAACATCATTCACAGAATCGTTATTATAAACATATAGAACATCTGAGGTTATATCTACCCTTACGCGCTCATGTTCCATACCATAGGTATAATCATACACCCTTTTAAAATATGCTCCAGAATAACTATCATGGTTTTCATAAACAATGTGTCGTGTTCTACCTTCTATAAAGGGCATCTCAAAAAAAGGATAGTACCTATCTTCCAAAACAACTTCTCTGTCTTCTATTAAATACCTTTTAGTAAGACGCCATGATAGGGTATTAGGTGTTTTCATAAAGTCTATATTATTCCCAAGAAAAAATAACTTAAAAATTGTATCCCTATAAGCGGTAAGAGAATCATCCGTTATCTCTATTTCCGCCATTGAACCATCATTATCTTCAAACACCCATACAGAGCCCATAGAGAGTGGAATGTAATCTGTAAAAAACTCCTTCTTGCCACAACCTGCGCCACTTGTCAAAAACAAAAATAGGAAAAGAGATCCAATTTTGGTTTTCATATCTTGTATATTATAAAGTCTCAAATGTAAATCACAAAAAACTGGATAAAAACAAATACTTGACAGACTATGGATGAGAGAGTATAATACTATACAAATGTATACCATGCTTACTGATAGACAGAAAAAGGTCTTACGGTTCATAGAGGATTACATCCTTACAAACGGTTATCCTCCAACTTACAGAGAGATAGCAAGTTTTATGGGTATCAATACACCTCGTGGCGTTCAACAACACCTTAAAGCACTTGAGAAAAAGGGCGTATTAAAACTTATACCAGGTAAAGCACGTGGTATACAAATTATAAAAAAGCCAGCGACATTTCCTTTAATAGGTATAACATCTGCAGGTATGCCCATAGATAGTGAACCTATATATGATGAAATGTTTACCATAGATCCAAAACTCGCAGGCCAAGAAGAGGGATTTATGGTAAAGGTTAAAGGAGACAGCCTTGTTGGAATAGGGATTTATGATGGGGATATGGTATTAATATCCCAGAAAGGCTATCCTACAAACGGGGATATTGTTCTGGCAAAGATAAATGGAGAAATTACTCTAAAAATTTTTTATAAAACAAAAGAAAAGGCGGTTTTAAAGGCTGCAAATCCCTCTTACAGAGACATAGAAATCCATGAGGAGGACCATTTTGAAATCATAGGTAAAGCAACATTGGTTATAAGGAAGTTACAATGAAGAGGCACCTATCTCTTCCAATTGTATATGCAGCCTTTTATCCAGGCGGGAAAATTATTCCCAGATATGTAAAATATAAAGGCATTACATTCAAAATAACCCGTGTACTCCATTCATGGAAAGAAAGACAGGGTGATAAAACCATCTTTTATTTCTCCCTTACTGATGAGGTAAACATTATCATCATTTCTTACACAACACCACTTAATACATGGAAGGTTGAGGAGATACACCAGGGGGTGGAGTGATGTACATGCATGTTGATATGGATGCCTTCTTTGTTTCATGTGAGACTGCCTCTCGCCCTTATTTAAAGGAAAGGCCCGTGGTGGTGGCAACCGGTCATCCAAAAAAGGGAGTTGTTGCATCCGCATCCTACAAGGCAAGAAAATTCGGCATAAAATCAGGCATGCCCTTATACATAGCAAAGAGCATTCTGCCAGATATATACATTATTCAAGGTAATATTACAAAATATGCTGCAATATCAGAGAATGTGATGAATACACTGAAAAAATTTGCAAAAGATGTCGAAGTTGCATCCATTGATGAAGCGTTCATGGATATAACCTACTATAAAAATGACCCCATATTACTTGCTAAAACGATAAAAAAAGAGATAAAACGGTTGTATAAACTCCCCCTTACCATAGGAATAGGCCCTTCTAAGGTAGTAGCAAAAGTGATATGTAAAAAATCAAAGCCAGATGGTATTGGAATGGTAAAAAAGGAAGAGGTCATAGATTTTATGGGTTCAATTAAAGTCCAGGAAATACCAGGAATAGGCAAAAAGAGCGCTGAGATTTTAACTAAAAATGGTATTTCAACAGGACGAGACCTGCAAAATGCTGATACAGAATACTTGCAAAAACTCTTTGGCATAAGGGGGATATGGTTTAAACGCCTTGCAATGGGAAAAGATGCAGGCTACTTTCTTACACCATATAAAGACATAATAAAATCCATAGGACATTCAGAGACACTACCCTACCCAACTCGTGATAAAGAAATATTAATGAGTTATCTTTTGTATTTGTCCATTAAAGTTTCTAAAAGGGCATATAGACTTAAAAAAATGGGAAGGGGCATATCCCTCCATCTCCGATTCTCTGATTTTTCTTCGATCAATAAACAGAAACAAATCTCAACCTACCTTTACCGATATGAAGACATATATATGGCAGCAAAATGGTTATTTAACCATATACCTATCAAAAAACCAATAAGGCTTGTGGGTGTTACTATACACAATCTCATACCATTAGATACGCATGCAGAACTATTTTCTAATAAATCAACAAGTGATCTTTTGTATAACATTTACCAAAAGTATGGGGACTTTTCTGTGATGCCATTATCTCTCCTCAACATCAACAAATTGCCAAAGTCTATCCCACCAAAGGTACGATAAAGGACTTTAAAATACACATAAATTACAGTATAATGTATACATGGGATTATTTGGAAAAAAGAAACCGAAAAAAGAAGTCCCACCTATTTTTACCTTTGCACTTTCCACTAACACCATACCCCCTGATGATACATTACTTGATAAACTTCAACCCATAATAGATACAGACCCTGAAGTCATAATAGTAAGCGCATCTTTGAATTTTAATCTTGTAGAGGTGGTTAAAAGATTTACTAAAATCTTTCCCAAAACGCAGATTGTAGGCGTAAAGCCAAGAGGTATAATAGCAACAGAAAGCGCTTTTATCCCAAAACAAGGTATAGGAGTGTTAGCGTTATCAAAAGATGTATTCCGGGCATCTGTATGGTTTCCTACAAATTCAAAAGAACATAAGATTGAGTATGGTATACCTGTTGCAATTAAAAAATTTATAAAATATCATACCAAATACACAACTACTTTTAAGACAGCTTTTAATTTACTAATAGGAGATTCTTATCAGAATGGGCATCTACTCATTGATACTTACGAAAAAGAACTTAACTCAGAGGGTATATATAATATTCCACTTACAGGTGCCATTCTCCATCCTGAAATTCCACAGAAACAAGATTTTTTGGTTTTTGCTTTTAAAAATAATATAGAAATCATAAAAAATGGCTTTATCTTTATATCAATTTTTACCAAATACAATGTGGAAAACAAAATAGCATCAGGCTTATACCCACGTATACCATTTAAAATTACGGAGGCACATGATAGCATAGTTTTAAAACTTAACCAAAGGCCAGCATTTATAACATATAAGGAATATATTAGCAAAAAAGGCTTATCAGAAGATACAATAACAAAAAACCTCCCACTAATATTCGCTACATATCAATTCGGTTTTCCAAATCCAAGGTCACCTAAGCATCCTGAAATAAGAATAGCCATCAAGAGAACAGAAGAAGATGCCCTTAAATTTAATGGAGAGATTGCAAAGGGAAGTACAATTTGGATTATGGAAGCAGATACTAACAGAATGATAGAACACACAAGATCGCTTATAGAAAATAATAATGAAAAAGTAGTAGGTGGCATAATTTTTTCATCAATCTTTAGATTAATACGAATGAAAAATGACTATTTAAAGGACTTAGAAAACATAAAACAAATAATGGGAAATAGGCCTTTTCTCATGTTTAATACTTACCTGGAAATTTTCTACAAAAACGCGAAAGAGGCTTATACAAACAGTTCAACCAATTTAATAAATATTTTTAATAGATAATTTGTTAATACATCGTAAATCCTATAAAATATAGGCATGATAAAGGTTAGGTTTGCGCCATCTCCTACAGGTTTTTTACATGTTGGTGGGGCCAGGACTGCTCTTTATAACTGGCTCTTTGCAAGGAAAAACAAAGGAGTTTTTCTTCTTCGTATAGAAGATACAGACAGAACAAGATATGTTCCAAACTCAGTAGAAGACATTATGGAATCTTTAAAATGGCTTGGGCTATCATGGGACGAAGGACCTGTTTTTCAATCACAAAGGACCGAAATATATCGCAAACTTGCGCATAAATTAGTAGAAGAAGGGAAGGCATATAAGTGCTTTTGCTCTCCTGAGAGGCTTAAGGCTTTAAGGGAAGAACAGAGAAAGATGGGACTTAAACCAGGATACGATAGAAAATGCAGGAATCTCACAGAGGATGAAGTCAAAGAACTTGAAAAACAGGGTAAAAAATATGTAATAAGACTAAAAGTACCCCTCTCAGGCGAAACCACCTTTTATGACGAAATTCATGGAAAGATAACAGTTAAGAATACCGAACTTGAGGATATTATCCTTTTAAAATCCGACGGATACCCTACCTATCACCTTGCAAATGTCATAGATGATCATATGATGGGCATAACCCATGTAATGAGAGCGGACGAATGGATACCATCCACACCCTACCATATCATTCTTTATAGAGCATTTGGCTTCGAACCTCCAAGATTCGCACATCTACCTGTTATTCTTGCACCTTCTGGCAAAGGGAAACTGTCCAAGCGTCATGGGGCAACATCTGTAAGAGAATTCAAGAAGCTTGGAATACTACCCGAGGCACTTATAAATTACCTTGCCCTTTTGGGTTGGTCTCCTGGAAATGATATTGAGATAATGAGTTTAGATGAGATGGTAAATCTATTTGATTTGAAAAAAATTGGGAAGAGAGGATCTGTTTTTGATTATAAAAAACTATACTGGATGAATGCTGTGTATATAAGGAAAAAGAGTGATGATGAATTATTTAAACTTGCCCTACCATATTTTAAAGAATCTGGTCTCGTTAAAAACAAAGAAACAGAGGATTTACTTAGGAAAATTATTCCACTTTTTAAAGAACGCATTAAAACCCTTTCTGAGTTTCCACCTTTTTCAGAATACTTTTTCAAAGATGATTTTCCGTATGAAGAAAAGGGTATAAGAAAGTATTTTAAGTCAGAAGAGGTTTTCACACTTCTTGATAGTATAAAAGAAGAACTTGCTAAATTGCAAAACTTCAATGTAGATGGTATTGAGCAGGTAATCAGGGGCTTTGCTGAAAAAAATGATATAAAACCGTCAAAGATCATACATCCCATAAGAGTGGCTCTTACAGGAAAAACCATAGGCCCTGGATTGTTTGAACTTATGGAAGTACTCGGAAAAGAGAAAGTCATTCAGAGATTATCAGAGATTAAGGAGAAGATAAAGATTGAATGAAGAGGTATCCGCAGGATTTATATTGTACAAAATCAAGGATGAGGAGGTATACTACTTACTTCTGAGACATCCAACGCATTGGAGTTTTCCAAAGGGACATATAGAGGATTCTGAAACACCTAAGATAGCAGCGCTAAGGGAGTTAAAGGAAGAAACTGGCCTTGATGAAGGAGATATTGAAATTATCCCGGGCTTTCAAGACTACACAAGTTATATCTTTTTCAAGAATGGTGAACCAGTTAGTAAAAAAAATATCTATTTTCTGGCGTGTCTTAAAAAGGAAAAACCTATTCGCATATCCAAAGAACATTTGAAATACGATTGGTTCAAGTATAGAGAGGCAGAGCACACCTTAGGGTTTTCAAACATGGTAGAGTTATTGCGTAGAGCACACCAATGGATTACGATAGAGCGGAAAGGTGGCTGTTTTCACTCATAAATTATGAGAAAACTCCTAAAAGAGGACCAAAGTCATTATTAGATTTTCTTAACCTTCTATCTCTTTTTGATCATCCAGAAGAAAAACTGAATAGCCCAATAATAGTAAGAGGCACAAAAGGTAAAGGTTCAACCTCTATGATGCTTGCGCAGATACTCTCTAATAATGGTTACAGGACAGGCCTTTTCACATCTCCACATCTTATCTCTGTTAGAGAGCGCATACAGATAGGTTCAGAGTATATTAAGAAAACAGAATTTGCAAACCTTATAGAAGAAATTTCAACCCATATAGAAAAAAAACGAGGTATTAGAACCTATTTTGAAGTACTTACGCTACTTGCCATAAAGTATTTCAAAAACCTAAGTGCGCCCTATTCTGTATTTGAAGCAGGCCTTGGAGGAAGACTGGATACCACAAGACTCATAAACGCAAAAATCCATGTGTTAACAGAAATTGGTTATGACCACACAAACATTTTGGGCAATAGCCTCATGGACATAACATTTGAGAAGGTATCAGGCGTAGATAATGGAGAGTTAATAACGCTTAGGCAACACCCTAAGGTATCATATGTTCTAAATGAAATGGCAAAAATGCGACATATCAAACTCACTATAGAAAACAAGGATTTTGCAATTACAAACGTCGAATACTACAAAGAAGGTACAATTGTAAACATAGACACTCTTAAGGCAGGAAAACTTCAAATCACTATTCCTCTTGTAGGAAGATTCCTTGTAAAGAGTGCAGCATTGGCATGCATGTCATCCCTCTCTCTTGGTATTACTGATTGTAATTTATCCCATCTTGAATTGCCTGCGCGTTTTGAAAAAGTTTATGAAGACCCACTTATAATAATAGATGGCTCGCACAATCCAATGTCACTTTCTAATCTTTTACGTGAACTTAAATTTTATTACGGCAATTATAAAGGCGAAAAGACACTTGTTTTTGCAATCATGAAAGATAAACGCATAAAAGAATCACTTTATATCTTAAAGGATTTTTTTGACAGATTTATTTTCACTGAGGCAAATACGCCTCGCAGCGAAAAGAGAGAAAATATTCAGGCATTGTTTTCAAGCATCTCTTCTAAGCCATCAGAAGTCATGTCTCAGGAGGAATTTTTAGAGCAACTATCTAAAAGAGACGGACTTTTTGTTATAACAGGGTCTTTCTTTTTGGCAGGAGATATAATAAAATACCTTGCAAAAAAAGGAATATATTCTGGTAAAAAACTATACTCTGTTATAGAATAAAAATTAGCCTTTTGCCTTTGCTTTCTGCTTTTTTATATGCTCTTTTATAATTAACTTGATTGCCATTTCAAGGGTTTTCATAACACCCTTTCCCTGGTAGGCAATAGCAAGAATATATGGATAATGATAGATATTTAATTCACGCTCTAAGACATTAATAGGCACCTTATCAGGAAGGTCCCTTTTGTTATATTGCATAATAATGGGTATTTTATTACCATCTGAAAGTCCAAACATTTTGAGATTTTGGTGCATTTCTTTGAACAACTCTTTGTTTTCCTCCATTCTTTTTTGTGAGGAATCTGCAACAAAAACAACACAATCTGCTCCCCTCAGTACAAGTTTCCTTGCTGCCTTATAAAAAACCTGACCTGGAACAGTATAGAGAAAGAATCTCGTCTTAAATCCTTTTACAAGATTTATCTCTATAGGGAGAAGGTCAAAAAATAATGTCCTTTCTCCTTTTGTATCAACACTCAAAAGTTTGCCCTTTGGACCCATAAATTTACTAAATATGTACTTTAAGTTCGTCGTTTTTCCACTAAGCCCAGGACCGTAATAAACAATTTTAAACTTTATCTCTTTATTTTTAAAATCAATAACCACTCTCGGCCTCTTTTATTTAGTTTCTGTATATGATAAACTCTATAATGTGAACTATCAAACCATATGCACAATCTATGATAGTTCTTTTGTAAGACTGGCCACTGTCTTCTTCAGGTATGCTTTTATAAGAGCAAGTTTAAGGGTCTTCTTTGATGTTGATACAAATACAAAGAGATCACCATCAAGAACAGGTGCACCCATGAGATTCTCATCTTTAAGAGATATTGTTATATCTTCAATCTCTTGACCAGTTACTTGTTTGAGGATTGCAAATATCATACCCGCGTGCTCACCAAGATATCCAAGATCATTCCCTTTTAAAGAACCTGACTTAAAGTGAGATGCTGCAATATTTCCATTTATGTCGGCGATAAAGCCACCTTTTATGTCTGTTGTAAGGGAAACCATTTTTCTCAGTATGTCTTCAATAACAGCCTTCTTTTCCTCTGGAACAACCAAAGCGCCTTTTTTCGTTTCTGCTGGTTGCTCTACAGATGCTTTAACTTCTTCTTCAACTTCAACCTCTTCTTTTTCTTCCTCTTTCACTTCTTCTACCTCTTCTTTAGACTTACTCCCTTCCTGCGCCTTTGGAGGTGTTTCTACTTGACTCTCCTCAGCCTCTTCAGCCACTTCCTCTTTCTCTGCTTCTTCTACCACCTCCTCCTCTGATTTAACCTCTTCCTTAACCTCTTTTTCACTTACCTCTTTCTCTTCTTCCTCAACCTCTTCTCCTACCTCTTCAGAAAGCATACTCTCAAGGTTCTCAAGGGAAAACTCTTCCTCCTCCTCTTTCTCAGGCTCTTCAATAACTTCCTCTACTTGTTCCTCCTCTGGTTTAGCCTCTTCCTTAACCTCTTCTTCACTTACCTCTTTCTCTTCTTCCTCAACCTCTTCTCCTACCTCTTCAGAAAGC
>CAJXJZ010000011.1 GCA_913055745.1 uncultured bacterium | reverse complement strand
CCAAGTGAAGTAAAATTTGTTAATGACTTAGAGAATTACTTAAAGAAAAATGAAAATAAATTAAATAAATTTGATTGGTGGCTCTTCAGTAAGCTGGATGAGACACTGGATAAAGAAGTGTATATTCCTTACTATAATCCTAAAATGAACAAGATTAGTAGGTTTCATCCAGATTTTATCTTTTGGCTTAAGAAAGAAAACAATTACTTCATTGTCTTTATTGACCCAAAAGGAACAGAATATACTGATTATATGCATAAAGTAGATGGATATAGGATGATATTTGAAGAAAATAGCGGGAAGCAAAAAGAGTTCCCCTTTAAGCAAATAGTGGCAAGAGTATATGTATTTTTACGCACCGATGATATCAACAAATTGCCTCAAAATGGGTATAGAAAATATTGGTTTGATAATATAGATAAGATGTTAACTGATATTTTGGAAGACTTACCCACCAGTGTCATACCTTGAATGCAGAAGAAGAGAATTACCTTATTGCTATTTAAGAACCTGTGAACTTAAAAGTATAAGTTAAAAATTCTATATAACTTTTGGTGAAAAGTGTCAAATAAAGAGAAATAAACACTAATTTTTATATAATTTTAAATGGCTCCCCGGGAGGGTTTCGAACCCCCAACCCCCTGATTAACAGTCAGGTGCTCTACCGGTTGAGCTACCGGGGAGCGTTGTGCTAATATTATAATATAAATCATCCGGATGGTCAATTGATTTTTATTACCTTGATGGTTCTTTCCCCAATTTTTAATATGAATCTCCTACTATTTAAGTTCATAAGACTCACCTTTCCACCTTTTACCACCGTTTTTCTAAGCAACCTACCGCAAGGTGAGTAAATATAAACCTTTTTGTTATTATAGTCACCTCCCAGATCTAAAATGCCCCCTTTCAACACATAATCTTTTATTTTATGAGCCTTCTCTTCTTCCTTTATACCACTTCCAAGATAAATCACCTTATAAACAAGACCTTCTCCTGTCGTGATATACAAGGTTGAATCCTTTTCACAAACATCATTTACTGTACCAATGCCCATTATGCTGCTTTTTAAATATCCAGAAGAAGACACAGAATAAATATCCACTCCTTCATCACCTTTTACTACAAAAAACTTGTTTTCATGTGATCTTATATGCGACGCGTTACTGACTGGTATTGAATCTACCAATGATGGATTATCTAAAACAGTAATGTCATACACCTTTACATACTCATTAAAGAGCACGTACAAAAGTTTACTGTTTCTTGATACGGCAATATCCCACACTCTTCCTGTACCCATTGTATCCACAAACTGGTTGGATGATACATTATACACCAAAACGCCCTTTGTTAATGTCCCTACATAAACATAATCTCTAAAAACAGCACCTGTCATAAAAAATAGTCCACCAGATGCTACGGTATCTTGATGAAATCCATCTCTGTAATGGATTATTCTCATGCCAGAGTTTCTCTCAAATACGCATGCTACGCTATCATCTATATCCACATCCTGAACATAGTTCAATGTGGTATCATGATAAATTAAAGAGTCTCCAAGATATATGCTGAAGCCTTCTGCATTCTTCCCATAAATGATATAATCTCCATACTGTGATGAGAGGAAAACAGTATCATTTAAGGTAGTATCTTTATACATCAAGGAATCTGCATCATTTAATGCTACTATACCATGGCTTGTTCCAACAAGTATGGTTGATTGAGTAGTATTTATTACAAAAGGCTCTCTTTCTATGCTGCAGAAGGCCTTAGATTGGAAAATGCCGTCCAAAAATACAGGATAGACAATGCCTGAAGGTATAACGGAGGATTCAGATGATATAAGACTTCCATTGGCATCAAATGTTTTTATCAGAAAACGCGTTTTTGTCAGTGCATTGAAATCCTTTTTAATAAAAATTAAAGAATCTTTTAAAATGTCCCCTACGAAGCTCCACTCATCTCCGTTTTGATCCTGCATATAGAGTTCACAGCGCTGTATACTTTGTGTATCATCGTACACAACATTCAAAGGAAAATATAAATTATTGACTATTGAACGGGGCGCATTTATTTGATTTACATTTCCCGATATGGCTCCGCCTGGAATTACATTGTAAATTGCTATATAGGTACTGTCTGTTGTATAAAGAGGCCATGCCCATGTACCTTTATCCCATGTATTATGAAGTATTACAAAGGTATCAGCGCCTGAGACCTGATAACCAAATGCACATGTAGAGTGATCTATAATCCTTCCATACGGGTCCTGATAATTCCCCACTGCCCAATGAACAGGTCTTCCTGAATCTACCTCTTGTTTTAGGTACATAAAAGATGTATCATAAGCATCGTCTGAACCATAGAGCCAATTTGATATAAAGGAATAACCATTTCCTACATTCGCACAATCCTCTGTTCCAGAAGATATGGAAGACCACCATGTACCTCCTGTGGTCGTATCTGTATACATATAGATGGCGAGTTCTTTTTGGACATTTGGTACATTGCTTACCATTTCACCGAGTACAACATCATAGTGGTCAAAATAATAATCAATAAGCCTTCCATAACCCTTTTTATCCCAATACCCTAAGATCATGGCAGATGATGTTGGGCTACACCCATAAGACCATAAAAACGCAGGGACACTGTCTATTTGTGCATATTCATCTAATTTAAAGAGATTT
Organism: uncultured bacterium; assembly: GCA_913055745.1. Taxonomy (GTDB): domain Bacteria; phylum Hydrothermota; class Hydrothermia; order UBA1063; family CAJXJZ01; genus CAJXJZ01. The sequence goes on along the minus strand of CAJXJZ010000011.1, from coordinate 44,171 downwards.
TTTGTATATTTTTCCCATTTCTCTCTATAATCCATGAATTTTACACCCTCATTAAATATACGCCGGACATCATCCTTTTCTATGTGCTTAAAAAATCTCACATCATAATAAGAACTTCCATTGTAGATGAAAAAAGTTGAATACCCTGCATATATGACCTTTTTGTCTTTATATCCACCGTATTTACTGCGATACATTTTGAATCTGTATGTTCCGTGCCCAAATTCGTAAACTGGCCTTGAATATGTATTATCACCTGTAATCACTGAGAATGTATCTTTAAAATTGGTGTAAACATATAAAGTGGCAAATCTTACTAAATCAGGACTATAAAGGGGGATCTCCTCTGAAAGCACATACAAACTTCTATCTATTTCTACTCTACTTACCTTCTCTGCAAGCGTTTTCCCACTGAAAGCATATAACAACATAATTATAGTAAAAATACCCATTACTTTAACTCCTCTGTTTTTGTTTTGGCCCAAAGTACATAAGAATAGATTGCAATAATGAAGAGCCCTAATAGCACAATGTACAACATAAAAATTAGTAATAATCTACTAAAAAAGAATGACAGCATAACAAAAATGCCATCTATGATAAAGAATTTGCCAGCGAGTTTATTCGTCTTATCCCATACATAATCACTTGTTAAAGTCCATGGGGTTCTGATGCCAATAAACCAGTTTCTCTTTGACTTACCCAAAAGCACACCAATATAAATGTAAAAAAGCCCTATAGGAATCGTTAAAAATCGTAATATGTTTATTTTTATCCCAACATTCCACAGGATTAAGGAAAGTTCCAGGTAAAGCATTAAAATAAGAAAGATATCAACAAAGACATCGTAATATATTCTAAATGACTTTATGTTCTCTTTTAGAGGGTCAATATATAAGATAGCCCTGAAAAGCACATATAACAGTAAGGAAATAAAAGGCAAAAGGAATATGCCCCAGAATCTGCCCATAAAACCATTCGGTATGCCATAAAAGTCAAAATGCGTGACCATTTTATAAGGCATTAGTGGATAAAAATACAGGGCAAGTAAAAACATGGCGATTATTATAGATATTTCGATATAAATCGGATATTTTGTTTTCATATTCATTATTATATTCACATAGAGAAGAAATGTCAAGAAAAACTAAAAGTTGACCATGTTCATAGAATGTTTTAAAGTATAAGGGTGCAGAGATTAACCTGTATCATTGTGGACTACAACAGCCTTAAATTCACAGAAAGGGCAATAAAGAGCCTCCTTCAATATCACAGCGAACTTGTAGAAAAAATAATAGTTGTGGACAATTATGGTCTTTCAGGATACGAAAACCTATTTAACATAACTCAGAAGATAATGATTATTAGACCTGGCAGAAACCTTGGATTTGGAAGGTCTATAAATCTTGCTATGAAATATGTTGATACTCCACTTGTCCTTCTTCAAAACCCTGACACAATAATTAACATGAATATCTTAGATATTATGATTAAAAAATTAACAAGTGATGAGAAACTTGCTGCAGTGAGTGTAATGGCCAACACTCCAGAGGGCAAAGAGGTGCTTGCAAGAAGGTTTACAAAGGCATACGACATTGTAGGAGGAAGACGCTCTCCCCTATTAAAGTTAAAATTATTTCAAAAAATAGGTGAACGATACAGGTATATGGACAAACTAAATGAAGAAAAACCATTCTATGTGGATGCCTTTACAGGGACCTTTGTACTTCTCAAAAAGGATGCATTCTTTAAGGTAGGTGGCTTTGATCCCGGTTATTTTCTATTTATGGAAGATGTTGACCTATCGCGTAAATTGAGACTTTCAGGATATGAGATTATGGTTATTCCATATTTAGAGATCACACATCATACAGGCTCTACAAGAAAGCGGGCCCCACTAAAAAGCGGTTACTCTAAAGCAAAATCTGTGTATATGTATTTTGTTAAGTGGAGAGAAATAAAAAAACTATCAAGACCATTTGTTGGTCTATTATTAGGACTTTATACTATACTCATACTATTTTTGGACTTTTTCTCTATTCAGAGGCCAGAGCAATCATGGAAGATGCGATCAAGAAAAAGGCACTTTTGAGATTTGTTTCAATAACCCTGCTCGCGTTGGGGGATGTTTTGGCAATACTCCTCTCATTATACCTTGCCTATGTACTAAGAGAGCATTTCCTTTACAAGTTTATAACCAGTTTAAAACCCTTGTATGACATATCTATTTACAAAAAATACATGTTTTTACTCTTTTTATGGCCACTTATCTTCTATATCCTTGAACTCTATGACCATATAATAAGCAGTGAACTTGAAATTGTAAGGGCATTCAAAGGTAGTACAATAGCCTACATACTCTCTGCAATTGCTCTTTACATGCTTGATGTAAGGCCAAGATTTCCAAGGTCCGTATTCCTTCTCTCATGGCTTTTTTCTCCTTTTGTTATTATAATAGTACGAAAGTTAATACGCTCATTTTTTAAGAGATTTGGACTATGGAAGTATAGAATACTCATAGTGGGAGACTCTCCAGAGATTTTCATTATTGAAAACACTATAAAGTATCATCCAAACACATTTAATATTGTAAAAAAAATAGATAATTTAGACCTTGGGACCCTTAAAAAGATTTATAAAGATACCAAACTGGATATTATCATCTTAGCACCAGGTGTGAAAATAGCACGAGAAGTAATGGAGTTTGTGGAAACAGAAGGGATAGAACTACTTGCAATAACAGATATTTTTGGACTTCGGTCTCAGGGCATTGGTACATGGAATATAAGTGGCATAGTTACCATAAAATTTAACTATAACCTATTTAAACCACTTAATAAGTATGTAAAATTCATCTTTGATAGACTATTTGCCTTTTTCTTTATACTATTTACCCTGCCTTTATACCCCATTATAGCAATTTGTATAAAGTTGGATTCAAAAGGTCCTGTTCTTTATAAACAAACCCGCGTAGGTAAAGGTGGGAAACTCTTTAAGGTTTATAAATTCAGGACAATGTACCAGGATGCAGACAAAAAACTGAAAGAAATTCTTGAAAAAGATAAAGATGCGCGATTGGAATGGGAACAGTACCGTAAATTGAAAAATGACCCCAGAATAACAAAAATCGGCAAGTTTTTGAGAAAAACATCATTGGATGAACTGCCGCAGATTATAAACATCCTTAAAGGAGAGATGAGCCTTGTCGGTCCAAGGCCTGTCACAAAGGAAGAAATTGAAAACTACTATAAAGAGACAATTAAGTACTACTATTCTGTTTTACCAGGTATCACTGGATTATGGCAGGTATCAGGAAGGAATGAACTGGATTTTAATGCAAGGCTTCTACTTGATGAATATTATGTATTAAACTGGTCCATTGAACTTGATTTTGAGATCATACTTAAAACAATAAGTGTGGTCCTTACAGGAAGGGGGGCCGTATAGTGCATATAAAAAAGGGTGATATCGTTGAAAAATTAGTAAACATAGGTATATTGCTATCACAAGAAAAAAACTTACGAAAACTACTCAACAAGATAGTTGAAGAGGTAATAAATTTCACTGGAGCAGAAGGGGGGTCACTTTATATTAAAAAGGGAAATACCCTACACTTTATGGTCTTCAAAAACAGGATACTCGAAGAAAGGGTCTCACCTGATTTACTGAAAAAAAGGATAAAAAAATCCAGTTTTGAAATTAAAGGCACAAGTATAGCAGGTGCATGTGTAAAAAGAGGTGAAATAATAGCAATCCCTGATATGGACAGGGTGGAAGAACTTGGTTTTAAATATGACAGAAGAATGGATAAAGACCTGGGATACAAAACAAAATCACTCCTTTCTATACCACTTAAAGGTCCTCAAGGTGAAATTATAGGTGTTCTTCAAATTGTAAATCTACCTGAAGGTTCATTTGAAAAAGAAGAACTTCGCCTTGCAAGGGCTATGGCTTCGCAGGCAGCAATAGCCTTATCCAATGCGCTCCTTCTTGACGAGTTGAAAAACGCTCAATTGGATACAATTTATAGGCTTTCAAGGGTTGCTGAGTTTAAAGACAGAGAAACAGGAGACCATATAAGGAGAATGTCACTTGTATCCAAGTATATTGCAAGTGCAATGAAAAATGATCCTGATTTCATAGAACTTATACTCTATGCAAGCCCAATGCATGATATAGGAAAGGTGGCAATACCCGACAGCATTCTCTTAAAACCAGCAAGACTCACAAAGCAAGAATTTGAAATAATGAAAACCCACACAAAGATAGGTGCAGAGATTTTAAAGGGTGCAGAGACTCCAATTTTAAAAGTGGCTTATAAGATTGCCCTATATCATCACGAAAAATATAATGGTACGGGCTATCCTGAAGGTCTGAAAGGTTATGAAATTCCTATTGAGGCAAGAGTGGTAGCAGTTGCAGATGTATTTGACGCCCTTGTATCAAAAAGGCCTTACAAAGAACCATGGCCCCTTGAAAAGACTAAAGAATTTATCGTATCTCAAAAAGGACAACACTTTGACCCAGTAGTAGTTGAGGCATTTATAAAGGTTTATGATAAAATTATCTCGTTGTATCAAAAGCCTGGCACTTTATATTCAAACCAAGACCTTGCTTGACTAAAGACCTTAATGTATCAGATATACTATCACATGGGTATGCCCTAATCCATTTTAAAGCACTCGTGGTATCTTTTTTAGAAAGAGCGATATACAAGAGTGCATAAAATGACCGCTGTTTTTCAATACCATCACATCTTTTAAAAACCTCAGCGTATTTCTTCTCAGCAAACCCTGACCTTTGCAAGTCAAAAAGATAGAGTTCTGCCGTTCTGGATAAACTCCTACAATCTGTACTATCCTTTAATGCAATAATGTCTTTCATAACTTCCTCACGCTCTCTTGCCTTTTTCGCCACAGGGATGTATGAAGAATACATGATTGATTTGTAAAGAGAGTCTGCTTTAGAAAGGCTACCTTCTTCCTCAAATATTTTTGCAAGTTCATATGTGGAAATAGTCTTTAAACTATCAGAACGCCTTTCTTTTATAATATCCATAAGGGTCCTCTTTGCAGAAGATGTATCACCCTTTAATAATAAAAACTTTGACTTATATAGAGAAAGTATGCGGCTTTCATTGCTTTCAGGCGGGTATCTAAGTGAAGAGATTACAGAAAGTGCGGTATCGGGTTCTCTTCTCTTAAATAAAAAATCAAGATACATGGTGTTGACCCTGAACCTCTCAGATGGAGTAAGGTTTATCTTTCTAAGAGACGATAAAAAACGCTGTGCTGCATCAAGGGAGTCTATCTTAATTGCAGCAAGGGTAGCGAGGTTAAGAAACTCTTGAGATTTTTCATCAATATTTCTGTTCTTTAACATATTCCTTCCCATCTTTACTAAGGCATTATAGTTCCCCTCTTTAAAAGCAAGTTTTGAAAGCACAAGACGCACTTCATCTTTTTTCTTGGTGTTAATATGCTCTATTACACTCTTTGCACTATCGTACATACCAAGGGAAACAAGCAAACTGGCATAATCTAACAGGGCTTTATTTTTATACCTCGTATGTGGATAAAATGTAAAGAGTTCTTCAAACTTCCTCTTTGCCTTTTGTTTTTCACCAATGCGCATATATGAGAGGGCCATAAGATAGAGGGCATCATCCACATATTTTGATTTAGGATACCTGTCAAGGACCTTGGAACATTTTTCTATTACTTTCCTGTATTTTTTTAAACTCTCGGAGGTATTTCCCCTTTCCTTGTATGTCCTCTCTGCCTCATTGAAATATGTCTTTGCATTATAAAAAGTATTGAAATAGGCACAGGATATAAAAAGTATGAATACAAATATCCCTAATCTTTTAATAGCCATTTTATAAACTCTGAAGTTATTTCTTTCTTTCTGGTCTCTTTCTGAATTATTTTAAAATAGTCTTTTCTCTCTTGCGACTTTATGCTCTTACTGTTGGGAAGTTGAACTACCTCTATTTTAAACATCAAAGTAGGGGATTGAAACTCCACAACATCCCCTACTTTTATATTTTTTGATGGCTTTACTATGTTTCCATTTACCTTTATAAGTATGCCCTCTTTTTTAAAACTGGACCTTCTTACAAGGCCTAAAATAGATAGGTATTTATCTACCCTCACATTTTCCTACATAAATCCTCTTCTTTAAAGAATCTACAAGGGCCTGTATCTCCTGTTGCTCTTTCCTTTGAAGAAGAAGCTGTCTCAAATTATCCTTCACCTCATCAAACGTGTATGTTCTTGCTTCCTCTTTATCCTGAAGTTTTATAATATGATACCCAACAGGAGATTTAATGACTTTAATCTCCCCTTTCTTCATCTTCTTCAATGTATCACGAGTTTGCTGATTGAGGTCGTACTCAGATATCCACCCAAGATCCCCACCAAGGTCTTTTGACATGTTATCATCAGAATAAAGTTGAGCAAGGGTTTCAAAAGGTGTACCCTTTTTTAATTCAGATTTTACCTTATTTAATCTTTCTAATGCATTCTTTTTATCTTTTTCAGATGGCACTATCTTGAACATAATGTGCTTTAAATGATATATGCTATCCCTTTTCTCCACAACCTTGAAAATATGCCAACCAAACTCACCCCTCACAGGCTTAGAAACCTCATTTGCCTTAAGAGTTGATAGTGCATTTTTAACCGAATCTGAAAATTGATTTATATTCACTACCCCGAGGTCTCCTCCCCTGTCTCTTGTAAGGTCATCATCAGATAGATTGATAAAACTCTCAAACGGTTCACCTTTTTTAATTTTTTTATATACTGCATAAGCCTTTTCGTACACTGCTTTATCCTCTTTGGGGGATGGCTTGTATTTTATAAGTATCTGAGATATCTTGTATTTTGCAGGCTTATTTAATGAATCCTTATTCTGCGCATAAAACTTTTTAAGTTCCTTGTCTGTAATATTCAATTTAGGTAATATATATTTTTGCAGGTACTTTTGTATCAAAAGTTCTTCCCTCATTTTATCTTTATTTAAACTCTTGAGTTTTGCTAAGGTCAGGCCTTCTCTTTCCAACTCCTTTTGAAAATTCTGCTCTCCATATTGCTTTTTCAATCCCTGTATCCAGTTATCAAGGGCATTTTCAACCTCATCATCGCTAACTTTTATGCTCGTATCTTTTTTCGCTGCAACGACAATGACCTTTCTATTTACAAGTTCATCAAGTATGGCTTTTCTGAGAGAATCCTCTGGCACACCTGGAAACTGTAGTTTGTATGTTTCAAGATTATCATCTATGTCCTTTGAAGTAATGACCTCATTTCCTACTCTCATGACACATGAATCTTGGAACAAGACCTGCGCCTTTAAAACACCTACAAAGAATATAGATATGCTTATTATATGTAGTATCCTCTTCATTTCTCTATTACCTCCGGTTCATATTTACCCATATACATTTTATAAATTTTGTCAATAATCTCTTGCTTTTTCTTTGAAATTAAATACTGTCTTATATATTCTTTTATCTCCGTCGCGTTAAGGTCCTGCGATGTTTCAGATGTTTTCTTATAGACTATATAAAAATTTCCCAGATTTATCGGCTCTGATATACCTTTCACCGGGACATTTAAAAGTGCCTGTGTCATTGGATTGTTCTCACCAAAATTTAGGGCCCAAAGACCAAGATTGTTATCATCATGGGACTCTATCCTAATAAGACCTAATTTCTGATAATTTTGAAGTTTTCTTGCTTTACTGTTGAATTTAAACAACTTTATAACTTCTTTCATCTTTGTTGTATCGTAAACATAAAGGACATCAAAACTCACATTCTTTCCAAATAAGGCTTTTCTATCTTCAATAAATTTGTTTACCTCAGCGTCAGAGACTGTCACTCCTGCAGTTTTTCTATACACATAATCATTTATTATCGCTATTCTTTTAGCCCATATAGCCTTCCTCATAATATCTGGATCCTTTGTAAATCCTTCATCTCGGGCAGCCAAATAAAGTACAACCATCTTTTCCAGTGTTTTTAGCATAGAATCCTTCATTTCGGGTGTCATCTGAACGCCTTTAGATATATTTGCTTCTATATCTTCTTTGTATATGGTAATTCCATCTATCTTCTCAATGGGTGTGCCTTTAATGTTCTCTTCATTATTGCACATTGAACCCTGCAGAGCAACAAAACCTATAGCGAAGAATAACCAAACTTTTTTATACATAATTCCCCCTTATCTTTTGTATAAGGATAATCTCTAACAAAGGGACGGTCAAATAATAAAAGAGCCAGGACAAAGTCCTGGCTCCCATAGTTCAGATTATTCAGTTATGTTAATTCCCTGTATGCCAGCCTTGAAGGTATGTTGAAAATGGCACCCTTGTCCCATCTGAATATACAATATATACGCCTGAAAAATCGCCATCTTCTGAAATAGTTCCATCCACTGTTGCAACCTCTGTATCGCCGTTCTTTAAATAGCCTGATACATGCTGTGCGCCTGTTGCATCAGGTGCAGAAACTGCAAGATGCGCATGCCAATCTCCACCATTATCGTTTGTTACAAGATCAAATGACCAGGACCCATCATCGTTATAGACCAAATCAATGGTATAAGAGGTTCCATCTTGTAGGTTTGTACCACTTATGTGAATGGTACCGTAAAAATCACTTTCATCAAGCGAATGACCATCTGCTGCCTGCACATCAAAGGAAAAATTCACAATACCAACCAGAGTGCCACTTAAATGAAGCGCTTTTGAAACATTGTCCTGAATGGTTAATTGATAACTGTAATTTGCAACCTTTGCACTGTCAACATACTCGTCAACATCAAATTTAGTAAGGAGTGTATCATTGTACCACCCAAAATTCTTGAATTCTAACTCGGCTTCGTGACTTGCACCATCATCACTTACAAAATGCCATATTAAAACAACCTCGTCAGCAGGGTTATTGCTTTTATGTTGCCAGCCAGCAGATACATCATACTCCCATGTACCCTCTATGCTATCAATAGGAGACTTAGTTTCACTCTTTTTGAAAAATGGCACATGCCCCTCAAGTACATTTGATAAAATGGACTTGCTGCTTATTCCTCCGGGGAAATTAGCCTCTATAGGTGCGCCTTCTGGCATAGACTGAATTGCTTGTACAGCCGAACTATTTTGTATTTTCTCTCCTGTATTGACGGTATTCGTTATTGTGGCCTCTGCTTTTTCCCTTTGCTCTGCGGGAGACTCTTTCTTGCTACAGGCACTCAATACAAAGAGCGCCATCACTATGGCAGTCATGTATTTTTTCATATCCTCCCTCCTTTTTATACATAATTTTACGACATAAACTTTATTCTGTCAAGAGGTTTTTAATTACCCTTGGATAATAAAAATGCTCCAATCTGTGTATGCGTCTTTCAAGGGACAAAAGGGCCTCATCTTCCCTTATCCTTATACATCTCTGTTCAATAATCTTACCTGTATCAACGCCTTCATCAACATAATGGATTGTTATACCTGTACATTTTGCACCCTTTTTATACGCCCTTTCAATGGCATTAAGACCTCTAAAAGAAGGCAAAAGGGATGGGTGTATATTGACAATCCTGCCTTTAAACTCATTTACTATGTATGAAGGTAATATTCTCATATATCCTGCTAAAACGATTAGATTGGGTGATATCTCCTTTAGTTTATTCAAAAGTGCATGATTGTATTTATCCTTTGAGGTAAAATCCGAATAATTCAATATAATTGTTGGAATGTGGAGTTTTTTCGCCCTTTTTATGGCATAGGCCTCTTTATTGTCCGTGATAAGTGCTTCAACTTCTATGCCACAATTACATTTTCGCATATACCTTACAATTGCTTCAAAATTGCTTCCATTACCAGAGGCTAAAACAACAATCCTTTTCATTTGTTTGGAATATGGATGGACTTTTTATAAAAATGCTCTGCCGCCTCCATAAGCGCCTCTGAGAGTGTTGGATGGGCATGAATAGTATTTGCAATCTGCGATACAGTAAGATTATTATTTATGGCGAGGGACATCTCACCCGCAATTTCATCAACCCCTCTTCCTGCAACATGAATGCCAAAAATCTTACCTGTATCAGGGTCTCCAAGTATTTTACAAAAGCCATCCATACTTTCCATTGTTAGCGACCTTCCATTTGCTGAAAATGGGAATCTACCCACTTTGTAAGTAATACCTTCCCTTATAAGGTCATCTTCACTCATGCCTACTGACAAAAGCGTTATCCTGCCATATACTACCATAGGTATTACATCCTTTTTCGGCTTGTGGCTGCAAGATATATATTCTGCAACCTTTATCCCATCTTTATGCGCCCTGTGTGCAAGCATTGGTCCCTTTATTAAATCACCTATGGCAAAAACATGGTCCATCGTAGTCTCATAAACATCGTTGGTTTTTACAAAACCATCTTCCATAAAAAGGCCAAGTTTCTGTGGTATTTCTATATTAGGCTTTCTCCCTGTTGCTATCAATATTCTATCTACGGTCACCTCTTCTACTTTACCATCCTGCCCCTTTATGAACGCTTTTTTGTTTTCATATTTTTCAAGCAATGAAGATGTATGGATTCTAACCCCGAGTTTTTTGAGTTCTCTAAATTTTATCTCCCTTAGGTCTTTGTCTAAAAAGGAAAGTATGGAAGGTAAAGCCTCTACCATAAAAACCTTGCTGCCAAACATGGCATAAATGGATGCAAGTTCAACACCTATAACACCACCACCAATGACAAGCAAACTATCTGGGATCTCTGGCACATCCAGGGCTTCGGTGGAAGTCCAATGCTCTATATTGGATAAAGCACCTTTTATATTAGGAGAAGAACCTGTTGCAAGGATAAGATTTTCATACTCAAGAACTCTATCACCAACTTTTACTCTTCCATCTTCCACATCTGCAAAACCATTTATATATTCAATTCCATACTGTTTAAAAAGATATAAAAGTCCTCTGTCCAGCCTCTCTGATATGGAGTTCTTCCATCTTCTTAACTTCTCTAAATTTAAAAGAGCACCTTTAAACTCAATCCCACTTCTGGTTGTCCCATTATTTGCCTCATAATATAACATAGATGCATGTAAAAGAGCCTTTGTTGGAATACACCCTGTATTTAAGCATACGCCCCCTGGCTTATCCTTTTCTAAAAGTGCTACCTTCTTGCCATACTGGGCAAGTCTTATTGCTGCTGTATATCCTCCCATGCCTGCACCTATTATAACAGCATCAAATTTATTCATAATATCATGCTCCTTAGGGTTTTAAGGTCTTTTTTGAACTTTTCAAGCCCTCCCGGGGTCTCAAGTATGAATGGAACTTTTTGAAATCTCTTATCATTTAAAAGAAGTTTAAAAAACTCAGTGGGTATTAACCCATCTCCTATGTTTGCATGCCTATCCCTCTTTGAACCCTTCTCTGTTAAAGAATCATTGATATGAAAAACAAATATTCTGCTTTTAAAAAGGGTATGCATCTCATCTATAAACCGCGCATCAAGGGTGTATCCACTCTCAAATGCGTGCGCAGTATCAATACACACACCTATTTCAAACCCGCATTTTTCTACGCCTTCCACTATTGATAAAAGTTCATGTAGATTTCTGCCAACAAGATTACCTCCTCCTGCGGTATTTTCAACGGCGATTTTCACATTTTCCAAATGCACTGCATTCTGAGCCTTGCAAAGTGCATCTATAACATTCTTTATTCCATCTTTCGTACTATTCTTTCTCTTAGGTGAACCTGGATGCAACACGAGATAAGAAGCACCTATATCATCTGCCCTTTTTAGTTCTTCTTTAAGGGATTTTATAGATTTCTCTCTTATATCGCTGTTAATTGAGGCAAGGTTTAGAAGATAGGATGCATGAACAACAAATTTTTCTATGTTCTTAGTTTGTACAAACTCTTTGAATGTTGAAATTTCCTTAGGATTTAATGGCCTTGACTCCCATCTTAGTTGATTTTTTGCGAATATTTGGAATGTATCACACCCTAAATAATCACACTGTTTTTCCACATTATGTAGTCCACCTTTAATACTCAGGTGGGCACCTAAGAATGGCATCACTAAAGTTCTAAAGTAAACTCCGGCATGTCAAACCAGAAACCTGTACCCTTTATATAGTCCAATTGTGCAAGGATCAGGTCATAGTGCATCTGTTCCATTTTAGCAAGTTCCAATAAAAGTTGCTTTGCTTTACAGTCATCTGGGAGTTCCTCTGCTTTCTTTTGATAATAGTCTCTTGAGAGTTTCTCCTGTTCAAGTGCGACATTTAAGGCCTCTATCTCAGACAATTCTCCCTTTGCACCACGTTTCTTCTCAGCCTCTTTAACATGTGGTATAAGTTTTTCTATCTCAGAATGTGGCACATGTACAGGCTCGTAAGACTTTCCAGCCATAAACCTATCTCTCTCTTTTTCAAGAATTTCCATGTGATTATATTCATCTCTCGCAAGAGAAATAAACATGTTCTTCACACCAATATCCTTAGATTTTCTTGCTGCATTTATGTATGTAATAAGTCCATCCTTTTCTACCTTTATTGCAGAATTCAGTATTTCTACCATTTTTTTGTTAAAATCCATAATAAACCTCCTATTTTTCAACTATTCTTGGCAAAAATGGAGATATCCTTGTGGTTATTTCATAATTAATGGTCCCAGAGAGGGCAGCAATCTCCTCTGCACTTATACTCTCATCCTTAGCATTCCCTATAACAACCACCTCATCCCCCACTTTAACATTGTCTATTCCACTTACATCCACCATAAAATGGTTCATACAAATTGTTCCTATAATTTTAACCCTTTTATCCCGTATAATCACATATCCCTTATTGGAAAGGTTCCTTGGATACCCATCGCCATAACCTACTGGCACAGTAGCAATCTTCATATCCCTTTGTGCTATGAATGTAGGTCCATAACTTACACCTTCTCCCTTTTTAACATCTTTTACATCTATTACTACACTCTTCCAAGAGAGAACAGGTAAAAGGTCAATATTGTACGAAGGAGAGGGTTTCATACCATATAGGGTAATTCCAGGACGAACATAATGCATGTCCTCAAAATTGAAAGTAAGTAGAGCAGCACTGTTCTCTGAATGAACAGAAGCATAGTAAAATCTTATTTTGCTCAGTATATCTTTAAAAATATCATACTGCTTATTCAATGCCTCTTTATCCTCAATACCTGTTGCATAGTGTGTGAAAACACCTTCAACCTTAATTTCAGGGTGATCAAGAAAAAAATCATTAAGGAGGTTTATATCGTTATGCTTAAAACCCGTGCGATTCATACCCGTGTCAAACTCCACCTGCAGTCTTGCCTTTCTTCTTAGGTTATAGGGTAAACCGCTAAGTAGTTTAAGTTGGCAAGCTGTGACAATGTTGAAAATAAATCCCCTTTCTATTGCCTCTTTTAACTCTTCACCCTCAAGAAGAGGAAGGTCTATAAATACATCTTTAAAAGGTGCAATCCTCTTTATCTCAATAGCCTCCTCCAATGTCGCTGTCATATACATATCCACAATATTATGAGACATTTTCACGACCTGGTGAAGGCCATGACCATAAGCATTGGATTTTACAGGAAATATAATCTTCTTTTTACCTTTTATATTAGAAATTACCTTGGCATTATGTAAAAACGCACTTTGTGAAAGTAATATCTTACTAAAACTCATAAAGATACAGAAATACCAGGATTCACACTGTACATAACAGTATTCTTAAGAAAAAATACAGGAAAAGAAAGAGAGAGGGAGAGGTGATTCTTGCCATAAATGGGTTTTCTTATCAAAGGACACAACTCTAACCTGAAAATATCCCCAGATGAACTCAATCTACCTAAGCCCAATCCAAGAGCGCCTCTTGCCTTTAAAAATCCCATAGGAAGATGTATATTCACACCAGCATTCATATCATATACAGAAAGTGCAGTGGTTATGGATGGAAAACGTGAGAGTCTTACATAGGAAGAAATATCAAAACTCTCAACCCGAACCAATCTCTGCTCAATGAACAGGTATTTTCCTATGTTCACTTCCTTTTCAAGCCCTCCCCCAGGAAAGGCAAATCCCATCTCCAGGGAGGTTGCTATCAGGATAGCAAGGATGCTCATTTACTCGTTACGCTTACGCCATCAATAACTAAATAGGGTATGTCAAAATTCATAAACTTCTTTGATTCCTTGGATAATTCAATTACTCTATTAAAATCCTCGTACACATTCCCCGCTATCATGGTATCTTTGACTCTACCTTTAATCTCTCCATTTTCAATCAAAAATCCTAATCCTACATTGACAGAATAGTCCCCTCTCAGTAGATTGGATTGTCCTCCACCAATCACTTCATAAACAATAAGTCCATAGTCCATATCCTCAATTATTTCTTCCAAAGTCCTCTTACCAGGTGATATTACCATATTATTAAAGCCAGGCAGCGGTATACTGCTATAGCCTCTTTCTGCATGGCCAGTAGGCTTTGTGCCAAAATGCTTTGCCGTCTCCAATGTATGTAAATATGTCTTTAATACTCCATTTTCCACAACAGGTGTGATCTTTGTCGCTATACCCTCACCATCAAATGGCTTAGCACCTATAAGTTCATAATCATAAGGATTATCGGTTATCGTGATCTTTTCGGAAAATATCTTTTCGTTTATTTTGTCCTTTAACGGTGATATCCCTTTTTTTACATTGTCAGCACTTATACCCATAGATATAGAATGCAAAAGGGACCAAAGTGAAATGGGTGCAAAAATTACAGGCATCTCCCCTGTTTTAATCTTTGAAACACTCCGTGCCTTTTCCAATTGCTTAAGGATACTCTCTGTTGCCTTATCTATGCCAGATATGGGTTTTGTGGAACTTTCAATCTCAGAAACAAATGTAAATCCAGAATCTAAAATAGCAAAACCTGATATGCTAAATCTATAAAGTGTTTTCTTATATCTTCCGTGAAAGCCCTCTGAGTTTAAAATCTCAACATCCAATATAGATTTTGAAAAATTTATATCAATCTTAACATCATTTGCAATATCCTCAATCTTTTTTATGATTTCCTTACCTTTGGTAACCCAACCCCTTTCATCCCAAAATATATCATTATAAATAGAAAGTGAAGGGTATTCTGTATTCTTAGGAAGGTCAAGGTCAAGTTCTTTTCCATATGTGGCAGATTCCCTCGCAAAATCAACCACTTCCTCAAATGTAGTAATATCATTCGTGTAGGAGTATCCAACACGACCATTTTCAAATAACCTGAGTCCAATACCTATAAGATTTTTATTCTCCAGCATATTAAGTTCATTCTGTTCAAAAGAAATAGGATAAGTACTCTTTCTTTCAATTATAACATCGTATTTCTTTACCTTCTTCTTTGCAAGAATGTCAAGGATTTTCCTTCTCATCACTCTCCCCCTATTACCACATCTTTTATTCTAATATGTGGTGCTCCAGTGGATACTGGTAATGGATACTGACCTGCTTTACCACAACCACCCAGACCACCAAAAAGTCTAAGGTCACTCCCTATTTTGTCAATATGCATAAGGGTTTTAAAAACATTTCCACTTAATACAGCATCCCTAACCATTTTACCTATCTTGCCATCTTCTATAATATATGCCTTTTTAGAAGAGAATGTAAACATCTCAAGTTCTGTTTGACCGCCCAGAGCACCAACCACATAAAGCCCATGTTCCACACCATCCAACAACTCCTCAAACGTGCCTTCATGTGGCTCAATAAAGGTGTTTGTCATTCTCACAATCGGTGGATACATAAAGCTTACGGCCCTTGAATTACCTGTAGGCTCCTCACCCATCAACTCTGCGGTTATACGAGAATGCAATCTTGCATTGAGTTTCCCATCCTTAATTAAATATGTTCTCTTTGATAATACACCATCATCATCTATTGGTATGTATCCCCTCTCGCCAATAAGAGAACCATCATCAACAACATTGAGAAACTCAGGCCCGAACCTCTTCCCAATAACCATTATCTCTTTTAACTTTTCGTTTTTATACACAAAGTCTGCTTCAGAGAGATGCCCAAAGGCCTCATGTATAAACACACCTGCAATTTCAGGGTCAAGAATAACCGTGTAGGTACCCTTTTTTACCCTCTCTGCGTTTAAAAGGTTAATAGCATCCCGCACCGCATCTTCTATTTCCTTCTCTCTGTTTAAAACCGTACCAAATCCCCTCTGGTCACCAAAGGATATATGGGCTGACTGAACATTGGTTCCATCACGAGCTATTACATTTACACTAACTCCTGAATAAACTCTAACCTCTTTTACCAGCGTGCCATCTGTTGAAATGTAATAACGTTCAATCTCATTATCCATATAAACCGCAACGGTGGAGGCAATTTTTTCACCACCTTGAAGTGCGATATCATTGTATTTTTTTGTGAGATCTACCTTTTCTTCAAGGCTAATCTTCCTTGGATCTTTTTGAAGCTCTGGTATAAAATCTTTAACTACAGGCTCCACTTTGGCAAGATGTATCTTTTGTTCTGGCTTTGATATGTGCGCAAGCCTTTCTGCTTCTTTCAATGCGTTTTTTACATCTTCTGGGCGTGAAAATGTAGCAAACCCTAATCTTCCAGCATCAAATACCCTAACTCCACCACCCTGTTCAATAGTTTTACCTGCTGTCTCAAGTTCCTTTCCCCTAAATACAACCCGCGAAGACCTTTTTATTTCATAACGAAGGTCTGCAAACTCTCCAGAAAATGAATAAAGGCCCTGTTTTAAGATTTCTTTCATATCCTCAGATAGCCTCCAAAATTCTACCTACAAAATCCTCTTCTGGAAGTGCACCCTCAAACTGCACCTTATCATTGGCAACAATCTTGGGAACAGCAGAAACACCGTACTTGTCTGCAAGGGTTGGAAATTCAATCGATTCAATTACATGAGCCTTTATTCGTGGCGAGGTAAATGCAAGTTTGTGTGAGAGTATGGCTGCTCTTGGGCAATAAGGACAGGTTGGAGTAATGAATATATATATAAAGATATCGTCTTTTAAATTGGAGATCTTTGATATGGTGTCCTGTGATAGTTCGGTAATGTCAGAAGATACCATCATTATGTCTTCAAGTAATGTACTGAACTCATATCCTGAAGGTATGCCAAAATACCTGAATCTAAAATCTTCCCCATTCTTTGTAATAGTAAGAGCAGGCACCTTATCTATCGCAAATTTAGAAAAAGCAAGTTGATGCTCAGAATTTTCCTTCTCATAAACATTAAGGGTTATCCTATCATCCAACTCTGCTACTTCTTTCAATATCATAAGCGTGTCAGTACAGTATTCACATCCTGAAGATCCTGTAAAAAATTCAATATTTACAGGTTCTTTCATCCTTGCATTGAACATCTCCCTTATCTGTTTCTTGTCTTCATCTCTTAAAAGTCCCATATTAGCCTCCTTTTATCTTATGTCTTGTGAAAATTATAAATGCCTTTAAAAGGTCGGTCAAACCACCTTGAAAAATATTAGATTTATCGGCACATTCTACCCTTTTGTTTCCATTTTGCGAAAAAATTAAACCAATACTCTGGATGGTTAAGCAACATAACACTTATATGCTCTTTTATCTTTTCTACCATACTCTGAAAACTTCCATAAGGGATTTTATCTATAAAAATTTCAATAGTACTCTCCTTGTCCTTTGCTGTTATAAAAAACATATCCTCCCTAAGACGCCTTGCAAGAATGGTAGCAGCCCTTGAAATCTTTAGACAGGATCTGCCAACTGGAATAAACAAACCTTTCTCGTTGAATGTTCTATCAAGCATGATGGCTACCCTTTCATGTTTTGCTACATCTACTATTTTACCAAAACCATCTGTGGAATATATAATCTTTAGGCCGTGTTTTTCTCTTAATATACTGAGGAAGTCCCTTTTCCCAACAACAGAGACAAAGGGGTATTTCTTTCTGACCAATCTTAGTGCCATATCCCATGGCCCATAATGGATACTAACAAATATCTTCCCCTCTTTTATATACTCTTCATTATGAATTATAAGTTTTGGACTTTTTTTAAGCACTGTATGTAAAAACAGCGTAAAATATGCATTAAAAAGGTTGTAGTACGTTTGAAAGGCTAATCTCCTCTTATGCTTTGTGATTCCTATCTTTTCTAAATTAGTCTCAACTGCCTGTTTTCTTGGATTAAATAGAAAGAGAAAAAGCGATATAACCTTTTTAATGAAAATAAAAAAATCTTTAAGAAGCATACCTTTCTATTATGCCTTTAAGTTTCTTTACCCTCTGGCATGTATCTTTTAAGAACACATACGAAAGTACAGCAACCCCATGAACGCCCAATTCAAGCATCTGTGCTATATTTTTATCGTTTATTCCACCAATTACAAATACGGGTATTTTAATGGTGCGTGCAGCATCTTCTATTATTTCTTTAGGCGTCTGTATCTTCTCCTTTGATGGAGACGGGAAAGGTGAACTAAACGCCACATAATCTGCTCCATATTCTTCTGCAACATAGCCTCTTTTTAAGGAATCATAAGCACTTATACCAACTAATAAATTGTATTTTTCTTTAAAAACCTTTATTTCTTTCAGGTCAAAATCATCCCTTCCTCCATGTATACCATCGGCACCGGAAGAAATTGCAACATCAGGATAATCGTTAACTATAAGCGGTTTATCCATAGGGATCTTAGTCTTTATATATGAGACAAGAAGAGACAAATCCTTTTTTGGCATTTTCTTGCTCCGTATCTGGATAATATCAGCACCACACCTCGCAGCCATTACTATTTTTTCCACAATCTCGCCTACAGGCTCAGGACTTACGACGTAAAGTCTACCTATTTTTTTCATTTTCTATATTGCTTGTAAAATAATGCTCTACATTGAAAAAATGCGCAGATACATATGCATCTGCGATGGAAAAAAGATAAGCGCCTAAGAAATAAAGGGCATAGGAAACACTTTCATGTTTGTAAAAATCCCTCTCTGGACTAAAATCCTCATATTCTAAAGATTTTTCGTAATTTTTACAAGACAGGAAAGCGAGAGAAGTCTCAAGGCCTAAGAATAGGATGCCTTTTGCGTATCTTTTCGTATAGAATTGCCCACCACCCGGGAAAAGGGCAGAATACATCATGGCCTTTTCGGGGCTTATACTCTTTGTACGAACTGGGTATAAACTCATTAAGATTAGCAAGAAATACATTCTACTTTATCCTTTATGCTACTATATTCCTCATCCAAGGCCTCTCTAATCTCATCACAAGACACGGGAGTTGCTCCCATCTTTGTTACCTCAATACCCGCTGCAACTGAAGATATTAAAGCGGCATCTAAGGAAGAATATCCTGAAAGATCCGCCATAGTAAAGGCTGCAATAACCATATCACCTGCGCCAGTTACATCATAGACATCCCTTTTAATAGTGGGAATTTTTAATATTTTCCCATCCTCTAACATGAGCATACCACGCTCTCCCAAGGTTATAAGTAGTATATCTGCCCTCTGTATTTTCCTGAAATCATACGCATTTTCATAAAACTCAACATCATCTATGCTATTTCTATAACCAGAACTATCCATAAATTCTCTTAAATTGGGTTTAAGTAATCTCACCCCTGTATAGTATGCCATATTTTTAATCTTTGGGTCCACATACAATGGTAAATTACTCTTTTTAAGGAATTCTATCAGATTAGGTGTCAAAAAACCTTTATCGTAATCCTCAATCAATATGGCATCAGCATCACTTATGTACCTATTTAGGAGTTTAATAACATGTTGCTCGGTTCTTGTTGATACAGGTCTTGTAACTTCCTTGTCAAGTCTTACTATATGTTGTGACCTTGAGATTACTCTTGTTTTCACAGTGGTGGGTCTTTTCTCTTCACGAACAACTAAGGATGTATCAACACCTTCATTCTGAATTAACGACAAAAGCAAATTGCCATTCTCATCATCTCCTATGACACCCAAAAGATGCACCCTGGCTCCAAGATGTCTCAGAAGTACAGCAACATTTGCTGCACCTCCTGGTTTATATTCCTCCCTTTTAAGTTCAACCACTGGTACTGGTGCCTCAGGAGAAATGCGCCTCACCACTCCCTCTACATATTTGTCAAGTATAAGGTCGCCTGCAACAATAACGGTTTTTGTTTTAAAGTTCAGTTCCATTTTCTTCTCCTATCTTATCCACTAATATTCTACCTATTATTCCCTCTTTCATAGAAAGCACGGTAAACCTACAATTACCTAATGTGATGCTTATTCCTGGTTTTAGTTCTGAGCCCATTTTACTTTTCAGAAATTCATGAAAGGTCATTGACATATTATAAGTATTAACCTCTTTACAAAGTTTTGCAAGTTTTTCCAGTTTATCCTCCCCAAAAACTGTAATAAAATGTCTATCTGATACACCGGATATAAGTTCTTTAAATATATATACAGCAAATACTCCCTTTATATTACCATGTTCATCAACTACAACTGCCTCGCTTTGTCCTCTATCTCTTAATACAGAAAGCACATTCTTGATACTCTGTTTTTCATGAACGAAAACAGGTTCATCTATAGCCTCATTTATGGTTATAAGACCCTTTTCAATTAGATACACATACTTTGATTTGAGAATGCCAATAATATTATCTATGTTGGATCTGTAAACGATAGAAAAGCCATTCAACTTTGTCTTTGTAAGATCAGGATTATCTATGTTAACAAAATTTACTTCTCTTAGATGGATAGAATAATCCATCACACGCGAAGACATAAACCTTATAGTATCCACTATTACTGTCATGTAAGAACCCACGGAATGTTCAGAAAGCCCCTTTTTCATTTCTGAAATGTACGATATAGCCTCTATATCCCTACTTATAGAAATATCACTATTTTTATCGTAGAAGTGCTTTGTAATCTTACGAATTATCAGAATAATTGGTAAAAAAAGCACATATGTTCCCCAAATAAAGGGAGAAAGTAGATAAAAAAGTTTATCATATAAGTAAGTTGCAAGATTCTTAGGTAACATTTCTGAAAAGATAAAGAGAATGATTGTAACCAATAGCCCACCTCCAACAACCTCTCCACCTATAAATTTGCGGAAGAACATTGAGGCGGATATAGCAAAGAGATTCGTTCCTAAGAGAACCGTTATAATTACACTATCAGGCTTTTTTAAAAAAACATAGATTTTTCCCTCTTTATTTAAGCTCTTCTTCGGAATTAAAAGATAAGACATTTCAAAAAAAGTATAAAAAGATACTATTATAGTGGAAACTACAAAGAGTATAATATATATCATAAAAGTTCCATCCTGAGTAGTTTGATATATCCTTTTTCTTTCAAAAGTACCTCAAATTTCACACCATCAATAACAACCTTTTCTCCCTCCTCCAAAATCCTTCCAGTCTTTTCCATTAAATATCCCATCAACGTCTCACTTTCTGTGTTGAATACTATACCAAGTCTTCTCTCTACATCTTCTATGTATGCCCTACCTTCTGTAATAAACACTCTGTCTTTTACCTTCTTTATATTGGTTTTTGGAGATAAAACATTTATAATGTCATCTAAGGTAGCAATGCCGATGTATTCTCCACTTTCAGAAACTACAATCCTAAACCCATTCAATTCTCTTCTCACCTCCTTTAAATAATCCAAAAGAGTTATAGTATCCGGCACAATCATAGGGTCCTCGAAAAAAATCTGAGTTTTATTGCTTTTTCGCATATCAGCAAGTTTCACCACCTCATCTTCTTTTATAACAGGATACATTGAATGCGGATGGTTCCTTACAATGTTATCCATCTCATCCTGTGTCATTCCAAGTGCGAAGTGCACAACATGCCTTTTATCTTTAACTAAGCGCCTAATACTTCCTCTTATAAGGCTTATCCCTGTAAAAACTCCACAAACATCTGGAAAAAGCACCTTAATTTCATTGAATAGTGCCTCTTTTGAAGTATCTGAGTGCCATAGACTGGAAAATATCTTGTTAAATAAAAGGGATAAAGGTCTTGTAAACCACCCTGTAAGCCTATATGTCGCGTATATAAACGCACTGAAATGTATAATAAAAAAAGAGGGATTATTGATAGCAATAACCTTTGGTGTTATTTCTCCAAAAATAAGCAGTATTACAAAAAATGCGCCAATCTGATAGAAAAGAATTAGGCCCTGAGGTAACCCATTTACCTTGTACAAAACCTCCACTATATGCGCAAAGATAAAAGAACTTAGCGTATTAACAAGAAGATTCATCAAAAGAAGCACATTTAAAAGCGTCCCTTTATCATCCTGAAGAGCCTGGAGATTAAGATGAGGGTATTTTACAGATATCCTCTCTCTTTGCACTGAAGATATCGAAAAAAAGGATGTCTCATAGCCTGAAAAAACAAAAGACAGTAAAAGTAGAATCAGTAATAATAATACACTTTCCATTTTTCCATCATTTCTTCTTCTTTATTCCGCATCTTTTCTTTAAAAGCCTCTACTTTATGATCAAAGCCCAAAAGATGCAAAATGCCATGCACTACATACCTTAATACCTCATCTTCAAATTTTTCTCCATATAATATAGCGTTCTTTCTTGCGGTATCAACTGATACAATAATTACATACGTCTTGTCTA
This sequence comes from uncultured bacterium, assembly GCA_913055745.1. GTDB lineage: Bacteria > Hydrothermota > Hydrothermia > UBA1063 > CAJXJZ01 > CAJXJZ01. The sequence continues at coordinate 21,496 of CAJXJZ010000011.1, read as the reverse complement.
TATCAAAGGAAAGTACATCTGTACTCTTATTTTTGCCAGAAAATCTCCTGTTATATTTTCGCATTGTAGAATCACTAACAAAAACTATTTCCAGTTTATTATAAATATCAGAAAAGTTTTCCCTTAAAAACTTCCTAAGTGCCCTAATAAACTTTTTCTTGAAAGTTGCTCTATTAGTAATTATCCTCATTGTTGGGATATTCTGGCCTCTTATGGTTAATAGAACCAGCTATTTTAGAAAAAGCATTCTCTATTTTAGCAATATCGCCAAGAGTTAATTGTGATTCTGCAAGCTCACCATTTTCTATTTTGGAATCTATGATTTTTTTAATCATATTTTTTACACTTTTATCGTCCTTATTCTTAAGGCTCCTTACAGCGGCTTCTACGCTATCAGCAAGCATAACAATAGACTCTTCTTTTGAATAAGGCAAAGGGCCCGGATATCTAAAACTCTTTTCATCAATCTCTTTCCCTTGCTCCTTTGCTTTGGTGTAAAATGGAAGAAGCAAAGATGTACCATGATGGGTCTTAATAATTCTTACTATTTCCTTAGGCAATCTTGCCTTCTCTGCAAGTTCTACACCATCCTTAACATGACCAATAATCACCTGTGCACTCATTTCGGGCGATAGTTTGTCATGTGGATTATTTTGATCTTGCGTTTGATTCTCTATAAAAAAGGATGGATGTTTCATCTTTCCAATATCATGATAATACGATGCAACCCTTGCGAGCAAAGCATTAGCACCAATGTTTTCTGCCGCAATAGATGCAAGATTACCCACAGAAACAGAATGCGTAAATGTTCCAGAAGCCTTCTCTGCAAGTTCTTTCAAAAGAGGGTTATTAAGATTGGAGAGTTCCATTAACCAAAAATCTGTGGCAATCCTAAAAACACGCTCATAAATAGGCAAAACTATCACAAAAAGGATAACTGAAACGAGTGTGCTAAAAAACGGAACAGAAAAGAGTGTATTTAAAGCAATATTGGGATGCGGATCAAAACTATATCTCATAAGAGGAATTAAAAGGATCTCTGAGACAAAAACTGCAATAATAGCATAGTATATAGCAAACCTTGATTTTATGGTGCGTGCGGAAAGTGCAGCAATGAATCCTACGAGCATGTTGTATATAAAAACACTAAAGCTACTCCCCGCATACACTGCCATTACCATAGAAAGCAAAAATAAAACAAAAGTGGCATATTCCCTATTAACAATTATTGTGAGGAAAATTCCTGCAAAAGGGATGAGTGTGAAATAAGGGTCTATACTATTTTTAATAAAAATTGAATGACTTAAAAGTACCAATAAGTAAACAACATAAAATGGAATGTACTTAGAAGGATCAAACAACGTATTTGGAATAAATAACAGTAGGGTAAAAAGCAAGTTAAGAACAAGTATTACAAATATTAGAATGCGGATTTTAGGCCTTTTCCATAACTTACCATAAAAGTTGAAACGACCTGTCTCATACATGGCCTGTATAATACTATACTTCTTAGGAGTAATTGTATCCCCTTTTTGTACAATAACATCTCCCTTTTCTACATAGTATTTTGTTTCAGATACATTGGATGCTGCATCTTTTTTCTTTTTCTCCGTAAGTTCTGTGAGAGGGATACAATTTTCTTTAAGAAGTGAACCTAAAAACCTTAAAAAAGATGTTCTCTTCTTTTCATCAGTGGGAAAATAGTAATAAGATACCTCGTTCAATTTGTCATGTAATTCTTCAAGGTCCCAGAGTCTATTAATACCATAAAGATGTTCTTTCTGGTTATAAATCAAAACAACACTATCCGTAGTTATCCCACGCTTAGAAGGAATTATCTTATACCTATAATACTTCTTGAGAAAGTTTTTTGCTGCCGCTTTTATATCAGATGTCACATTCTGCGCCGAATCCACATATAAAAGAAGAGAATCAAGTATAAAGGGTACATAAGAGTAATAAGGAAATACCTCAGCCATTGCAACCCTTCTCTCCCTCTCAATTTCAGCTTCACTCTTCTTAACCGAAAATGAAAAGGGCGCAACAATGTTAGTATTTGATATATCACCTACTTTTAGAGACTTTATCCTGTATTCATTACGGTATGGATAGAAATATTCTGTTAAGAAAACCAAGAGTAAAAAATGCATTAATATTATAAATGGCTTATTCCATTTTTTTGTTCTTTTCAGATTGATACCTTTCATACGCCTCCACAATCTCCTTAACCAATCTATGTCTTATTACATCTTCCTTTCCAAAATAAACAAATTTAATGCCCCTAACCTCTTTTAAAACCTTCTGAATTTCTACAAGGCCAGAATGACCCTCATCAGGTAAGTCTATCTGGGTTATATCACCTGTGAGTACAAGTTTAGATCTAAGACCAAGCCTTGTAAGGAACATCTTCATTTGAACAGGTTTAGTATTTTGCGCTTCATCCAATATAACAAAAGCATCATGGAAAGTCCTCCCCCTCATATAAGCCAAAGGAGCAATCTCCAGCATTCGCCTTTCCACGAGTGCTTTAACCTTGTCATAGCCCATCATACTATGAAGGGCATCGTAAAGAGGAGTTAGATAAGGATTAATTTTCTCCTCTAAATCACCGGGGAGAAAACCAAGAGATTCTCCTGCCTCAACAGCAGGACGCGTTAGTATAATTTTTTCAACCTTGCCATGAAGCAAGAACTCAATGGCAAGCGCCACAGCAAGATAAGTCTTACCAGTACCTGCAGGACCAATACCAATCACTATATCATAGTCTCTAACTGCCCTTATGTACTCTTCCTGATGAGACGTCCTGGCATATATTCTCCTCTTAGGCACATCTATAAATACTTCATTTTTTGTACCTTTCACACTATCTGAATTTCTTATTGTAGCGACCTCCCTTATATCTTCCTCTGATATAAAACCTCTCGCAGCAAGAATGCCTTTCAAAACTCTAACAAGTTTTTTTAGAAGTTTAATCTGGACTTCACTGCCTTGTGCTAAAAGCGTCTCATCCTCTACCCAAATATTAGCACCTGTATGATTTCTCAAAAATTTGAGGGTACTATCGTTAACCCCCAGAAATTTTCTCGTATCTATATCATCTAATGGAATCTCTATCTTAACTGACTTTTCTACCATATATTAAAATAACCCCCGCATGATGTATAAACATACGGGGGTATTGGGGTATCCAATACTTATTAATCTCTTGGTATTACGAGTGTTTGCCCTGGATAAATAAGGTCAGGGTCCTTTATTTGATCCTTGTTTGCTTCATAGATCTTTGTCCACATCCTTGGATTATTGTATATCCACGAGAATCCTGCTATCTTCCAGAGATAATCACCAGAAATAACCTCAAAGTCTTTCACAAGACCATGAGGGATCTTAAGCACCCAACCTGGATAGATAAGATTAGGATCTTTTATAAGGTCTCTATTCGCTCTATAAATTCTTGGCCAGGCCTTTGCATTGTTATATATATACCTCTTTGCAGCTATCTTCGCAAGGTAGTCACCTTTTACAACCGTATACTCACTTGGATACTTGGCTATTTCACTTTTGATCTCAGCAATTTCATTTTTTAATTGCTCTATTTGCGCCTCTTTATTTTCTTTCTCACTCTTTAATGAATTGAGTTTCTTTGAAAGTTGGTCTATCTTAGCATTAAGGTCTGTCACCTTTGCCTTACAATCCTCAAGCATCTTGAGCGCCTCTTCCTCAGTAAGTTTTTTATTCTCCTGTGCAAAAGCATTTCCTGCAAATGCGAAAATAACTAAAAGTAATACTATAATGCGTTTCATGTTACACCTCCTTAGTAACCTTTCTCAAGCAGTTCAAGATAATTCTTAAGGGAATCCCTTTCATGTTGGAGCGACTGGATTTTACTGTCGAGATTTTCAGACTGAAGTTCTTTAATTTGGGCATTGAGTTCTGCGATTTTCTGGTTTGCAGACTCTTCGGCTTTGCGACACTCTTCTATCTGGGACATGGTTTCCTTTGTGGCCTTCTTGGGGCCACACCCCGCAAAGAGGGCTACGAGTATTCCTGTGCCTACTAAAAGGCTTAACTTTTTCATACACACCTCCTTTCTCTTAAAAGTTCGCAAGTTCTAAAAATATATACCCATAAGGATAAAAAGTCAAGAACTTCTTGTATATATTTTATTTTACATGCAAATCGCCATAAAATTTTAATATGCCTTACGAAGAATTATCCCATACTGCAGACCTAAGGATTAAGGTATATGGGAATACCATTGAGTCTCTGTTCAAAGAAGGAGTTTATGCCCTCTATAATATAGTGTTTTTGGAAAAGCCTATCTGCCAAAGTTCAGAATATGATGATTTCCTTCTTGAATCCTTAGATTTGGATATGCTTTTTCATGATTTTCTTGATGAAATTTTATATATAACCTTTGTAAAAAAAAGAAAGATATGTCAAATCAATCTACATATTTCAGCCAATAGTTTACATTGTCATTATTCTTACGAACCATTTGATCCAACAAAAGAAGTAAAAAAAGAGGTAAAAGCCATAACATATCACAATTTGCACATACAGAAAAATAAAAATTTTTATGAAACCGAGGTTGTAATGGATGTATAAGGAATATTATATAAGAAAATCATTTAAATTTGATGCCTCTCATGCTGTTAAAATAAATGGTACCACAGAGGTTCCACATAGACACACCTTTTATGTATCAATAACATATAAAGGCAAAAAGAACCAGGACGGTATAATAGTGGATTTTAAAGACCTCAATGAGTTTATAAAAAGGGATATTTTAAGTGTTCTTGATGGAAGGGATTTAAATAAGATCTTTTCAAACCCTACAACAGAAAATATAGCAGAATTTATCTGGTCAAAGGCTTACGATTTTAATAAGGATATCCAATTAACAGAAGTTAGGGTATGTGAAACCCAAGATAGTTGCATCTATATAAAGGAGAACAATAAATGAGAGATGTTCAGTCTGAGCCTGCGAATCATGCTATACCCTTAGACCGCGTTGGGGTGAGGGATATCATTTATCCCATTAAGGTACTTGACAGAGCAAACGGTATGCAGCAAACCATCGCAAAGATAAATCTATATTGCAACCTACCACATAACTATAGAGGCACACACATGTCCAGATTCATAGAGGTTTTAAATGCCCATCTTGATAATATTACTCCTCGCAACATAAAAGAACTACTTTCCGACATCAGGCTAAAATTACAGGCAGAGAGGGCTCATGTAGATATAAACTTTACCTATTTCATCAAAAAGAAGGCGCCCATTACACATGAAGAGAGTTTTATGAACTATGAGGCAAGATTCGTGGCTGAGTTAGGGAATAAATTTGATTTTATAACCGAAGTTATTGTTCCTGTCAATACCCTGTGCCCATGTAGTAAGGAAATAAGCGAAAGAGGAGCGCATAATCAGAGGGCAAAAATCTTAATAAGTGTGAGAATGAAAAAAATGGTATGGTTAGAAGACCTAATAAAATACGGTGAAGAGAGTGCATCATCACCACTATATGCACTTTTAAAAAGACCCGATGAGAAGTTTATAACAGAACATGCATATGACAATCCAAGATTCGTTGAAGATGTGGCAAGGGAGGTGGCACATAAATTAGACCATAATGATAATATAACATGGTACTTTGTGCAGGTTACAAGTTACGAATCCATCCATAATCATAATGCATTTGCATGTGTAAGAAAGGATAAGGAGAACAAAAACCGTACCAGGTTATGAAAAAGTTTAAATCTATGCATTTATTTTGCTTAACCATCCAAAAATCTCTAAAATTATAAACATAAAATAGAGGGAGGATTTTATGCACAAAAAACTCTTTATACCAGGCCCAACAGAGGTAAGGAGAGAGGTGCTTGATGCACAGGCCAGATGGATGATAGGCCACAGAATGGAGGATTTTTCAAAGTTATTTTATAGCGTTACAGAAAAAGTAAAAAAGGCACTTAATACAAAACATCATGTCTTTATATTCACCTCATCCGCCACAGGAGTTATGGAAGGGTCCCTGCGAAATGTTGTAGAAAAGAAGTTCCTCTCTACAATATGTGGTGCATTCAGTGAAAGATGGTATAAGATAGGACAAAGCAACGGTAAAGAAGGCGATTTTGTTGAAGTAGAATGGGGCAAGGCAATAAAGCCTGAGATGATAGAAGAGAAACTAAAAAAAGGAAATTATGAGGCAGTGCTTGTTACATACAATGAAACATCCACAGGCGTACTAAATCCTTTAAAAGAAATTGGGGAAATGATGAAAAACTATCCAGATGTTCTCCTTATGGTGGACGCTGTGAGTGCAATGATGGGGGCACCTATAAAGCCAGAAGAATGGGGGATTGATGTGGTATTTGCAAGTGTTCAGAAGGCATTTGCATTGCCTCCTGGCCTTACCGTGGCTGTGGTAAGCGAAAGAGCCATTGAAAAGGCAAAAAAGGTCAAAAACAGAGGGTATTATTTTGATTTTCTTGGTATGCTTAAGAAATATGAAGAAAAGCATCAAACACCTGCAACACCTGCCATATCTCTACTGTATGCGATGGATTTTCAGATGGATAGAATATTAGAGGAAGGTGTGGAAAACCGTTATAAGAGGCACAGTGAAATGGCAGAATACACAAGGAACTGGGCGATTGAACATGGATTTGAGATGTTCCCTGAGAAAGGGTATGAATCTCCAACAGTAAGTACCATAAAGAATACAAAGGGACTGAACATTAACGACTTGAACAAGGAACTTGCAAAAAGGGGTTTTGCTATATCCAATGGTTATGGTAAACTAAAAGAACAGACATTTAGAATAGGTCATATGGGTGATGTTACTTTATATGAATTAAAGGAACTTCTCTGGCATATTGAAGAGATCTGGAACCTTAAGTAAACTCACTCTGTGCTTCATAGCCCTCCTTTCTGGGTGTGCCACAATAAGGCACACCCAGAAAACCTCTATAGATCTATCAACCGTATTTACAGGGAAAGCCTATCTCCCAGATTCAACCACAGCGAAATATCGCATACAGGGAAAAGGGTTTTCTTTATCAGGCACATCCCATATAATAAGGAGAGACACATTCTTAGAAATTACAACAAACAACATGTTCACAGGACCAAAGCACATAAGGGTAAACATAGAAAATACAAACTATACATTGCTTGATTTCTTAGGTTTATATATTTTTGGAGAGAATTTTCAAAGAGAGTTTACTGTTTTAGGAGATGGGGATGATGGTAGTGTGCTTTTGACCAAAAAATCAGATACCTTGATGGTTTATATAAAAAATGGTCATGTTGATTATGCGAAAAACAGGAACGATGATATCTCATTGTTTTATAATAAGGATGGAAAACTTGCATCTTTGAAAGGCACCTTTCAGGGATTTTACTTTGAGGTATCTTTTAAATGACCTTTGAGATAGCAATAGACAGGTGCCCATATTGTGGTGGGAGTCTTACAACGCAGTATATAAATGACAAGAGGCGTCTTGTGTGTGCAAAATGCGGTAAAACCATATATCTAAACCCAGTGCCAGTGGTAGCATCAGTAGTTATCAAAGATAATAGTATTCTCCTTGCAAAAAGAAAAAATTTGCCCAATATAGGTAAATGGAATCTTCCAGCAGGTTTTTTAGAACTCTATGAACAACCAGAAGAAGGCGCATTACGAGAACTAAAGGAAGAGACAGGGCTTTTGGGTGAAGACCCAAAACTTTGCTGTGCAATAACACAAAACTCCAAACGATACGGCTCTGTAGTTGTATTGGGATTTATAATACCAAAAACTTATGGGAAGATAGTACCAGGTGATGATGCAAGTGATGCACGATTTTTCAAATTAAATGATATTCCAAAAATACCTTTTTCTTCCCATAGAAAAATAATAAAACATGCGATAAAGGATTTGAAGTTAGATATCAAATTGCCTTTTAATTCTTGATTTAATACCAAAGTATTGACAAAACCCTTAGGTTGCTATAAAATATTATAAAAGGAGTGAGAAAATGCAGAGTATTATTTTGACTCTCTTTTTAATTTCAGGCACAGCAAAGATAGCCATACTTCATCATGCAAATCAATCCATTGCCGACAACGGCTCTTATGCAATGCGACCTGGAGACTACGGGTATAACGGAAACTCCTTTCATAGGATCTTAGACACGCATGAATACTATAACTTCCCTGTTGACCTGCATATGTCAGGGGTGCTCGCACAATCATTTGCATGGATGAAAAACGACCGAGGACTTTTAGATAGAATGAAAAACGATAACATAGTATATATAGTAGGTGGAACCTATGCGGAGCATATTATGCCTTATGTGGATAAAGAGATGAATGAGTTTTCCCTATGGTACGTTCAGGATGTTTATAGGAATCTCATTAAAGAATCTGGATGGCCTGATTATCCAAATGTTATATGGATACCAGAGCGTGTATTTAAAGACCAAACAGGTATGCCTTATTCTATCATTAAAATACTCAACGATAAATACGGAAAATGGGGGCATACCTCATGGGGGCAGTGGGTCTATATGCCACCTGTTATAGTACTTGATGACCATGTTGTTGGATGGTATCACAGTTATTATCATGATGGCACCAGATGCGATAATCCCTTTAAAATACATCAGATGTTTGATAATGAGGGGAATAGGATTTTCATAATATTCATATCTAAAACAGCAAGAGATAACCTCGTATGGCAGGATGTGTCAAATAATGATAATCCATTACATCAACTTTTATGGAACTTGCATAACTCCCCAGACCAGGAACAGGTTGTTCTCTATGCAGACGATTGGGAAAAAGCGGCAGGTGTTGCAGGATGGGATTTTGGACATCCAGGTGCGCCTTCTTCATCCTATGACCACAATATAGGTTGGATGAAGTCCCAATCATGGATTCAACCTGTGCATATCTGTGAGGTTGCAAAATGGTGGGGTGTGGATAAAATATACGACAATGACCCAAATAATGACCCACCTACAATAACCATCCATTATGCGACATATCAGGAACTCCACGAGTGGACCGGTGGAAATTACGATAACTGGTACAATGATTTTAAAAATACTCAAGCCTATGGGTGCGGAGATGGATACGATAGAAATGGAAACGGCATAAGAGGAGACTACGAGGACCTCTGGAAATGGGCAAAGGGCGAACTCATGATGGCACCAGACAATAACCTTGCAAAAATGGGTTGGGTAACACTTATGGCAATGACTTATGAAACAGCATGGCATACAGGGCCAGGCGGACAACTTGAAGGTTGGGGCAAGAATCTTTGGAACCATACAAGGTATGCAGGAGGATTTGCAAGAGGGGCAAAATGGGTACAAGATATCGGAAACATTACACATCCTGAGATAGAGGTTGGAGATTATGATGGTGATGGCATAGATGAATATGCCATTTTCAACAGTCAAATTTTTGCTATCTTTGATAGAAGGGGTGGAAGAGCACTATGGGTTTTTGACAAAGACCAAGATGTGATAGTGGGTAATCTATTTTCGAACTATGGTGGTGAGGGAGATTACGATGATGGGGGGCACCCTGGACTATTACAAGAGTCACAAGCAGAGAATTCATGGTATAACATAACACCTGAAACGAGGGGAGATACTGTAATTTTACATCTTAATGAAGCATATAATGCAGGTGGCAATTCAGAAAACGATTTGAGAAAAGATGTGATATTAATTAAAGGCAAATCGTACTTTAAAATAAATTACCATTCAAGATGGGATAATTGGACAAAGGCAGGGGTATCTCCTGGCACATGGAATATGCTCCTTCATGGATATAACCTATCCTTTATAAACGGAATGACGAATAACGGCTGGCAATACGCAGGCTATGAAAATAACACTAATCATGCAAAGGCTTGCTTTGTATGGGGCTCAGGCGAGGGGCTTACCTATCACAACAATGGAAAAATGTCATCCTTTGCGGAGAAAATAGAACTCGGTGGCAGGTCTGGTGATTACACCATCTACTTTTTCGCCGGTAGGGGACCTGTAGAGATTGATGAGCAAGGTCCTGGGGACAAAGACGGCCCTATTATCTATGGTGGATGGCAAAGCCCTTCTGATGTAGTACATGCAAGAGACAGTGTACTTGTGACGCGTTACATAAAGGATGTCTCAGGTGTAAAACTCGCACAAATCCATTATGGAACAGATGGCAACTGGTCACATCCAGATATTACAATGCACAGAGACGATGGTTCACATTATGATTTTGATAATGATGGTAAACCAGATTATGACCTCTTTGGAGGTTATATCCCCCCATACAGTGGTGGAACCCATGTTGAATACGCAATCCATGCCATAGACTCACTTGACAATGAATCTTGGGACAATAATGGAGGGCAAAATTATTCTTACACGGTAAACATACGCACTTTCGTAATGGATGGGCATCTTGATGAGGGTGCCACCTTGCTCACAGAGCAAGATGGAAGAAAACTCTATTACATCTTTGACCCTGATGGTGGGCAAATTTACTTTGCATTAACTGGTAACATAAACGAAAACAATCAAAGGGAATATATCTTTATTTCAGAAGACCCATCTGGTACCTCTTCATCTCCATGGGCAAGGTATGAAATGGCATCATACGATTACTATCTTGTAGCAGACCACGGAGGGAGTTTCTGGAAATCACAAAACGGTATAATCATAAGAGATAGTGTAAACTTTAAATGTATATACAGTAATGGACTTTTAGAGGGTGTAATAAAGCCTGCTCACATACCAAACAATGTTTATGTACTATCAATGGGATTTAATGGATTCCGTATAGGCTGGACCCTTCCGAGAATGACCAATCCAGAGGATGACATTAAAGATGGAAGCAAACTTATAAGAATTGATTTAAGGAATATAATGAAATCAAACAGTGGGACTCAAACAAATATACAAATCGCAAAGGATGGCTTCATTGTGAAAAACAATGTGATTGTACTTCCAACAAGCCGTAATATAAATAACCTTGACATTGCAGTGTATAATATTGAAGGAAGAAAGGTGAGATACAAAAAATTCATAAAAAGCGGGCAGGTAATACTCAATCTACCCAAAAAAGGTGGTGTATATTTTATAAAACAAGGGAACAAGGCGTTAAAAAAGGTTCTGCTCATTAGATAGGGAACTGTTTAATGCCAAAACACGATATACTCCTTGTATTAAACGAAGAATCCTATAATTTTGATAGGCTTAACACTAAGGATGGCATAAAAGGCCTTTGGGAACTTAAAAACTTAGGAAGGGTTCACATAGAAAAAACACAATACTCGGGTCATGCAACACAAATAGTGAAAGAATACCTGAAAAAAGGAATTGATATTGTAATATCAGCAGGAGGAGATGGAACATTAAACGAAGTTGTAAATGGTATCATAGGCAGTGATATTCCACTTGGCATCATCCCACTTGGTATAACAAATGTATTTGCCCTTGAACTTGGGATACCTATGAACCCCAAAAAGGCTATAAAACTTATTTTAGAAGGACACACAAAAAAAGTAGATGTTGGAGAGGCTAATGGTAGGGCGTTTACCATGATGCTTGGTGCAGGTCTTGATGGTTATGTTATACATAATCTTTCCCACGAATTTAAGAAAAAATACGGCGCCCCATCACATATTATTGAGGGCATTAAAAGTTATAGGACCTATAGTCCACAACCTATAAAGGTCATTGCAGATGGGAGAGACCTTGGAACAGGATATGAAGTTATAATAGCAAATACCTCTTCCTACGGTGGAAGTTTTAAGATATCGCCTGTTGCATCCGTAGACGACGGGTATCTTGATGTCGTTATCTTCAGGAACGGCGGCATACTGAAAGATACAAGATACTTCTTCAGTGTTATAATAAACAGGCATCTTTACCTTGAGGATGTAAATACATACAGGGCACAGGAAATTCACTTGGAGGGCAAGAGCGTTCACTATCATATAGATTCTGAAAAAGGAGGCATACTACCCGTTACTGTCAAAGTAAGGGAAAAGGCTGTTAAAGTGTTTTGTAAATAACATTTTTTGTATATCCAGATGATTTAGTTTAGACTATAAGTAATATAAAAAAATTAGGAGGTTGATCTGTATGTCTGGACATTCTAAATGGTCTCAAATTAAGCACCAAAAGGCTAAAAATGACGCCAAAAGAGGGCAAATATTTACAAAACTTATAAGGGAAATTACCATTGCAGCAAGACTGGGCGGAGGAGACCCTGAGTTAAATCCAAGATTGAGACTTGCTATTGAAAAAGCGAAAGAGCAGAATATGCCAAAGGATAATATTGAAAAAGCCATCAAAAAAGGCACTGGAGAACTTGAAGGGGTTAATTACATAGAAGCCACATTTGAAGGATATGGACCTGGAGGGGCAGCCCTTTTGGTTGAAACTGTAACAGACAACAAAAATAGGACAGCCGGTGAAATAAGGCACATCTTTTCAAAATATGGTGGCAGTCTCGGAAGTCCTGGAAGCGTTGCATGGCAATTTGAACAAAAAGGGGTTATTCAAGTAGACAAAAATGCCATTAGTGAAGATGACTTACTTGAAATTGCACTTTCGGCTGGTGCGGAGGATATGAAAGGTGAGGACGATTACTATGAAATCATTACAACTCCACATGACTTTATACAAGTAAAATCTGCCTTAGAGGAAAAGAATGTGCCCATAAAATTTGCAGATATCCTTATGATACCCAAAAATACCGTTAAGATTTCTGAAAAAGATGCTGAAAAACTCCTTAAACTTATTGATGCCCTGGAAGAGAATGATGATGTACAAAAGGTACATGGTAATTACGATATTCCTGACGAAATTATTGAAAAATACGCCTCATAATGCGTATTCTGGGAATAGACCCAGGCACACGAAAACTCGGTATTGGTGTTATTGAAAACGGAAATTTTTTAAAGGCACAGACAATAAACCTAAAAAGTAAAGATATTCAAGAGAGGCTCGTTTACCTATCTTCTATGCTATCTGAGTTTGTTTCTGAACTTCCTCCACATATAGCCTTTTTGGAGTCTACTATTTACTACAAAAATGTAAAAACAGCTATTCAATTGGGTGCAATAAGAGGTGTTGTGCTTTTGGAACTTGCAAAAGCAAATATCAAAGTCATCGAACTTTCACCTACGAAAATAAAGGGCATTATAACAGGCAACGGCCAGGCAAAAAAGACACAGGTCGCATACATGGTAAAGCACCTCCTTAATATACCAGATACTGTTCAAATGGATGAAAATGCAACTGATGCACTTGCATGTGCCCTTGCAGGAGCAAGGAGCATGCGATGATTTACAGCATAAGCGGCACAGTAGAGAAAATAGATACATTCAAAGTGATTTTACGGACAGGCAATATATGCTATGAAATAGTATCACCCGGGGCACTAAAATTAAAACCAGGCGATGAGACTACCTTGTTTACTTATCTTTCAATGAAAAATGAACAGATTACCTTATACGGTTTTATACGAGAAGAAGAAAGAGAACTTTTTTTAAAAATCACAAAATCACAGGGTATTGGGGAAAAAATGGCACTCCGAATCCTTTCAGCACTCAATCCTGAGGAGATTATAAGGTGCGTAGAAACAGAAGATATTAACACACTATCTAATATAAAAGGTATTGGGCGAAAAAAGGCAGAAAGATTGATTTTTGAACTTAGGGGAAAATTGCCTTCTATTTCTGAAAAGATACAGGAGGATAAGGCTCAGGGTGTGGACATACTTGAAAAAGCACTATTGGCATTAGGGCTTAAAGAAGAAGAGGCAAGAAGTTATGTAAAAAAGTATATCTCAAAACATGGCAAAATAACTTCTATTGAAGATGCCATTCGTGAAATCGTAAAGGAAAAATGATAAAAGACCTTACTAATCCAAAACCAAGCAAAGAGGATGTTGAAATAGATAGGGCTCTTCGCCCTAAGAGACTTCGGGATTTTATTGGACAAAATAAAGTAAAGGAGAATCTTGAGGTCTTTATTGAGGCATCAAAAAGAAGAGGATGGCCTCTTGACCATATACTCTTCTATGGACCACCAGGACTGGGTAAAACGACATTAGCCCATATTATAGCCAACGAACTCGGTGTCAATATTAAAATCACAAGTGGTCCTGTCATAGAAAGGCCTATAGACCTTGCAGGTATATTAACCTCACTTGGAGAAAAGGATGTTTTATTCATAGATGAGATTCACAGATTGCCTCGCATTGTAGAAGAATACCTGTACAGTGCAATGGAGGATTTTAAGATAGACATCCTGATAGATAAAGGACCCGCTGCAGAAAGCGTGAAGATTAACCTTTTACCATTTACTCTAATTGGTGCTACAACAAGAGCAGGACTTCTTACCTCTCCACTTAGAGCGAGATTCGGTATACAGTCAAGACTTGACTACTACTCTGTTTCAGACCTTATACTTATTATAAAAAGGTCGGCACGACTTTTAAACATAAAAATAGAAGAAGATGGTGCTTATGAAATAGCACGAAGGTCTCGGGGCACCCCACGTATCGCGAACAGGCTCTTAAAACGGGTAAGAGACTATGCAGAGGTAAAAGGTAATGGGATAATAACAAAAGAGATAGCAGAATATGCATTCGGGAATCTTGAAGTGGACTCTAAGGGTTTGGATGAGATGGACAAAAGGATTTTAAAGACCATTATTGAGAAGTTTAATGGGGGACCAGTTGGACTTAAAACGCTCTCTGTGGCAGTGGGAGAAGAGCAAGGCACTATTGAAGAAATATATGAACCATTTCTCATAAGGGAGGGCTTTTTAAAGAGAACTCCGAGAGGGAGGGTAGCAACTGAGTCTGCCTACCTGCATCTTGGTATAGAAAGGAAGGATGGCCTTTTCTAATTCTAAAAGATTAAAAAAATGGGTACTTGAGCATCTTTTAATATTATTAAGCATATTAAGATGGGTTATTCTATCTACTATAATCGGCATACTTGTCGGAATATCCTCTCGTGCAATCTTTCTCTTTTCAAGGAAATCTATCCCCTTTTTAAGTACCTCAATGGGTCTACACTTTTTCCTGCCACCCTTAACTCAAAATGTAAAATGTAACCTGTATTTGGGTCTCCAACCCTACCTATCAATTGCCCTCTTCTCACTTTCTCTCCTTTTTTGACATTAATCTGAGAAAGTTGAGTGTAAACTGAGAAAAAGCCTCCATGATCTATTATAACCGTATTGCCATACCCAAGATAAGGTTCAGCAAATATCACCGTTCCATGCTCTATGGACCTTACAGCCTCATCACGGGAAAACACTTTTATATCTATACCATTGTTTTTAACCTTTGTTTTATACTTTGGATGCCAAATGGTACCATAATAGGAGACAATCTTTCCCCTGCAAGGCCATAAGTACCTACCATGAGGTTTTACCGCTACCCTCCCCTCTCTTCTTCTCTGACTGGCCCTTTCTGCCTCTAATTTCTTTATCAGTTTTTCCATCTTCTTTATAGAAGCAAGAAGGCGTCTAATTCTCTTCTTTTCTCTTTGTTCCTTTTCCTTTAGCGTTCTAAGGTATGCCTCCTTTTCCATTCTGGTCTGGGCAAGTTCAACTCTCTCCCTATCCTCCTCGTCCCTCATGGCGAGCAAAAGAGCAAGATGGTCTTCCTTTAGTTCCTTTATTTCCCTAAGTTCCCTATAATCTTTGAGAACTCGCTCATACTCGTTTTTTCTAAATACAACAACTCTTTTAAGATAATCATTAAGCAACATCCTATATCTTGCGCTTTTTTCCTCCTTTGGGAGAAAGAGATAATAGTTTACAGGCTCTTCTATCGCACCCAATTTATACAAAAGCAGGAGGCTTGATTTGATGTCACTAAGGTCCTTTTGCATAACCTTTTCCCTTTTATTAATTTCCATATCTATAGTATCCAGTTCATCGCCTAAAGATTTACTGCTACTTCTCAAAAAATCAAGGAATTTTATTATTGCTTTCTCCTTTTCATCAAGATAGGAGAGTTCATTCTCTGTTCCAACTTTTTCTCTCTTAATCTTATGCAGTCTTGCTTTTGCAGAGTGAAGGCTTCTTTTGAGTCTTCTAAGGTCTGTTCTATACCTTGATACCTGAGATAAAAGAAGGAACAAAGTTAAAATTAACTTCATGATTTCAGTTTATAGAAAGTTCTATGACTTCCCTTATAACTATAATAACTATAAATACGGTCAATATGGGTGAGATAAGAAGCATCCAGGTAGGAATCATAAAAAACTTAAATACAAGATAAAAGATTAATGAAGATAAAATACTTCCTATAGCACCTGCAACAACACCTGCCACCTGAAATGGACCTATGAGGTCTTCTGTATTTCCACCAAGTAGCCAGTATACCTTTATAAGATCCTTCTTCTTTTCAACAGATGATTTTATACTCCCTCTCGTTATCATTGATAGGATGAAGAAAAATATTATTATAAAACTCACGAGGATGAAATAAACTACCTTCTCGAGTGCATAGAGTTTGAAAACAAATAGTCCCTGTGGGTAAACCTCATCTACAAAATCAAAACGCTGGATGTTTTTCGTAAGTTCATTGAGTTTTTTTGCATTTAAAAGTCTATAATTCAAATAAACTTCATAATTTTCAGGTAGAGGGTTGGATTCAAAAAGTTTTATAAGGTCACCAAATTTGGGAAAATTGTTCTCAAACTCTGTTTTTGCCTTTTTTTTATCTATAAATTTTATTGAATCAACATACGGGTTATATCGGAGCATGAGACTGAAGACATTTTTTATAGGCTGAGGAGTGCCTTCCTTTAAATAAACCCTTGCCTTAAGGTATGTACTGTTTCTTCTTGTAACATTTCCAACATAAACATATCCCCCTATAACAAGATTCAAAAGCACTGACATGAAGATGGCTGTTATACCAATGAAAACCAAGGAAGCGAAAGCATCGTGATATAGCCTTTTTACCTCTCCAAAGAAAAAGCCCACTCTCATAATAAGTTTACTCTCCCATCTTCTATATGGATTACCGTAGCATATGGAACCATGTCAACAATATAGTTATCATGTGTGGCAATTATACAGGTTGTGCCCTGGGCATTAAGTTCCATAAACATTTTTATTATCCCTTCTTTCTCGCTCTTGTATATGTGAGCAGTAGGTTCATCCGCAATAAGTATTTTAGGACCCCTTACAATCGCCCTGGCAATAGCAATCTTCTGTTGTTCACCCCGAGATAGGGAATATACATAAGACGATGCCTTATGCAAAATTCCAAGCCTTCTTAGTGTATCATGAACCTTTTTGCCTACATCATGTCTTCTATCAATCTCAAGTGGGAGTGCAACATTATCATAGGCAGTCCTATCATTTAAAAGATTAAGTTCCTGAAAAACTATTCCGAGATTCTTCCTCACAACGAGCAACGTTTTTTTGTTTATTTTCCTCGTATCATAACCCATCACCCTCATATTACCTCTTGTAGGGTACTCTTCAATATAAATAAGTTTCAGTAAGGATGATTTGCCTGCACCTGTTGGCCCAACAAGGAAAATGAACTTTGCTGTCTCAACTTCAAAACTAATGTCCTCTAATATAGTCCTACCATTCTTTTCAAAATAAACATGTTCAAGAAGTATTTCTTTCATTTTAGCCCAAGCTCTCTATTAACGAGATTGGGGGGAATATTTCCTGAAAGTGCAATATCTACATTTCTGCAGGCCATCTCTGCCATCTTTTCGCGCGTTTTTTGTGTTGCACTACCTATGTGCGGTAAAAGGACAACATTATTCAATTTTAAAAGCTCTTCTGGAATATACGGCTCCCTCTCAAATACATCTAAGCCTGCACCGCGTAGGTTGCCATTATAAAGGGCTTTTATCATTTCCTTCTCGTCTACTACTGCTCCTCTTGAAGTATTGATAAGTATCACTCTACCTGAAGACCTCTCAAAATGCTCTCTACCTATTAGATGATATGTATCTTTTGTAAGTGGAACATGCAAAGATACAAAATCACACTTAGAAAACATGTCCTTTGGACTTAGATATGTGGCATTAAACTCTTTTTCTATATCAGGCTTTCTACTCCTTGAATAATAGCACCATTTTATGTCAAATCCCATACCCTTTTTCATAAAACTTCTCCCTATCCTCCCTGTACCAATGACACCTATGCTGCTTCCAGTAACCTCCTTCCCAAGAAATAGGTCTGGCTCCCATCCATTAAATTTTCCACTTCTCAAGAACATATCCGCTTCTCTTATTCTTCGTGCCACAGAAAGCACAAGAGCCCATGCAAGTTCTGCTGTAGCATCTGTTAGAACATCTGGTGTATTTGTTACATATATACCCCTCTTCGTGGCGTATTCAACATCTATATTATCATATCCCACTGCATAGTTTGCAATTATCTTAAGGTTTTTAGCACTATCTATTATTTCTTTATCTATTTTATCTGAAAGTAGACATATAAGAGCATCCTTATCCGTTATTCTCTTTTTGATTTCATCATGTGGCATCCTTTCCTTTTCTTGCCATAAATCAATCTCATATTTTTGGGCTAGATTATCTATAGCACTACCCGGAAGTTTTCTTGTTATAAGTATTTTAGCTACCATAGTCATGAAGTTCCTTTACAAGTTCCTGTTTTTGCATATTATTATAAATCCTACGATACCTTTCAAGCCTCTCATTAAGCCTGTTAATTCTTTTTGCAAGGTATTTTTTCTCTGGAATATCCCTCGCATCTTTTAGAAAAGCGTATGCCATATCAAGATAGAATATAGAGTAAAACTTCCTTCCAAGGACATACTCGCAAATTGAAAGCGCATAAAGTGCAAGAGCAATATTATAAGGATATTCTCTCTGATCACGCAAAGTAAGGTAGAGTATGACCTTGTGCACCACCTCTGCCTCGTGCCATCTGCCTGCCCTTTTTAATGCATAAGCCAATGTCCAATTAAAGGCGCGTGTGCCAGGATATTCCTTAACAAGTTCCTTTGCTAATTTTATTGATTTTTCCCTCTGTCCATCATAGGCAAGCACCCAAGCAAGGGCATCCTTTGCAAGTATCTTTACATATCTACCTTTATTCATTGCAAGTTCAATCATTCTGATGCCCTCCTCCTTTGACTTGGCATCTGGCAGAAAGGCCTTCAAAAATTTCAATCCCCTTGGTAGTTTATTTATTGCGTAAGAATAAATACCAAGTGGTAAATAAACATCGTATAATGTAGAATCATAACGAGGTACCTTCATCAAAATCTTAATCGCTCTTATTGCGGCATTTGCCGCATTAATATAACTTTTCTTACGTCCATATCGCACGGCTGCATACATAAGTGCAGACCCTTTAAAAAAATATCCTTTTGCCTTCTCTTTTTTGTTTTCACTTTTTATAAGATTGTCTGAAAGTTTCATCGCTTTATTAAGTAGTTTAAAGAATTCGGGCTCTTTGCTATCATCTGTAAAGTCTATCATGTAAAGATCCAAAAGTGCTGCTTTATAAAGGTAAGCGGCAGGGTATTTTGGGTTTTTGCTAATAGCAAGATTAAATAGCGTAAGAGATTCTTTATACTTTTCTCTATATCCAAACTCAATACCATCCTGTAACAGGCTTTTGTAGGTTTCAGTTTGGGTACAAAATAGTATTACCACTATAATCTTAAGCATATAAAAATTATAATGTTCTCAAAAGGGCTTTAAAAATAGTTATCTTCCCATGAAAGAGCCCATCTTTTTCTCTCTCTTTGCCTTCTCAATGGCTTTTCTCAAGTTACGCCTTATAAAGGCATCTAACTTCAAATACAACTGAATCTTTTCATTTAATTCATCAAACTCCAAAAGCACCATTTTAAGTTTGTCAAAAAATCCCATCACTTTCAAAGAAATCATATAAACAAAGAGTTCTTCAATATCAACACTCTTTTCTTTTATAAGATAAGTAAGTTTTGGTCTTTCAACCCTTCTTAGAAACTCTCTAAAGCCTAAAACCTTCCTGTATGTATCCATGCCTTTTTCTGTTCTCTTTGTCACATAGAGAGAGTATATACGTTGTAACAGGTGGAATAATGCCTGGAATAACAATATTAAACAATACTTTAGAATAACCAATTATGGAGGAAAAACGTAAAGAATAACTTGTTATAGCAACAAATGCCATAAAAAGTATACCTGAAAGGTATTTTGTGTATTTTCTCTGAAGAACAGGAGCATAATCATAATAGCCTGAGTCCACAACATGCTCCTCAACAACCCTTAAAAAAGCAGGTTCCCATTTTAGTATGTTTTCAAGCACATGTCCAAAACTGACAACTTCTGGGAACTCGTCTTTTTTAAGATTTATACCCATCGCTGCTATTTCAACACCTGTCATTATAAAAACCCTATCAAGCAAGAACATCTCAGGTTTTGAAAGAAGACTATCCACACTCTTCTTCTTAAGATAAATATCATTTTTCTGAATCTCAACATCTATTTCCCCTTTTCTTATAAGGTTGTAGATAGAGGCTACAATATCAAAAGTATCTATGCTCTCCTTAAAAATAAATGACGCCGTAAGGGGGTCAAGCTCCTCACTTAGAGAGTACTCTATCTTTACCGAACCCAGTTCTGGGTCTTTTCCAAAGTAGTACCAATAAGCATAACAGAATAGTGCATAAACAATTGAAAAAATCCAGAGCGTATGGGTGTAATACAAACTCACTGCAAGAAGAGATAAAAAAAGCGATGCCAAGAGAAAAACCGAATTTTCCAACAACCAAATAGCAAGAATTGAGATGCTAATAAAGAAAATGATAGCAAGTAGAATACCATGTGTTTTACTATATATTAAGATTGAGAGTCCAATTGTGGCTACAAAATACAAATAATCTAAAGTATCAAGAGCCAAGTTAAGCCTATCGTATATGAACTCAAAGAATTCTTTCAAGTACATAGAAAAGCAAAAGGGCGACCTCGAAGGTCGCCCTCTCTTTACTTAAAATTTTTTATAAGGGAAGCACTATTTCGCAACCATGAATTTAGCCATCATCTTTTTATCATTCGTTAATGCAACCACTGTGTAGACACCGGCCCTAAGGTCAGAAACTGGTATACTCACTTCGCCTATACCGCTAATCATCTTCTCTGCACTCTTCACTACTCTACCCTGCATGTCAAAGACCTTAATCCTAAGTTCATTTGTGCCATTTACAGCGTACCTGATACCAAGACCATTCCTAACCATATTACTTGCAAGTCTCAAACCTGTTATGTTTCCAATCTGAGCGAGGGCATTCTTTGTTGTAGGCACAAACCTATATGCTGTGCCATTCCGTGGCATACCAGCACTCTTTCCTCTACTTCCACTCTGGTTCTCTATCCCTATAACCGTCGTTACATCATCCGTTATATCCTTGTATTGAAATACTATCTCCCCATTCGGATACAGGATTACCTGGAATGTCTGTGTCGCATCAGTACGGTAATTCT
>CAJXJZ010000010.1 GCA_913055745.1 uncultured bacterium | reverse complement strand
TTTTGTTGAACAATCGCATATCATTGTTTATAATTTTATACTAACGGAGGGTTAGCCTAATTGGTAAGGCACCGGATTTGAAATCCGGCGGGCTCTGCCCTTGGGGGTTCGAGTCCCTCACCCTCCGCCATAAAGGCCCATGTAGCTCAGGAGGTAGAGCACTTCCTTGGTAAGGAAGAGGTCGCCGGTTCAAATCCGGCCGTGGGCTTTTTAACATAAAAGGAGGCATCATGCTCAAGGCAATCTTATTTTTTGTAATATCCCTTGCTTCAAACAGGTATAAGGCTCACACCCTATGGTTTGATATTCTGATAAAAAATAATAAAATAGGTTATAATGTGTTAAATTACGAGATAGACCCAAAAATTGTACACATAAAGGACCTATCCTTCATGGAAATAAACATGCTTGGGAGTACAAAACGGGTAAAACTCACAGATGATGCCACATTCAATCGCAATTTCTCCCTAAAAAGACTTGATTTTTCATTAAAAACACCTGAACAGCATGTTAATGGCACAGGGGAGGTAAAAAAAGACTCTCTAATAGTTCATTTTTCAACAGGCACAACAAAGGGGCGCAAGGCATATTTTAAGGGCAAAAACAGGGTTATTCTATCGTCCTGTGTGTATGTTATGCTAAAGGAAGGGATATTAAAATCATCACAGGATATTATGGTATTTGACCCATCCACTATGTCCTTAGAAAAGGCATCTATAACGAAACAGGGAAATGATGCTTTTATCTTCAAATATGGTAATTACCAATCAAAAATTACCTTTAAAAATGGCAAAATAGAAGATAGAGGTCCAATGGGACTCATTACAAAGGAGACAACACAGGAAGAGGCACTTAAATTAAACAATAACCCTTTTGCTCTGCTCAACTTTTTCAAGGTCAAGCCAGATAAGAGACTTCATTTAAACGCTCATTATCTTAAATTTAAAATTCTGGGGATTGATGCTGAAACAGAACTCAACTTCTCTTATCAAAAGGTACTTTCAAGAAATAAGAGAATGGCAGTTGTTGAGATAAGCATACCCAAGTCTATTCCCGAATATGTTGGTAAAATACCTGATTCAATAAAAACATATCTTAACCCTACACCGTTTATGCAGACAGATAACCCTGAAATAAAACAACTTGCAGAGAGCATTACACAGAATGCTGAAAATGACAGAGAAAAGGTGCAAAAAATCCTTGATTTTGTCTATGATTATCTTAAAAAAGAGCCTGTTGTTTCACTTCCTTCTGCCCTTGATGTATTGCATATGAAGAAAGGGGACTGTAATGAACACTCTGTTTTATTTGGGGCATTAGCAAGAGCCGCTGGTATTCCTACAGAGATTACAGTTGGGCTTATTTATCAAGATGGTGCCTATTACTATCATGCGTGGGATGCTGTTTATCTTGGGAACAGGTGGTACTTTGTTGACCCTATTTTCCACGAGTTTCCTGCGAGCATTGGTCATATAATGCTTAAAAGAGGCGGGATTGATAAACAGAGTGATATAATTAGTATCGTAGGTAGGCTGAAAATCTCTATTTTAAAGCAGTATTGAAAATACTTTTCAGAGCACCTAATTGGCTTGGTGATGCTGTAGTATCACGCATTCTTCTTTATAACATTAAGGACCATCAAATTACTGTTTTATGCAAGGATAACTTAAAAGATGTTTTTTATGATTTTCCGCATCTTACATTTAAAAACAAAAAGGAACTTCTTCTTAGGTCTTTAGAACTTAGAAGGGAAAGGTTTGACCTGGGGCTTGTTGTTCCTTTATCCTTTTCTTCAGCGTTTTTTATGTATATTGCAAACCCAAAAGAAAGGATAGGTTTTTCCTTTGAAAAAAGGGATATGTTCCTTACTAAAAGGATAAAAATACCATCTTACTGGAAAAAACGGCACACCATTTATACCCAGTTTTTGCTTTTAGAGGAAATGGGTATTAAACCATCTATCCCTTCTGTTTATTTTAAGCCCTCATGCACTCATATAAAGCGTTTTGATCTACCTGAGAAATATTTTGCAATAGCACCATTTGCTGCATTCGGAAGTGCGAAGGAATGGTTTTTTGAAAATTATGTTGAACTTGCCTCAAAGTTATCCATAATATACAATGTTCCTACTGTTCTTTTGGCTGCCAGAAAAGACTTACCAAGACTTAAAGATAAAAAACTACCAGAATGCATTATTCCAATGGCCGGGAAAACCGATCTTATGGAAGCGGCATGTATAATTCAACAATCTCTTTTACTCATAGGTAATGACTCGGGTCTTGCTCATTTGTCAGCAAGTATGGGACATCCTACTCTGACTATTTTTGGTCCCACATCTCCTACATGGACAAAGCCCTTGGGACCGGGTTCTTTTACGCTTTGGTATCCTACCTCATGCGCACCTTGTTTTAAGAGAGAGTGCCCTTTTAAAACTAAGGAATGTATGAAAAAAATAGATGTCAGAGCAGTAATGAAATATATAGAAACAATATTAAAGAAAATAAACCAAAAGGGTCTCAAGGATAAAAAGTAGAACCAGGAAATAAATTAGAAACCTTTTAATGCTCATTATGGAGGAAAGGTCTGAAAAGGAATACTTATGTATTGTTTTGTTATCACACAATGAAGAACTTATGTACTCAACCTTGTTTACATTTACGCTCACAGTATCATCCTGGCAAACATAAAACCCTGTAATTATACCTGGTCTTTTGCCAATTGGACCTGTGCACTTTTCAGGGTCTATATCACGGATATACATGTTTTTTCTCAGTCTATCTTCTCCAAACATGTGTTTTAATGTGCGAGAGAGGGATTTTAAAAAGGCAATGTCATAGAACTGTGAAGAGGTGTCATAGGGGTAAAAATTAAATAAAAGTAGTGTTTTTAGTCCAGAATGTATCATATAACCATGCCATCTTCCAAAGGGAACCTTTTTAGATGAACTTATATAAGATGTCATGTCCTTGTTTTTGAAAAATACCACTTGATTTTCACAATAAGGATCTGGGGTATCAATGCTCACACAGTTTGTAGATAAACTGTCCATATAAAAGGGATATGTGGAGAAAAAGGTAGAAAGTATGGGCGTACTGTGTATTAACCTTACACCTATGCTATTATCTGAAAAGACATGGAAATAGTAATTGTTGTCCATTAGATGGTCTTTGTAGTCTATGTAAAACCAGATATATTTTTCATTGTTTTTGGCTGTATAAATATAGTGCTTTGTGTTGGAACTTATAAGCTGTGAATCTATAATGCCTTTTAGATTATACACCTTTAAAAAGGCATCCTCTGGAAGATTTATATTCAAAAAGAACCTATTCCCTTTTATACTATCAGCAAAAATCCATGCATCTTTTTTATGAAACTTAGCGCACATCAATTTGCAAGGCGGCAAATAAGGAACCCTACCATCTGTATAAAATACATCGTTTTCACCTATTTCTGGAACCTCTGATGTATCACTCTTAAACAAGTGACCGCGTTGGGTATTGATTATTGATACCCTGTCTTTGCCAAATATATTTAATAATTTAACGAGTGCCTTTTTTGAAGATTTACCTTTCATGGAAATGGATGCATCAAAATACGCATTATGCCATTTATTCCCAAAATACCTTGGCCTTGAAAGAAGAAGTATAATGCTTAAGAGCATAAGGACCCTTAAGATTATGATTAACCACATCCTGAGTTTCTGTCTTACCCTCTCATCCTTAAATTCTTCTCTTTTTAAAAGATAAATGGTAGAAAAAACGACCAGTTTTCTTTTGCCCTTAAGGCCTATGAATAACAAAAGGGGTAAGCCTGCAAGAGGCAAAAGTAATAAAAAATAAGGGGATAAAAAACTCATGCAACACCCCCTATAAATCTGGATAGACCCTCCTCTACCCTATCATCATTTATGAAAATGAGATGCCCTCCATTGGTTTTAAAGTAATGAGAAAGTGTCTTTTTATGCTCTTTTAATGCTTTTAAATACCTTCTTCTTTCTATATCGGCATTTAGTTCAATTTTCTCCTTCTCTTCCATCCCTTTGAATATTGCACCACCTTTAAATGGAAAGGTCTCTTCCTTGGAGGAGAGTATCATAAATCCCACTACTTGCCTGTGCTTTTTTTGCATAAACCTTAAAAACTGTTCTATATATGAGACATCATAAAGAAAATCAGATACCAAAATAACAAATCCCCGCTTTTTTATTCTCAAGGAAAAATCACTAAAACACTCTTTGGGATTGAAAGTGCCAAAAGGCGTAATATGTTCAAGGTATCTAAAGATTTCTCTTATATCATCCCTTTTTCTTGTAGGGGGCATGAAATACCCTGATGTAGAATACAAAGATACCCTATCTTTCTGGGTGTGAAAAAGATAAATTAGTGCACCTGTGGTTAAAATGGCATTGTGAAATTTTTTTTCAAAACCCATAGAGCCACTTGTATCAAGGAAAACATACACATCCATCTCTGTCTCCTCAGTGAACTTCTTTACCATAAACCTGTCTGTCCTGGCATAAACCTTCCAATCAACAAACCGTAAGTCATCCCCTGCCTCATATGGGCGGTGTTCTGTAAATTCAACAGAGTATCCGGGTGTGATACTTCTATGTCTTCCCTGATACAATCCATCAACAAGGAACTTACTCTTTATAAAAAGACTCCCATATTTTTGTGCAAAGGAACTTATATCCATCCAGAAAACTCCATGTATATATTCTTTTTTTCATAAATCTCGCCTGTTCCAAACTCAAGCTCATACCGTGTTGTATTAATCTTTGCTCCAAGGCGCCACTCTCTTATTCCATTTTTTTGAGAAATACTTGCATATTGGTTGATAAAACCTCTTACATGCCTTTTAGAAAAAAACCTTATAGACATCTCTGGCATATACTCAATATCATCCTCTGGGGAATACAATGAATCTTGCTTAAATTCGCTTACCTCTTTGTATTTTATAGAAAAGCGCATCCAGAATACGCTGTCTTTTGCCATGGCATAAAAATTATTTTCCCAGTATCGCTCATAAAACCCCCTCTTGTCTGTATATATGGGCGTGAATATACTTGCAAAAAGATTTCCTTGGTATTCTAAACGGAAATTAGGTATACAGTATACGCGTTCTTTTCCAGAAATCATAAATTTTCTCATCCTCCTTGAATTTGATACATAGGGCGTGCGGATATAATTTACATCTATATCTTCAAAAGATAGATTATAAGAGCCAACTAATATATTAAAAACGATTGAACGTTCATCCCTATCTAAGGGAGCAAGCCCTGTATAATCAAACCTTTTCATCCATATACCCATTAAGGTAGAAACATATCCCATGCCCATATTAAATGATGCACCATAATCCCTTATTCTTTCACTACCGCCTTCTAAAAAATGTTTTGATATATACTTCGCATGACCTAAAAGGTCTATCTTATTATATGGCATATAATGCCAACCCACCTCACCTTGAAAGTTCTCAAAGTTCATACTCGCCACTTTCTCACTTCTTACATGCTTAAAATTCAATGATAAAGAGACCTTGCCCTCCTCTTTTTTGTAAAATAATGACCCATTAGTTTGTGCATAAGTCCTTCTATCCTGCGAAAAAAGTCCATAAGGGATACTTTGCTTTTTTACACTCGCCATAAAACTATAATCCAAACTAACTTTTTTCATAGGCCTTAGTGAGTATTCTGCTACCTCGTTGTGATATTTACCAAATCTTTTATATTCACCATGCAAATAATTCGTTATATTGCTTATAAGAAAATTGTATCTTGATATTAGCCCATAACCAGGATTGCAAACTGTGCTATCAGTCCTGTATTCTCTTGCTTCTACATAGGTTTTTAATAAAAAATTCTTTAAATGAAAGAGGCTTTCTACTTTGCCTCCTCTTGTTTTAGCATCATTTTCAAAGTTTTCATCAAATGTGGTTTTTATCCGGGTATTCATCGGTGCCATAAGAGAAAACATGGAGAAGAAATATCTTCTTCTTTTTTGAGTATTCATGTTGTTTTCAAGTTCTATAAAGTTTTTTGTAAAAAGTGAGTTTGACAATGCTCCCTCTACGCTCTCAAAATAATATGTCCTGTACGAAGAAAAGGAAGAATTGAAAAACAAAGATATGTTCAATAGCGTAAATAAACTGATCACATACTTGTTTTTTCCTCTTTGTACAACTCAACAAGCACTGGTATGTATCTTTTGATCACATTCAGTGCCTCATGAGCATTGGTATCAAAATTGACAAGTAGAAAAACGGCATAAGAGTCCACATGTAAAGGCACCATTATTACATGGTCATACTTATCCGTTATAATCATATCTATAAAATCTTTTGATTTCTCATTACCTTGTGTTACAACCTCCATGGCTTCCATAGCAGATTTTAAAATGCCACCATATAGCGTAGCAGATGCATGAAATGTTTTACCTTCAAGAATTGTTTCTGTCTCAAGGGGAGCACCCTCCTCATAATCAAAAATCATTGCCCCTATAAAACCCGGAATCTCCGCTCTTATGTGCTTTAAAACCTCTTTTGGTGTAAACTGCGGTTTTTCAGTTTTACTTAGCATCTCATCTTGCTCTCTTGCAAGATCAAGTAAAAGAACATCAAGTGGAACATCAATTGTTGTCTCCATAGGTTCATTTGGATCAGGATATGCAACCTCAAATATGCCATTTTCCCACATCATAACCTCTTTGAATGCATCAACACCCCTCTTATTACCTGCTTTCGCATCAACAACAGCACCTCCACTAAAATAAAGCGTGCCCTCCTTAAAGGTTTTAACATCTCGTATCTTGATTATTATATCTCTGCCCATTAAGGAAAATGCCTGAACAAGATCTTTTAAATCAACACCTTCCAAGTTTCCCTTAAATCCCTCTGTCATGCTGGCTTTTTCTGGACGCGGTCTGTAGAATTCTTCAATAGTTTCAATAATCTTATTTATGTCCTCCTCTGGGGACCTTGTTTTATTTATAAAGACATCGGCTCCTTTCTTTTTCACAGACCGTTCTATGGTTAAGCCTTTAATATCAGTGAATATGATTATGCGAGTGGAAGGCTGATTTTGCTTTATGTCAACAAGAAGATCAACACCATTTCTATCAGGAAGTAAAAGTTCCATTATAACAACATCAGGATTCATGTAATGTATAGCATCATCAGCCTCTTGAAAATTTTCAGCGTTCAAAACCTGATAACCATTATTCCTTAATGCATTGGAAAGTAATAACTGTAATTTATTATCAGGATCAACAATAAGAACTTTCTTTTTCATTCCTTATCTCCTTGCAGTTTATCAAATAGCATTAAACTATCTTTACCATTACTAAGAGTTAATTTTATAACATAATGACCGTATGGTAAAGATTTAAAGTCATAAAACACCTTACCATTGCCAAAACTTTTATAAATGATACGTCCATCAATTGTAAAAACTGAAATTTTATTTACATTTTTTAAATAACCTTCCAATGCACCCTTAAAGTATTCAAGTTTTTGTTTGGCCTCTGCACTGGTATATTTAAAATTCTTCAATGCAATGATAAATCCTACAATATCCGATGTATCAATGTCTGTAAGACTAAACGGCAAAAAACCCACCCTCTCTCTTTTTAACAAAAATCCCACTGAAAGGCCTTGTGGCGTTGTAAATGAGATTTTATCATCACCACTATCTTTTATAGAAATACTATACAAACTATTTAGTTTGAATACCTTTCCCATTATATAGAACATAGAATATAAACTGTTCGTATCACAAAAAGGACTCATATTGCATACAAAAGGTCCCATATAAAATACAGTTGTGCTATCACTCGCAACGACTTGTTGAGGTGTATTTACAATGATAAGCCCTCCTGAAGGGATACCCTGAAAATCCCCTGTATAGTATCTTAAGAGCATGCTATCCCTCATCCAAAGACTACTCTCAATGCTTATTAGCTCCTGAGTAATAGAATCGGTTATTATGGAAACATCAGGGAAAAAATATCCCTCAATCCTTCTTCTTAAATTACTATACAAAGAATCCTGCATAAAAGGCAACGAAGATACAATGATACTACCTCTGGCAAGAGAGGTAGCATAAAGGACGATAGAGCCATCTATGAGGGGTGCACCTTTTATTCTGATGAAGTCCCATACCTTCTGTGTATCAATATCAAAAATGTTCCTTAAAGTATAAGAAATCTTTACATTCAATCCATTAAAAACACCTCTGCCTTCCGCATACACTGTATCTGGAGTATAGGTTGTACTCACAACATATGCCATATTCTCCGTAAATTTAGCATAGTTTCCAAACTCACGACTTTCAATGTAAAGATTCCCCCCTCTTTTAACATAATTTAGAAGGATATTACTATCCTTTTTGCTATCACTTACAATTACAAGATCACAATAATTAAGATTGAAATGCCCTAAATCTTTTATATAAACCCAATTAATACGATGAGAAAAGCCATTGGTAAATACTCCATTGGAGTCCGCTATTATACAACCTCGCAAAAAGGCAATAAAAAAGAAGAATAGCATCCTATATGTTGTATTTGTATATTACATCCAGTATTGTCTTTTTATACTTCTCAAGTGCCTCCTCGTCCTGTAAAAGTCTTGTCTCTGCAGACGCCTGTAAGAGCTTCCTTGCCTCTTCATCGGAGAATATAAGTTCCATAAAATCGCTATCTGAAAATTCAAACACACTAACCGGAGTAAGGGCTATCACAGTAGCACTTCTTGGAATGTTGTAGATTATGCCAATCTCACCAAAAAAATCACCCTTTTTCTTCAAATTACCCATCACCTCTTCACTTTCTTTGTTCACTTCAAGCACTATTCCCACTACTCCATCTTTTACAATGAAAAACTTATCACTGTTTTCTCCCTGTCTGATAATAACATCCTTTTCATTGAAGTTTCTAACCTTGGCTCTTTTGGCAATTTCTCTGAGCCTATCCTCATCCATATGCCTAAGGAGAGGCACTTCCTTAAAAAAATCCATCATACCAATACCTCCATTTACATTTTCCCAAAGATATGTTCTCTCACTTTAATATATTTGTCTTTTAACTCTTCATTCCCCTCAAACATCCTATCAAAAAAGACTTTAGCCTTATCTTTCTTACCCAAGATTAAATAAAGCCACATAAGTACCTCAAGGTATCCCTCTTTTTCTGCGATTTCACCTGCTTCTCTAAAGTAATTGTTGCTATCCCCCCCACGATCACTTATATACTTTGCTATATTTATATCCAAGGATGCCTTAAAATACATATTTTTCATCTTCTCCTTAATTTGATAAGCAATATTCAAATTCCCGTCCAGGAGTGCCTTAACCGCCCTTCCAAATTCTAACATACACTCAGCATCTATATAATCATAATTATTTATAACTGAAGTGTCAAGTTGTTCTCTTTTTAAGCCTGAAGTGAAGGCAGCAACATACTTAAGATATGGTGTAACGTTTTCTGGATTATAAGCACTCCCTAATAAAAACATATTAAACTCAGCGTTTAATTCTTCATCTTTCATATCATTTACAATCTTATATGCCTCTGCATATAGTCCCAACCGTAATAGATACCGAGCCTTTCTCTTTAATATGTTATGCATTGCTAATTTTTTGATTTTTTCTAACAATTCATCAAGTTTCTTAATAGCATCTTTATACTTTCCCTTGTATGCACATAATGCTGAAAAGTCAAGGATAACTTCTTTCCCCTCTTTATCACTTTTAGGGATTTCTTTTAGTATTTTACAGGCCTCTTCTACCTTACGATCTACAAATTTTGTCCTTGAAAATATTAAATGAGCTTCCATATTTGCAGGATTTAAAGATATAGCATCCTCCGCATATTTTTCAGCAATCCTATACTGGCCGAGCATAAACTCGCATCTTGCCAAAGATGAAAGAATGTATGAGGTTAATGTATCCTGTCCAATATTCTTGGCTGTATTATACGCATCCAGGAGTGCCTCATGCGCTTTATTTAGGTTCTCTTTCATAAGATAGTACACGCCTTTGTAGTACCACATCTGTGGACGATAATCCTGATTATCACCTAAAGCGCTCTCAAATTCTTGCAATATTTCGTCAAGTTTGCTAATATCCTCTCTTTTTCTATAAAACTCTAAGAGTTCTATTAATATAGAAAAATAGATATCTTTGTCCTGCGCATCTTTTGCAAACTTATGTGCATCTTTGAAATTCATAATCGCTGCACCATTTTGTCCTATCTCTGTGTTGTGCTTTCCAAGGGCATAGAGCACTTGTGCTATAATCTTTTTATCTCCAATTGATTTGGCAGACTTTAAGGCATTCTTCAGATGTAATAATGCACTGTTGTAACTCTCTGTTTCTTTCTCTGTATTGTAAAGGGCCATAAGCAACTCAACCTTTTCTACTTCAGTGGGCTCAAAGTCCAAAAGTGTATGTAATATGAGTTTTTTGGTCTCATAGCCATCACCAATCGTTTTAAGATACTTCTTAAATACCCTAAAGGCACTCCTCTTTTCTCCTATAATGCTTAAAACATATCCCCTAAGGAGAAGGTCTGTATCAGAAACTTCGTTTTCAAGAAATGCAAGTATTTTATCTCTAAACCCACTACTTAAAAAACGCTTCGCAATTTCTTTTGAGTAAAGTATAAGATGATTTCCGTGAATGCCAACAATGCCATGCCTTATAAGCCTTGAAAGTTTTTTGTAACTGTGCTCATTCAATATAACACGATTCTGCATAAGAGAAATTTTTAAAAGTTCATCTTTCTCAGACTCTTTTAAAACATCAAATAAAATCTTGTACACTATATCCCTTGAAAACTGCACTTTTAGGGTATGGGCTGCGGGACTTAGATAAAAGGTATCCTCCCCAAAAATGAAATACTTTTTTAAAGAAAATATGGTAAAAAAATCATAAATAAATTGATAATCTATATTGTCCACACTGTTCATCATTTCCAAGATGGTTTTATCAGGCCTACGCCCCCCAGAAAGCGACTTAAGGATTGAAATTCCCGTAGAGTGAACGTACCCATCTATTTGCAATGTAGTTTCATCATCCCATTTTCCTCCTCCTTCAAATAGGAATATCGTATGGGAAGGTGTAAGTGGTATTAATTCTTCTAAGAATTTCTTGCTATCTGGGTCAATATACTCTGCATCCTCAAAAAATATACAAGTTCTAATATCCTCAGTGAGTAAATCTTTTACAAAATCAAGGGAAGACTTGCCACTATTGGTCTTATAAAATTCCATAGAGCGTGCAAGTTCATCAATCCCAGAATAGGGCATATATCTTAAATAAGGTGATAGTTTAACATAGGCTATTCGCTCAAAATTCCCATTCCTTAAAAACTCAAGCGAAATACGTGTCTTTCCTGTTCCCTTATCCCCTCTTATGACTATTATCTTCCTCTCCCCTATACCCATTAATGGATTTTTGCCCCAAAAACCGGGCCTCAAATATGGAATAAAATATTCCCTCTCTGATTCCACCTTTAACACCATATCCGTTATAGGCTTTACTTTAACATTATGATAAAGTTCATAGTATACATTTTCGTCAATAAAAATGCCTTTTTCTTGTATTTGAGATTTTCTGTGGTGATATTCTGTGTATGCTCCAGCATCTATAAGGATAAACTCTTGATCTTTTATATTTATATATCGGAAGAAACCGCGTTTTTTTGTAATAAAGACATTTTTAACAAACTCTAAATTTACAAGTTGTTTTGCAAGGATTAATGCTTTTTGTATTTCATCACCATAGTCTCTAAAGATGTCAAAGCACATCACCACAAAGTCTGGATATAGGTCAAGAACTTCTGCTTCAAAAGGAAAACCAAGGTCTTTTAAAACTTTTAACATACTTTCGTATGTAAAGTTTCTCTCTGTATTTAAATTGACAAACAACAAAACAGGGAAAATATCAATATCCTGAGATATACCATCCTCTTTAAGAGCAAGAAGTTTCCTCATTATAGAACTTGGAAAAAAGTTAAAATCCACTTCTTTCATTAAAGTAGATACCCCCTTATTTCATCAAGACTTTTTTCCTTCTCTTTTAGATACTTCTCAATACCGAATGGGATCTTAAATACTTCATCAGGTTTAATGAAATTCATTGTGCCTATTTCCACAAGATGTGCTCCCACAAGTATATATCTTATAACATCTTCCGTGGAAAACACACCACCTGAGGCAATAATGGGCAAATCAGGAAATGTTTTTTTTACCTCTCTCACTATGTAAAGTGTTATAGGAAGTATCGCAGGCCCTGAAAGTCCTCCCTGCCCGGCTGCAATAGAATAAGACATTTTATTTACATCAATATATGTACTTTTGTAGGTATTACACAAAACAACTGCATCTATACCTACGCTCTTTACTACCTCCACTTTCCGCACTATACCATAAACATCTGGAGGTAGTTTAGCCCACAACACCCTATCAGTCATTCTTCTTAATTTTAAAAGTAGAGAAGAAAGAATATCTACATTAAGAGAAAACTCCTCTCCTCCTCTTTCAACATTTGGACAGGAGAGATTAATCTCAAAGACATCTATATCGGTTTCTCTGTTAAGTGTGCTTAAAAGTTCTGCAAACTCCTCTATGCTCTCGCCTGATATACTTACAATTATTTTTGTAGGAAGTTTTTTTAAGATGGGATATGTTTCATTTAAAAAATGCTCTATGCCTTCATTCTCAAGGCCTATAGAATTTATAAGACCACAGGGAACCTCTGAAAGCCGTGGGAATGGATTGCCATTCTTTTTTTTTAGCGTTAATGTTTTGGGTATAATCCCACCTAATTTTGATAGGTCATAACTGTGTGCAAGTTCATATCCTTTTCCAAAAGTTCCTGCTGCCGTAAGTATTGGGTTCTTGAATTCAAGACCATTTAATATTACCTTTAACATCAAATCAAATTGTATTGCCCTGCTTCATCCATCACCTTTTTTGATACAAAAATAGAAGCTCCAGTACGTAGTGCAATTGCAATAGAATCAGATGGTCGTGCATCTATGGAATATAGTACATTTTCCTTTCGCATGACAATTCTTGCATAAAATGTATTATTTTTAAGATCATTTACAACTACCCTATCAAGTTGTGCATCAAAGGCTTTTAATAGATTTACTATAAGGTCATGTGTTATAGGGCGTGGTACATTAACACCCTCAATAGCAAAAAAAATGGACTGTGCCTCTGCATATCCTATTGAAATGGGGAGGTAAACCTCCCCATTTTTATCTTTTAAAAGTACAAATGGGCCACCTATATTCTCATCTATAACTACCTTTTCAACAACAACTGGTACTAAATCATTCACTTTCAGGAACAACCTCTACCTTCAATATGGCTTTCACTTCAGGATGGAGTCTCATTTCAACCTCGTGCACACCCAGTGACCTTATGGCATCTTCCATATGAATCATGCCTTTTTTCACTTCAATGCCCTGCTCTTTAAGACCGTTTAAAATGTCAATAGAACTTATAGCACCAAAAAGTTTGCCCTCTTCACCAGATTTTGCTTTTATTTTTAGTTTAAACTTCTCAATCTTTTCCTTTAACTTAAGAGCCCTGTTCTTCTCCTTTTCTCTCTTGTTTTTCTGTTGTTCCTGAAGCACTTTAAATGTCCTGAGATTAGAGCGAGTGGCCTCTAAGGCAAAACCCTTGGGCAAAAGATAATTTCTTGCAAATCCGTCTTTAACTTCTTTAATATCCCCCATTTTACCAACATTTTCAACATCTTTTAAGAGTATTACCTTCATCCTATCTCCCCCTCATTATAGATAATATTCTTCAACATACGGTAATAACGCCATCTGTCTTGCTCTCTTAATGGCACGGGACAGCTGTCTCTGGTGATATGCACATGTTCCTGTAGAACGTCTTGGTAAGATCTTACCCCTTCTGGTCATATATTTACGAAGGGTCTCAACATCTTTGTAGTCTATTTCCTTAATACCCCTTGCACAAAATTCACATGAATTACGCCTTTTCATCTTAAAACCTCCTTTTAAAAGTTTACATCATCCGGAAGTGTGTCTTCCGGTGGCTCTTCATCAAGATTCTCATTTATTGCATCATTTAAAGAGCCCTGTTTTTCTAAAAATTGAACACTTCTTGCTACGATCTCTATGACCTGCCTCTTCTGATTGTCCTGGGTTGTCCATTCTCTCATTCTCAAGTATCCCTGAACTATTACAGGACTCCCTTTCCTTAATTGTGAATGCACCCTTTCTGCAAGTTGTCCCCATGTAGTTATATCAATAAAAAGTGTCTCTTTTTGCCAGTTGCCCATTGAATCTTTATAGTTCCTGTCTGTGGCAAGCCTGAACTTTGTAACAGGCTTACCTTGTTGTGTATATCTAAGTTCTGGCTCCCTTACAAGCCTCCCTGACAAAATGGCTATATTCAGATTAGGTAGTTTAATATCAGTCATGATTCTTATTTCCTTATAACCATATATCTAAGTATTTCTTTTTTCCTAAGATTCAGCATCTGTTTTAGATTATCTGCAATCTCCGGCGTTGTCTCAAAGTTCAACACATAATAGTATGCCTCTTTGTGATGCTGTATCTCGTACGCCATTTCTCTTTTACCCCATTGGTCTATGTTTTCTACGGTTCCATCTTCTTCAACCTTTTCTTTTACCAGATTGAGTATATCCTCCCTTTCCTGATCCTCTATGTCAGGATTCAGGATTATCATCATCTCATACTTACGTTTTTTCATATTACACCTCCTTGGACCCTGTTTGTTTTAGGGGGACCTTTTGGTCCGGTTCAGTATATAATTATAAGTTGTTGTGTATGTAAAGACAAAACTTAATTAAATTGGGTAATCTTCCCAGCGTACAATGTACCACCTCTTATCTATTTCTCTTAATAAAAAAAGCAATCTCCCTTGTGCTATCTCAGTTTCTCTATTCTGGGTACTTACTACCATGTAATAATTGGACATAAAATAGAATGTAGAACTATCCTCTGAATAGAACCATGTAGGATTAAGATATTCAAGATATATGCTCTTTGATAATTCAAACAGTGATTCTGTGGCTTTTTTCTCCTCTTCAAAACCCCAAACAAGGGAATCTATACCAAGATCTACTTCTAATATATGCTGAACAACCGTATCCTGGGGATTAAAATAAAACCTGAAAGAATCTCTATAAAGGCAGGATAAATAAAGATTAAGGTCCTCTGATACATATGCATGTTTTAGAGTATAGACAACATCTAAGGGTGTATCAATAGAAGATGTTTCACTAGCTCTGGGGAAATTAAAAGGATTATATACCTTACACGAGAGGATTATAAAAAGAAAAAAAGGTATCCCCCGAATGAAATTACGCATTCAGGGGATAAACAGATACATATATCCTATTTTTCCGCTTCTCAAACACCACCTTACCATCTTTCATGGCAAAGAGTGTATCATCTCCACCCCTTTTAACATTATACCCAGGATGGAAATGTGTTCCTCTCTGTCTGACTATTATATTTCCAGACTTTACAATTTGACCAGCATACTTTTTGACACCAAGCCTCTTAGAAATAGAGTCTCTGCCATTTCTTGTTGAACCCATTCCTTTTTTATGTGCCATATCATTCCTCCTTGTGCCATAATATTATAACACAAAAAAAACGGACGTCAAAATTAAAAGTACAATCTAAACTCCAAAGGAGAAGGCATTAAATTCACCCTCTGGCACTCTTCTCTTTTAAGAGCGATCCACTCTCTTATAAGTTCCTCTGTGAAAGCACCACCTTCTAAAAGATACCCATAATCATTCTCGAGAGAGGATAGTGCATCACATAAAGATGCAGGTAGCCTCTCAAATTCATCCTTATTCTCATACGCATTTGAGCGTGCTGGCAAACCCGGATCTATACTATTTTTTATCCCATCAATACCAGCCATCAATATTGCAGCAAGACCAAAATATGTGTTCATAGTGGCATCTGGTGGTCTATATTCAATATCTAAATGCCTTTCGTCTCTGTATCCTGGAATTCTTATAGCACTTGATCTGTTTGCAATAGAATAGTTTATGGATGATGGTGCCTCAAAACCAGACATAAGTCTCTTATAAGAATTTGTTGATGGATTAGTGAATGCACAGAGGCTTTTTGAATGCTTAAGAATACCACCAATAAAGTACTTCGTTATATTATTTAAATTGTCTTTTTCAAAAGAGAATAGATGCTTTCCATCTTTGACAGGATACAAATGGAAGTGAAGACCTGAACCTGGCTCAGCAGCAATAGGCTTTGGCATAAAGGTGGCATAAAGACCATAACTTCTGGCAACTTCTTTTATAATGTATTTTGATATTTCCACATAATCCGCCATACTTAAAATGGGTGCAAATGATAATTCTATCTCATGTTGCCCTTTCGTTCCAACCTCATGATGATGATATTTTACCTTTATACCTAAGTTTTCAAGAATATTCACTACATGGTTTCTTAGTTTAAATTGAAAATCATAAGGTTCTGCTATGTGATAACCCTTCTCAATAGGTAGGTTTTCACTCAATTCAAGGTTGAAGGAAAGGTCATCAAATCTTATATTCTTAAAAAGATAGAATTCAAGTTCTCCGAATGCAAAGAAATCGTCGGCAATTTTTTCTTTTCTTGCATAAAGAAGCGCCTTTTTTAAAACATATCTCGGATATTTTTCAAAAACCTCATCCTTTTTCGAGAGATACACATCCCCTATTACGGACAAAACATCATCAAATAAAGGATTTATAAAACAGGTATTAAGGTCTGGCTTTACCCTCATGTCACTATTAGAAATAGAAGCAAAACCAGGAATACTTGATCCATCTATACCAACTCCCATTTTCATGACTTCTGAAAAATACGAGGATGAAACAATGACATGTTTCATCCTCCCAAATATATCAAAAAATCTTATATCTACTGTCCTTATCTTCTTGCTATTTATAAGTTCCATTATATCATTGATATTCATAAGCTTCTACTCTCCCTTTTCTTGTTCTTGAAGTTTTTTCTGATAGGAATAATAAGGCGATGCGACTTTTAAAAATGTATCACCCTTTCTGAAAACCAATAGTGTATCGCCTACCCTTGTTCCAATAAAATCTCCCTTGACAAAAAGTGCATTATTATACACTGAAACAGGCTTAAAAGAAAGGTCATAGATATAGGAACTATCCCCTCTTTGGCACGCAATAAGGGACATAGATGCATACACCCTCTCACAATTTATATCCTTTGCTAAAATCTGTATACTTGATAGGTCTTTTGGAATCTTTGCTATCTGATTTTTCCTTTTAGAATAAACAATAAAACCTTTTTGCGTATTCCATAAACTATCATACTCCACTGGTAAGTCCAATTTCTTCAAAACTGAAAAATCCTCAGCGCTTAGATGATAAAGTGCGTTTTCACTCATAGCATATAAACTTCCTTTAAATACATATGGTCTTATCCTATATTGATCTTTAAAAATAGGCATATTCATTGAATCAACGAGTTCTCCATTATAATTATATCCCAGAAGCACATACCTTGACTTACCAGGCTCAAAAATTGTTGCCTCAAGTCTATATATACTTTTATTTAACATAAATACGGGTGAAGAATGTCTTTTGGGTTTTGATACTATTAAAGTGTCTCTTCTTATGTCATATATGCCAAACTTATCTCCGCCAATGAGCAAAAACCTTTCTGGACTTATTCTATCTACATGTTCTATGTAAAATCCATAATACTTTTTACTTGTATAAACCTCAATTACTTTCTTTTCTCTCCCATCTAAATCAGTCTGATAGATGTTCATTGTTGTAAAAATCACATAACCATTTTCTGTTTTATAGAGACCAACGAAGTCCTCTGGAATTAATTGGAAGCTGCCCTTCATATAAGTAAGTTTTGAAGGGGAATAATTCATCAAAAGTCTAAGCGTTTTAGGCTCTATGGCAACCATTCCTGAGAACATCTTTATCTCTATTCCCCTCGCTAAATCCATTGTTTTTACATATTTAGGCACATATACTGTATCCATCCCATTAATATATTCATAAGAATACCCAAGATTGATTCTATTATAAAATGTATCTTTCAGGATCTTGCCTGTACTATCTGTTATCACCAAATCCCTTCCTATATGAAACATATAATAGGGCTCTTCCTTTTTTGCGCATGAAAATATAAGTATAAG
This sequence comes from uncultured bacterium, assembly GCA_913055745.1. GTDB lineage: Bacteria > Hydrothermota > Hydrothermia > UBA1063 > CAJXJZ01 > CAJXJZ01. The sequence continues at coordinate 31,077 of CAJXJZ010000010.1, read as the reverse complement.
CAAGCCCACTAAGATAAATCTCTTTTTCATAAAAACACCTCCCTTTATATTATATATTATAAATCACTGCGAATGAAAAGGAAAAGATTAGACTTTTATATTAAAAAATATGGGGCGGTCATCGTAAGATGACCGCCCCATCACAATTTGGATATTTAAGATTACCTTATCACATAGAACTTGCGCGTGTATAATGTATTATCTACCTTTAATGTAACAAGATATACACCACGCGGAAGAGTGCCAACTCGCCAGGCAATGTGAGGCATAGCTTTTATTACTTTTTGTGATACCTTCCTACCAAGAACATTGTAAACAGAAATATTAACTTCTGAAGATGGCATGCTTGAGAACTCAAGATTTAGTTCACCATTTAGATAGTAAACCCTTTTAACGAAAACTTTTGAAGAAGTACTGGTAAGAATATTCTTCGTTGTTGGAATCCACCTATATGCAGTACCATTACGTGGCGCGCCTGCATTCTTTCCCTTGTTACCATTCTGATCTTCCAGCCCGATTGTTGTTGTGACATCATTGGTAACATCTTTATACTGGAACACTATCTCCCCGTTTGGATAAAGGATTACCTGAAATGTCTGCCTATTATCTGTTCTGTAATTCTTCACACCTTCCCAGGTAATCACAAACTTATCACTTCCTGAATAATAGGTTATATGCCCTGCTTTGGAAGGGTCAAGGTCTCTCCAAAGTGGTGCAATTACTGCGTTGGGTGCAGCATTATCAGGTATCCTCTGAGGATTATAACCAGAATTGTTGGAAGTGAAACTTAAAAATCCATTACTGGATACATATACAGAATTATAATCGACGCCGTAGAACTTGAACGTAAACGGAAGAGAGAAGGCCTTAGACTGGTCATCACCTGTTATACCAGTGGCATTTCTTGTATCTATCCAGTTATATGCTGTTGTGGTAAGCGTATAATCATAGTTTGCTCCACCTTCTTCACCCTTTATAAACTCGTCCCATTTGGTCTTTCTTGCCACAGGAAGGTTATCGTAGTTCCCACCAAAGATAGAGTGATTATAGTTTCTTGGGTCGCTGGGATAATAAATGGAAATTCCATGAGAGTCATCTCTATAGTCACTGGCAGTACTAAGATTGATTACTGCACCACCTACAGCAGACATTACATCCTGTGCAAGTTTTCGAACACTTTCTGGGAATCGGCTATCATTATTGATATAATAAGCGAATCTAAAGAGATCTATATCTTCACGATTGTTATAACTTGACTCCCATCCATATTCATGATCATGCCCGGAAGCACCATCATGATAAAAATGCGCCCTTGCATCATCTATTGCCGAAGACAAGGCGGGTCTTTGATTAATAAGAGCCTCTGCAAAATCATTTACTGTCTGTGTGAGTCTCTCTATCTTTGAAAGGTCAATTGCAGCCAGGGTTGCCAGTCCTTGTTGTGAATTAACTATCTGAGAAGCAAGTCCTGCACCATCCCATGAAGGGAGGACATTGGCAAATCCCGTGTAATACCAACCCTGCCCACCTTCTGTTTGCTCTGATACTGTAGTAAATTTAGCATAATCCTTTATAACATCAAGAACCTCCCACATACCCATAAGACAGGCATCAAATCCAAGAAAATCAAGTTTCCCTCCCACTATACTTTTTATAGAAGAGAGTGCACTCTTCAACTCTCCATTAGATACACCAATAAAATCACCGCCGCTTGACTCATCCTGTGATACACCCTTAAGCGGCGAGGTAGGTTGGGTTTTCCCCTTATGCCATCCTGAACCATGGTCCCATAGTATAAGGCCATATTTCTTGGCAGGATACTTATTCACTGCCCAGCGCACAAAATTCACAAGCGTATTTCCATCTCCCATATTTTGTTCACCCGGATTATCAACCACTGGCGAATTAATTCTATTAGGATCATTATCACCCCTAATTAAATACCTGTAGGTTCCTCCACTCTTTGTATCAAACTGAACGACCACATTAACATAGGGGGATGGATTTGCAGCCTCCATTTCATTGAAATCTTGATAAGCAAAGGACTCAAGATTATTATCTCCATTCAAATATACCATCAAGGTCCATTCGGGTTTTATAGTATCTTTTTCAAGATACAAGTAATAGTTTCCTTCACCACTATGTCTAAATACATCAGCATACCAGTACTCACAGGAGGAATCCTTCACAATACCAGTTACAATATCCCTTTGACCTGCAGGATGTGTACTATTGGAAATTCCAATACCATTACAATCATAAAGTGCAAGGTCAAAATCATTACCCGATGTTGGGGTCATCGTAAGAGTAATTGATTCGCTATATGCCACCTTAAACTTGTAAAAATCATGGACATCAACAGAATCAAGATGCTCTGTATAGGTTTTGTTGGGCACAATCTCAAAGGCATGATCCATATCATTTCCAGGCTCTGATGATGGACTTGCCGCAATGACAAATCCAATAGAAATAACACCTACTACAACATACCTAAACAATGCCTTCATTTTTACCTCCTGTTATATTCAATATTATACACCGAGTGCGTAATTTGTCAAGGCTTCGGGCTTACAAGGTATTTACTGTAATTACAATGAATTTTAAACAGATGGAACCATTATTTAGTACACATTTTCGACACCGAAAACTCTGTTACACCATCTTATAACTGTCAATTTTTCGACATAATTAATTTGCTAAAAGATTATAAACCTTCCCCTTTCTTTGTTATGTAATAGTTTAATAAAATATATGCCCCTTCGAACGCCTTTTAGAGGAATCCTGTTTTTCTTCGAACTTACATATCTTTTAAGTATTCTTTGTCCTGTAATATTATAAATCTCAACCACATCAGGCCTATTATTGGTGTCTACATACAAGATGCCTCGCTTAATAGTGAAAAAGGTTGTACTTTTAGCCGACCTTTGCTCTTCAATACCAAGTGGTGGGTACTGATCTTTTATAGAATTAACCACCACATTCGTATCATTGAGCCTGTATATGCCCCAAAAGTGTTTCAATGTATCATTTATGCCATCAGCATTAGAAATATCTTTGAATTTAAAGGTCGTATCTATGGGGCTTATACCGTAAATCTCTCCCGTGGCATCTGTATGTGAAAAGAATAAAACACCCAGATACATGGGATTACCCAAGGCAGAACGAGCAATGGATAGTTCTGTTGTACCATTTGCCGTTGCAGAATCGTTATCATGCCCTATATATGCACTACCAGGAAAATCGTTATTATTACTGGAATAAATTACATCCCATGTCTTTGTAGAGTCATTATACCCATAGAGTGCATAGTAGTTGCCATCCTCTATAGCAATGGCATAATCTGCGTTAAAACCAAGGATTATAGAATCACCATTCCACCAATCAACTGCCACATTACATCCCGTATCACTCAATGGATTGGAGGAAGATACTGAATCTATCTGAAAGTAAATAAAGAGGTCTCCATCTCCGCCATAACCTGAATCAAAGGCTTGATATGTATATCCTAAATAGATAGAATCTCCATCCCATGTGAGCCAGGCATTTTTATTATCACTGCACAAAAGCATCTCATCCTCATCAAAACCACCTGTATCTACTACACCATCAATAGGATACAGAAAGCCAACGGGCGCGTTTCCCCAGTTTGAATAATCGTAATAACCAAAGGTCAAAAGACTGGAATTAAGTGAGATCTGATTGCTTAAGGAAAGGCTATCTGGAGCCTTACCACCACCGCTAAAATAAGATACATTCACATCCTGTATGGAAGGCTTATCAAGATTAACTGACACATAGCTATAGATGGTATCCACATCAGTCCATTCACTCTGACTATTACTTATCTGGTCATCATGAGGAATAATATCCACTGCACTGGAACCCGAGCCACCTGCAATCCATGTACTCAAAAGAATTTTATTATTAATTACCTTTCCTGTACTGTCTAATATACCGAGTTTAGATAAAGGTATTTTAATCTCAAGTGTCCCAAGTCCATTTGCACCACCGGAGTACACATACCAGGAGGTGCTATCCGTTATATTATCATAATCAAAGCCCGTTCCATTCCACTTACAGAAATTGGCACTTGTTATACTGTCCGATGAGCCATCCCACCAAAAATACATCTCGTAATCTATAGCATACGGCTCTGTTGAAAGTGTATTTGCAAAGTCTATTTTCCTTCCCCACGCATCAGCATCACCCGTGTAGTACCCTGAACCTGCTACCTGGTCAACATCAAAGCCAATGCCATAGGCGGCATTCCATGAAGCTGAATTTAAAGTATTAATAAAAACATATAAATTTAAAGAATCCCATGCGACAAAGAAACTATCCAGATCTGCTCCATTCCCTCCTGATTGGTCTGATATACCTACTAAGGAATAATCTGTATCCCTCTGGGCATCAAGTGTGATATGGGCATAAGATGTATCACCTACTTGATAATCAACAATGCTGTCTCCATTTTTGTAATAGGTTGTATACAGGGCAAGATTTATATTTTGAGGATTTCCAATAGAATCACGGGGAAAACTTATCTCAAAATCAGGGTGATTGCCTGCACCACCACATAACACGCTTGTCCCTGTATTCTGCCATGCATTCAGAGTATCGTCATACCTTAGGAGGGAACAATCGTTATTATCATTTACATATAAAACATAATCAGGCAAATTACCTGTGAACTTTACATGCTTTCCAAAAGGAGAATAAAGCCCTCCCGATGCAGAACCTGTATCAATTGCAACAAACAAATCTCCATAATTTCCAAGATACAGTGTGTCTTTACTTTTTATCCTTATGTAAACATTGTGATTATCTCTTGCCACAAAAACCGAATCAATGCCAAGGTGTTTAGAAGGATTGCCCAATCCCACAGTAATAGATGATGTGTCTTTATAATATGCAGCCATCTGGTCACGGTGAAGTACGCCATCCACCACAATTTTGTTTGGTACTATTGTCATGATAAATAATACTAAAAAATGCATACGAGCCTCCCTTTTTATAAATAAATTATAAAGGTTTGTCCGTGAATTGTCAAGGTTACTCTTTTGAAAAACACATAAAAGGAAATATAATATGTGGTATGGAAATACACTCAACTACTGTTATAGGTATTGTTAAAGATGGTAAAGCGGCCATAGGTTCTGATGGCCAGGTGACATTCGGGGACACTGTTCTAAAACACACAGCAAGCAAGGTAAGAACCCTCTGGCAAGGCAACATACTCGCAGGATTTGCAGGCTCGGTTGCGGATGCCCTTACTCTGTTTGAACGCCTTGAAGAAAAATTAGAAGATGCAAAAGGCAACCTATTAAAGGCATCTGTGGAACTTGCCAAGGACTGGAGACAGGACAAGGTCCTAAGAAGACTTGAGGCGCTTTTAGCAGTTGTAGATAAAAAGCATGCCTTTGTAATTTCTGGCACAGGTGATCTTATTGAATCCGACGATGGCATAGTTGCTGTGGGATCAGGGGCGCCTTACGCACTTGCTGCAGCCCGCGCCCTTATGAAACATACAAAACTCCCACCTTATGAAATTGTGAAAGAATCATTGAAGATTGCCTCTGAGATCTGTATTTATACAAACTCACATTTTACTATATTAAAGGTAGATTAAAATTGTTTACACCCCTTTTGTTCATTTTCGCCTTTTACACACAATACAAATACTCCTCTGAGATTATAAACCTTTTAGAAGACCCTGTTTCTATGGCATTGGGTGGAAACCACTCTGTTTCTATGTGGGAAGCCGCCTCAGCATACTATAACCCCGCCTCATCCTCAAAAAAGATAATAGGTGCATCTCATTTTTCCTATTTCAGTAATTTTATAGGGGTAGAGAACATAGGCATATCAGGGATTAAAAGCAGCATATATACTACATCTTTCTATGTATCTTACATACATTCTAAGCCCATTGAACTCACACAACTTGCAGATTCTCAGTATGGAATAACAGATGGTAATATAGTAGTAAAAGACAAAAAGCCTTTCCAAAGTTTATCAGCCTATTTTGCCTTACAAAGAAAAATAAAACAATACCTCTCTTTGGGTATAGACCTTCATTATATAACAGAGCAACTTCCCGATTACAGCATATTTGATATTGGCATTGATGCAGGCTTTGTTTACACACCAAGTTCTTTTATAACCATAGGCGGAAAAATAAGAAACCTTACAACTGCAAGATTAGAAAATGGGTCAAAAGAAGTACTAAGGCCATCTTTTGACATCACTGCACTCACAAAAAGCAAAAAAATACACACATACTTCACCATATCTTCTGAATACGACAAACAAAAGGATTATTCCCTATTTGCTTTCAAGGACCTATCAATTTCTGCCTCTTTGGGCATGGAATATTATATATCACCAAGGATACTCATAAGGGCTGGAACAGGTAATTATGGAATGGGCTTAGGCGCAGGTCTTAGATTTAAAAAAATTTATGTGGACTATGGGATACGACCCTTTCATACAGCAGGAATAACACATAAACTTGCATTAAGTTATCATATTGAATAAAGGGAAATTTTATCTTAGAAAGCTATTACATTTAAGCCTTCTTATCACTGTCTTTTTGCCTCCATTAATAGGATATTTTAACACAAAACTCGTATTACTAATTCTTACCTTTATAGCACTACTCGTAGAGTTTTTAAGAAGGAAGACACCAACATTTAACGACTTCTTTTTGAAACTTTTAGGTACAATGCTAAAAGATAAAGAGAAAAACGGCTTATCTGGTGCCACATACATGCTCTTAAGCATAACCACTGTAGCGATATTATGGGATAAAACTACTTTTGAATTTGTTGTATTTGTTTCTGTACTTGTTGATGGGATTACTCCTATAATTGCAGGACTTTTAAGAGAACCTCCTTCTGGAAAAGACCTTGCCCACTTTATAACATTTACCACCCTTGCCATCATCATTTCTATTATTTCATACCATCCTATACCACTTTATATCAAGATTCTATCCGGACTTACTATAGGCGTGATGGAGTTTGCAGACTTTTATCCCGATGACAATGTATGGGCTCCTTTATCTGGCGCACTTGTTATGCATTTTCTTCTTTATCTTTCTTTATAAAAATTTTTCCAAACGACTCAGCAAGGATGTACAAAATAAAGAAGAGCAAAAGACCTGCATATATGGGCAGAATAATCTGTAACAATATATAGGAGATTATACCCCAAAAAGAATAGAAAGTGGCACCAATCATGTTTGCCAAAGCAACAAGTATATAAAGGAAAAGCACAAAAAGAACAAGAAAGGCAGAAAAACGTATATAAGTGATACCTATTTTAATAATTTTATGCATAAAGTCCCTCCAGATATGCAAGTAATGATTCTTTAAGTACCTTAGGCTGATAACCACCCTCAAGCACAGTGAGGACCTTTAAGCCCATATTGCCTATTAAATTACCAATCTTTTTAAAATCATCTGTATCAAGATAGAAATCACCCAAAAGGTCATCCTTGTGTATATTCGTACCAAGAGAAACAACCAGGGCTTTGACCTGACGCTTCTTAAAAAGAGATAACACCTTCTCTACCAACTTCAAGTATGTTGAACCGCTTACTTTGCCCTCAAGTGGGATGTTGAGATTCCATCCTTCTCCACTCCCCCTCCCCTTTTCACTTGCATATCCCCAAAGATAAGGGAATTCCACCTCGGGTGTGCGATGAATAGAAACAGTAAAGACACGAGAACTCTGGTAAAAAATATTTTGTGTTCCATTACCATGAAAATAGTCAAGGTCAAGTATCCCTACCCTTCCAAGTTTTTCTAAAACAGCAGCACCAATTGCAGCATTATTAACAAACGAAAACCCTCCATAGAAATCTCTGCCTGCGTGATGACCTGGCGGGCGAACAAGGGCAAGGGTATATAAATCCTTACTTTTTATTAGTTCCAGGGCTGCCTTCATCGTTGCTGCACCCGCATTTAGTGCTGCCTTTAATGTATCCCTTTTAATAACAGTTCTTGAATCAAAACAATAGTATCCTGCCTGAAATTTGATATTTTGTGGCCTTTGGCCTTTTCGGATAGGGAATGTTATAGGCTCAATATATTCTTTTTTACTCAATACCCTCTGTATTTGAGAATAAAAAGAAATTAACTTGGGAGAGTGAACCTTACCAATATTGTCTATACCCATTGATGCCACTTTTATGATATCAAACTTATTGGGATACTTCTCCATATATATTAGAACCTCTTTAAGCCTTTTTGGCGTTTCTAAAAATGTATTTAAAAGTTTCCCCTGTATCCTGAAGGGGGGTATGTACGACGATTCGAATGCAGGATAAAATACCCTCATTTTTTCTCCATCATATAATCAAGCATCTTTGAAACTCCTACAAGGAATAATACCCCAAGCAGTATGCCCTTTACAGTGCCAAGAGAAACAATAAAAGTTACTATAAGGCCCGCTATGATAACACCAAATGAAATGGCTGGTATGGCAAGATGCTTCCTTATGCCAAAGATTATTGCCAACAAGGCACCTGTCCATGCCCCCGTCCCAGGGAGCGGTATGGCAACAAATAGGAACAGTCCCAAAAGTTCAAATTTCTCTACGAGCCTTCCTTTACTTTTGGCCCTTTCTAACATCTTTTTGCCTATCTCAATCTTCTCAATCTTATCCCGCAGCCTATCAATTATAAAAAGCAATGGTATTATGACAATGAGATTACCGACAAGGGAAAGTATAAGTGTTTTAATTGGACTCATCTTAAGTACTAAAACTCCATAAGGAATAGCACCTCTAAGTTCAAGAATAGGAAGTGCTGCAATTATAGGGATTTGGACCTCCGCAGGAAGTCCAATAGACTGTATACTTTTAATCAAGTGTTCCATTCTTTATATACCGAAGCATCATATCATTATCAATTCTCTTTACATCATATAGATAAAAATCAATTAAATGCTTATCAATTTGAAGATTAAACATCCCAAGTCCATTACCAAAAATCTTCGGAGCCTTGAACAGAATAATCTCGTCTATTAGGCCCTGTTCCATCATGGAACTTGCAAGCATAGAACCTCCTTCTACCAATAAAGAAAGCATCTCTCGTTCCTTCATGTAATTCAACAAGCAATTAAAATCCACTCTTTCTTTACCACATCTTATGATATTTACATTATCTGGTGGTCTGGGTATAATGGCATCCTGCGTGGTTAAAATCCACTTTTCGCCCTTTTCTTTAAAAAAATCCAGTTGGAACACATCTTTTTTAAAATTTCTACCCACTACTATCCTCACAGGCATTTTAGCATAAAAGACATCTCGTGGTGTCAATCGTGCATTATCTTTTACAAGGGTATTCCTCCCCACCATCACTGCATCCACCTCACCTCGCATCTTATGGACATATCTGCGTGATTTTTCATTACTTATCCATTTGGAATTTCCATTTCGATCGGCGATAAATCCATCCATACTCACAGCAAACTTTAACATAACATAGGGCCTCTTCTTTTTATGAAACTTATAGAAGAACCTATTTAAAAACTTCGCTTCTTCCTCAAGGACACCTACTACCACTTCAACACCGTGTTCCCTTAAGATCCTCACTCCATTGCCCATTACCTTCGGATTGGGGTCAAGCATACCTATAACTACTTTTTTTATACCTGCTTTAATAATGGCATCAGTGCATGGAGGAACAAGTCCATAAAAGGAATGTGGCTCTAAATTGACATACATAGTAGCACCATTTGTAAGGCCTCTTGCATCCTTTATAGCCATAACCTCGGCATGTGCCTCTCCCTTCTTTCTATGATACCCTACTCCAACTATCCGCCCATCTTTTACAATTACAGCACCTACTGCTGGATTGGGCCATGTAAACCCATAACCAAGTTCTGCAAGTTTTAAGGCATAAGCCATGTAATCTTTATCAGTCTTCATTCTCACTTATGCACTATTTTTAAAAACTTCCTTTTACCAACCTTTATTATCTTTTCATTATCTGGTTTTAATACCGCCTCTATATTGGTTACAACCTCACCATTAACCCTCACAGCCTTTTGTGTAATAAGCCTCCTTGCTTCACTCTTTGAGTTTACAAGCCCTGACTCAAAGATTATCTCTATTATATTCTTACCTTCAGCTGGTATGGAAAATTCTGGTATGTTTTCCGGTATCTTTTTCTCACGAAATACCCTATTAAAATGCTCCTCTGCTTCTTTTGCCTCTTTATCAGAATAAAGCAATTTTACGATCTCATAGGCGAGTTTTGCCTTAGCACCTCTTGGGTCTTTCTTGATATATTCTTCAACCTTTAAAAGTTCATCCTCTGTATAATAAAGAACGAGTTTATAATATTTTTTTATAAGCGTGTCAGGAATAGACATTACCTTTCCATAAATATTCTCTGGATCTTCTGTAAGGCCAATGTAATTATCGTAGGACTTGGACATTTTGAGCCTACCATCAGTCCCTTCTAATAATGGCACAGTGAGTATCACCTGAGATTCCTGTCCAAAGTGTTTCTGTATGTCCCTCGCAACGAGGAAATTAAATACTTGATCAGTTCCACCCACCTCAATATCAGCACCTGTGGCATAAGAGTCATATCCCTGAAAAAGAGGATATAAAAACTCATGAATAGATATGGGGATGTTATCTCTGTATCTTTTTGCGAAATCATCCCTCTCTAACATCCGGGCAACTGTGTAGGTAGAGGCAATCTCAATAATATCCTTTGCTGTAAGTTTAGAGAGCCATTCTGAATTGTATCTAACAATAGTCTTTTCTCCATCAAGAACCTTGAAAACCTGCTGGAAATAGGTCTTGGCGTTTTCCTTAATTTCTTCCTCTGTAAGTCTTGGCCTTGTTTTTGACCTGCCTGTTGGATCACCAATCATTGCTGTGAAATCACCAACTATAAAAATAATCTTAAATCCAATATCCTGAAGGTCCCTAAGTTTCTTTAAACAAACATAATGGCCGAGATGCAGATCAGGGCGCGAGGGATCTGCACCATACTTGACTACTATTTCATCTTTCCGCCTAAGTTTATCAATAAGTTCATCTTCACTTATTAAATCAACCACATTTTGCTTAATGGCAGGCAATACTTCCCCTATCTTCCATCCCATTTATTGTCCCCTTTTCTTTAAATTATGTATTTTTAAGTCCAGTAAATTATGATTCCGCAGTTCTCACAGGTCTCTACTTTCTCATTTTTATCGGTTTTTGAAGCAACCTCAGTGGGCATTTGCATAAAGCAATTTGTGCATATATTATTTACAACCGGAGCAATGCCTCTTCCATACTTCTTTTTAAGTTTTTCATATCTCCTTAAAATAGACTTTGGAATGGATGCCGCTATCTCATCACGCATTTTCTTGAGATTCTCAATACATTGCTCTTTAGTTTGAAACCCAAGACGTTTATACTCTTCAGATTCTGCATCCTTCAGCATGGCATCTATATCATTCAGAGCAATGAGTTTTTCTATTACTTTATTCATTATATCTCTCCAGCTGCCTCTTTAAGTAGTTTGTACAACTTCTCCTCATCATCTATCTTGAGATATTCATCTTTTTCAATAAGTTTTTTTGCCATCCTTGCAACCTCACCAAGGGTAATCAGGTATCTGGTACCAGGGTCATTGGGAGGAGCAACAAGAAGGAAAAATAGGTGGACTGGCTTGCCATCAAGGGAATCAAAATCAACCCCCTCCTTAGACCTTCCAACTACCAATCCTACATTATCAAGGACAACACTTCTTGTATGAGGAATAGCAATCCCATGGCCTATTCCTGTAGAACCAATGGCCTCTCTCTTCCTCAGTGCCTCAAGGACCACCTTTCTCCTCTCTTCTGAGAGTTTCAATGGCTCTATGAGTTCCTCCAATGCCTCTTGTTTGGTTTTGGACTTCATATCATAGATTATTCTATCTTTTTTTAACAATTCTTCTATCATTTAAAACCTCCTTTTATCCTTTAACTGCTCCTTGAGTAATACCTTCAATAAAGTATCTTTGGGCAAATATAAACAAAATACCTATAGGCACGATAGAAAGAGAAGATGCTGCCATCTCAAGAGTATAAGCCTCTTGATGTGAATTTTTAAACATAGCCAATCCGACAGGTACTGTATACATTTTGTCTGTTTGCGCTACAATCAATTGCCAGAGGAAATTTGACCAATGAAATTGGAAGTTTAGAAGGTACACCGTAGCCACAATAGGAAGCATAAGGGGTAACATTATGGATGTAAATATCTTTAAATCTGATGCACCATCTATTCGTGCAGCCTCTAAAAGGGCATCAGGGACTTCTCTTGCAAACTGCGTAAGAACGAAAAGCCCGAAAACATTCGCAAGATGAGGAACTATCATCCCTTGATAGGTATTCATCCATCCAAACCTGTAAACAACAAGGAACTGGGGTATAACATATAAAAGCCCTGGAACCATCATTGATGCAATAAATGTCCAAAAGAGCGCATCTTTCAGAAAAAATCTCTTCTTTGCAAAGGCATAGGCAGCCATGGCAGCAAAAAGAGTAGAAAATGTGGCAGCAAAAAATGCAACAATAAAACTATTCTTAAAGTATTTTAAAAAATTATACTCAAAAAGGACCTTTCGGAAATTTTCAAGAGTGAATCCTGTTTTTAAAGAGAATATAAGCCCTGTTCCAGGAGGTTTAAAGGCCGTATAAAGCATCCAAACAAAGGGAAATAGCACCACTATGAGCAATGCCGATGATACAAGTATTACTATAGTCTTCTTCATATATTATTTTCCCTTCTGTAGTTTAGCATAGAATAATGAAATAGAAAGCGTAATAACCAATAGTATAAATGCCAGAGCAGCGGCTTTGCCCAATTTTAATGTTTGTATAAAGTCAAAAAGATAAAGCCCTGTTACTTTTGTCATACCCTGTGGCACGCCAAATACACGAATTGTTGGACCACCACCTGTCATTGCGTAAAACTCGGCAAAGGCGGAAATCGCGCCAATAAAACCCGTTATGACCAAAAATGTCGTAACAGGTTTAAGCAAAGGGAGTGTAACATAAAAAAATCTTTTAAAACCCGATGCTCCATCTATTGAAGCAGCCTCGTATATCTCTTTTGGGATATTCTGCATTGCGGCCAAATAGAGAACCATTCCAAAACCAGCACCCTTTAACACCATTGCTGTAGCAACAGAAGGCATCACCGTGGCAGGGGTACCCAAAAACCCCTGCCTGTATATGCCTTCACTTATAAAAGGTCTTAATATGTTGGTTATTATCCCAAACCTACCCGATAGGAGAAATGTCCAGACGATACCAACAACAAAGGCATCAAGAACAAATGGCAGGAAAAAACCTGTTCTGAAAGCACTATTCAATTTAAATGGAATCCTCATAAGTGATGCAAGGAGAAGAGAAAAGGCAATGTTTAATGGGATAATGAGAACTGCATAATACAGGGTAGCAATAAGTGCCCAATGAAATTTGGGGTCTTTTAAAATCAGCCAGTAATTTTTAAGACCAACAAACTGAAGACCACCAAATACATCACGCAATGAGGTAACCTGATGAAATGATAGGTAGAAGGCATAAAGGAAAGGAAAACCAATGAAAACCAGAAAGATAATAAGGAAGGGTGATATGTAAATATAGGACGAGATCTGTTCTCTTAAATTGTCATTCATTATCTTGCACTGATAATCCTGTAAAGTTTCTGTCCTTTTTTGCTTTTAACAAGAGCAAAAAAGGCACCATGTGGCAGGGCCAATGAGTTTATATTGCCAGAGCGCTCTATAATTTTTGCACCGTTTTCAGCATAAACAACAACTCTATCTATATTGCCATCAAATCTTATAACACCTTTGTGTGCAAAAAGGACAGGTAGATTATTTGCAATCTTTTTATGCTCTTCTTTAATGCCTGACACATCCTTCATATTTACCTCTGCTGCTGAAGTAGCCCTTATGAAAGAAGGTGTTAATGTTGAATCATTGTATGCATTCAGGTCATTTACCTGCTCGTTGTGTGGTACAAAGGCGAGGTCATACACATCTGGCTCCACCCAGAATATGGAATCTGTACTTCCATTTGAGCCAATGCCACCTCCACCATGCCATTGAGTAGCCAAGGAATCAACCTCTTTAAAATGACCGAATTCATTAAGTCCTGCAGCACAAGTCAAATATATAGTGGTATCAAGGATATTTACAGAAGAATTGAGTAAGGAAGTATTGAGCCCTGCCTCAATATACCCGCCATTAGGATTAAACACTGCTTGCGCTTGAACAGAATCTGTTATATCTGTCCATGAGCTATTAAACACCTTTATATTATCATCTCCCAGGACGATGGCATATTCCCATGCGATCAAAGAATCTACCTGAAGGTCTGCATCCTGGGGTAGCCATACCTCACCGCTTCCTGAGACATGGTCAACATCAATGGTTATAACGACCATAGGAGTATACACAGAGGCAAAGGAATCAAGTTTTACAAGGAAGTACATATTCTGGTCATCTGCTGTCAGTCTAAATTGTACTATATCAGCTTCACCACCTGTAAAACTGCTGTCAGTGGGATATGTATAGCCATCTGGGTTATCATTAGCATTTAAGGCATCTCCCCCATCTCCAATATCATCACCCACTGTATCAATCCATACATACTCACCACCATCAACATAACCTGTATCATTCTGAGATATTGTTGCTCCTATCCAATCTGTTGGATCTCCATCCACTGTTATACTATGGGCATAAAGCCTCACAGCAACAAGAAGCGCCACTGCTACGATATATCTATGCATACTTGCCTCCTTTTTGTGAGTATTATACTTCAAAATATGTGTTTAGACAACTAACTCTTGACTGTCTACAATCCTGCAGTTAAAATAATACTAAAACAAGAGGAGGTAAAATATGGCCAGTGAAAGACTTAAAGATTTACTAAATCAGGCAACGGCTCGTGAACTTCAGGTATCAATACAGTATATGTGGCAACATGTTCTTGCCAAGGGTATAAAAGGATATGCAGTAAAAGGTCTATTCAAAGAGATCGCTATTACAGAGATGAAACATGCAGAAGAAATCGCAGAAAGGCTTGCTTACCTCGGCGGCAGGCCTACCACAAAACCTACACCTATTTTTGTAGGGAATAACCTGAATGAGATGATTAAATTAGATGTTAAAGCCGAAGAAGAAGCCATTGAACTCTATAAAGAGATCATCAAGGTTGCGAAAGAAGAGGGAGATGAAACAACCCATAGGTTATTTAGAAAAATATTATCTGAAGAGGAAGAACATCACGACTCATTTGTTTCACTTTTAGAAGAAGATTAACATATTGCCGCGCATCTATTGCGTGGCTTTCTAAGAAGTTGTAACAGGCGTTTTGCAACAAATTGAAGACTTTCTTTTCTTGCCTTAATGGCATGTATGTATTATACTCTTTGTATGCTGAAGAATTCTCATTTTATCCTCTTATCCTTTATTTTTACTTTATCCTGTAAAACTAATACCACAAGAGATGAAAAAGTAATAGAGCATAGGCAATATGTTTCTTTACTTGCTGTGGGAGATATTATGCTTGATAGGGGCGTTGAAAGAATGGTAGAGAAAACATACCCCTTTTATCCCTTTGAAAAGATGGCACCATTAATAAAGAAATACGATATTGCCTTTTGTAATCTTGAATCAATAATATCTGATAAGGGGCATCCTATTAGAAAACCTATCACCTTTGAGGCTAAAATAAAAATGTTAAATCCACTTTTAAAATCAAACTTTAATGTAATAAACCTTGCAAATAACCATGCGCTTGACTTTGGAAGATGGGCACTTAAAGATTGCATAAAGCGACTTAAAGGGATGGGTTTTAACATTGTTGGTGCTGGAAATAATCTACATGAAGCATATATGCCGCTTATTTTAAAAATAAATGGTATTAAAATAGGTTTTTTATCTTACTGCCTTATCCCAACAGGTGTGCCTACAAGAGAAAATCTGCCACAAATTGCTGTTTTTAATAAGGATACAGCACTATACTACCTAAATAAACTCAAAGATAGCGTTGATCTTATCATTGTATCCATGCATTGGGGAACAGAATATACCCATTTTCCGAACAAAGAGCAGAAAAAAATTGGACATTTTCTTATAGATAATGGTGCAAACATTGTAATAGGACATCACCCACATGTTGTACAGGAGATGGAATACTACCACTCAGGTATTATTATTTACAGCCTCGGGAATTTTATTTTTGACCAGATAGGGAAGGAGAGGAACGAGGGCATAATATTTACATGCAAACTCACTAAAAACGGCATTAAGGATATAGTACTTATTCCCTACAAGATAAGGAGATTTAGACCAACACTATTGGAGCATAAAGAGAAGGTGGATTTTATAAGGAGATACAGAGACATTCTCAACTTAAATTAGACTTTTCAAATATAATCCATTAACATAATAAGACCACAGAGGAGAGTGGTATGAAGTTATTAATATTTTTAATGTTATCTGCACTTTACGGAGAAAATAAAAATACCGACCTTCCTGTTTTCATATTGGACAGTGTAGTGGTAAAGGCAAAAAAACAAAACATACATGCAATTTACAATATTCCCCACTCTGTCATTAGACTTAAAAAGATCTCTTTTTCGGAAGACGCATTTAATATTATCCCTTCCTTGACTTTTGAATATACAGCAAAAGGATACGGCATCGTGCATTTTAGAGGGACTGGTATTAAAAACTTAACATTGGCATTAGATGGCATTCCTATGAGCATTCCATATTCAGGTATGTTTGACATATCGCAAATACCCTCAGGTTTTATAAACTCTATCTCAGTAATTCCACCATCTGCGCCCATCCTTGCAGGAAAAGACGCAATAGGGGGCATAATAAATATAAATTCACTCAACATCAAAAAAACAAGACATTTTTCCATATCTACAGGCAGCGGGAAGTTGTTTAAGAACTATGCCTTTGTTGGAGACACAGGGAAACATTTATCCTATATTATTGGTTATGCTTATACAAGGTGTGATGGCTTTACTTTATCCCAAGATAATCCGTATGGCATAAACGGTCTTCTGCCTAACTCTTATTTTATCAAGAGAGGGATTTTATCCAAATTTCGTATAAATACAAAGGCAGGCATAACCAGATTAAATGCGATATATCTTGACAACGAGAAGGGCGTTCCACCTATGCAAAATACAAAAAGGAAAAGATACTGGCGATTCCCTGTTTGGAAAAGAATGACCTTAATGTTAAGGCACAAATGGAAAAGCATGCGAGTGGGATTATACCACGATAAATACTACAACATCCTTGATGCATACGATGACTCCACCTATACAACACAGAATGCCCCTTATGCCTTTCATTCCACATACGATGATTTTTCAGATGGGGGATATATAAGGTCAAGCAATACTATACACGGATGGGATTTTACAGGTATAGTATCCTTCAGAAAGGATGTACACAAAGAACAACCAGATTACGATGAAAAATGGAAAAGACTTGATGCCTTTTCTCAAGACCTTGGTATATATGCTAAAAAATCCTTTTCTAAAAGTACATTGTTATTGTCCACTGAGTTTTTACGCCATTCTCAAGGGCCACATAAAAACCTTGCACCTCAATTTACAGCATCTTTTTCAAAAGTCTTTAAAAGATTTTCAGGGTCTATTTCAGTGTCAAGAAGGGTAAGATTCCCTACATTGAAAGAGATGTACTCTACATATTCTGGCTCAGCCTATCCTAATCCAGACCTTGTGCCTGAAGTTTCATATAACATAGATGTAAAAAACACCTTTAAATGCATGGATAACACATTCTACATTGGCCTTTTTTACTCCTATACGAACAATTTAATTCAAAAAATACTCATAGATTCCCTTTACAAGACCGTAAATCTTGAAAGTTCATATTCAAGAGGTATTGAGGGAGGAATAAAAGGCATAGTTGGGAATATATCATACAACATCTTTGGCTCATATAACAGGGCCCGTGATAATGAAAATAGACCCCTGGACCTTATTCCAGAAAGCAAAGGAGGCATAATACTTTCAAAACCATTTATTTTCAAAACTATACTATATTCAGATGTTCTATATACAAGCAAAAGATACCAGGCTACAAAGGATACTGTATATACCCTACCTGCATACACATTGGTGAATTTAACATTGAAAAAGAGATACAAAAATTTGATTTTGTATCTCAAAGTAAATAATTTATTTGATAATTTTTACGAGTATGAGCATGGCATACCAGGGAGGGGAAGATACACAGAAGGTGGCATAGAACTTGAATTCTAAGAAGTTTTTTATTTTCAACATATTTGTGTTATAATTATAAAAATGCGCCGGAGTGGCGGAATGGAAGACGCGGCGGATTCAAAATCCGCTGGGCATAGGCCCGTGAGGGTTCAAATCCCTCCTCCGGCATAAATTATAAAAAAGAAGGTGATCTTTTATGTGCGGTATAGTTGGTTATGTCGGAGATAAAGATTTAGGCTCAGTTATCTTGGTGGGACTGGAAAAATTAGAATATAGGGGATATGATTCTGCAGGTATAGCAGCAATACATAACCATAGACTCGTTTTAATGAAAAAAGCAGGTCGATTAAAAGACCTATATTCTATTGTAAACGGTGTTGTTTTTAATGGACACGTAGGTGTAGGACATACAAGATGGGCAACACATGGCAAAGTAAATGATATAAATGCCCACCCACACACAGATTGCAATGATAGAATAGCAGTAGCACACAATGGCATAATTGAAAACTTCCAGGAACTCAAAAAAGAACTTGAAGCAAAGGGCCATAAATTTCTTTCCGATACAGACAGTGAGGTGATACCTCATTTAATTGAGGAGTATTACAAAGGTTCATTAAAAGATGCCGTACTTAAGACCGTTAAAAGGCTTGAAGGTTCATTCGCACTTGTTATTGTATCTTCACTTGAACCAGATAAATTAATCGGTGTAAAAAAGGATAGCCCACTCTTACTTGGAGTAGGCAAAGATGAGATGCTCCTTGCATCAGATGCAACCGCCTTACTTTCCCATACAAAGGATATAATTGCGCTTTTGGATGGTGATATATGTGTTTGTACTAAAAAGGGATATGAAATTATGGATTTTGAGGGAAATAAAGTAGAGCGAGAGATAAAGACCATTGAGTGGGAACCTACTATGGTGAGTAAAAAGGGATACAAGCATTTTATGCTCAAGGAAATCTATGAAGAGCCAGATATATTCAGAAAAAATATTCAAGAATACATAAGGGAAGACGATTTTACCCTTTTAAAAGATTATAACTTAAGGAGGCTCCTTTTAAACAAATCCAGGTATTATTTTCAAGCATCTGGTACATCGCTACATGCAGGTTTTGTAGGAAGATTGTGGCTGGAGAAAATGGCAAAGGTACTAACAGATGCAGATTTCTCCTCTGAGTTTAGATATAGAGAACCACTTCTATCAAAGGACACCCTTGTTGTTGCCATAAGTCAATCTGGTGAGACGGCAGATACAATCGCAGGGATAAGACTTGCCAAAGAGCAGGGAGTTGATGTTCTTTCTATTGTTAATGTAAAGAATAGTACAATAGCCCGTGAATCTGATTATGTTATTTATATTAATGCAGGGCCAGAAATAGGCGTTGCTTCAACAAAGGCCTATACAGCACAACTTCTTGTCTTACTACTTTTATCACTTGAACTTGCAGCACTTAAGGGATACTTAAGCGATGAGCAAAGAAGGGAATTGGTTAAAGATATAAGGAAACTTCCAGATCTTGCTGAAAGGGTACTCCATCTTGATGATGAAATAAACAAAATCGCTGAAGAATACAAAAATTCAAACTACTTTATGTTCCTTGGAAGGGGGTTTAATTATCCTACAGCCCTTGAGGCTGCGTTGAAACTTAAAGAGATATCCTATATACATGCAGCAGGATATGCTGCAGGAGAGATGAAACACGGGCCTATTGCCCTTGTAGATAAAAACCTTCCCGTATGTTTCATCATCCCAAAAGATTCTGTATACGAAAAGACTAAAAACAACCTGCTTGAAATAAAATCAAGGGGCGGGAAAATCATTGCTGTTGCCACAGAAAAAGATGACTCTATCAAAGAATTTGCAAATCATGTAATCTATGTGCCTAAGATGCCCGAGATACTTGAGCCAATAATAACTATAATTCCACTTCAACTCCTTGCATACCATATTGCTGTAAAGCGTGGCTGCGATGTTGATAAACCACGTAATTTAGCCAAAAGTGTGACTGTAGAGTAGTTTAATGATACAGAGCATGACTGGTTATGGTGAAGAAAAATGTACCATAGGGCGTTATACACTCAATATACAAATAACTTCACTAAATTCACGATATCTTGAGATAAATTTTAATGCACCATCTTTGTTTGACCCTGTAAGATTAGAGATTGAAAAAGAGATAAAGAAGGCGTTTAAACGTGGAAAAATTGTTATAAAAATCGATATAGATGAAGCGGAATGGGAGTATCTTGAAAAAATACATAGTTTTATTGCGAGTACGCAAAAATACTTCAAGGAACATAACTTAAACATAGAAAACATCCCATTTAACCTCTACCTTGATCTTGGCAAATTAAACGCTGTTAAACATCATCATAGAGATATCATCCAAAGATATGAAAAGCTTGCATTTAAAAGATGCTTTAAAAACGCACTTTTAAAGGTGCTTAAGATGAGAAAGATTGAGGGTCAGAAAACAGAAAAATTTCTAAGAGAACGAGTGGATATCATTCAGAAAACATTACCTAAAATCGTAAAAATGAAAAAAGAGGAGAAAAAAGAGGCAGAACAAAAGTACAAAGACAAAGGCATTGAAAAAGATGAAAACCTATTGAGCCTCCTACTCAAACTTGATGTATCTGAAGAAGTAGAACGACTAAGTGCTCATATAAAATACTTCAAAACTGTATTAAGAGAAAAAGGCGATGAGAAAGGGAAAAAGCTTGACTTTCTATCTCAAGAAATAACAAGAGAACTTACGACCCTGGGTAGTAAAACCCATAGACCAGATATTGTACACAACATCATTCTTCTAAAAGAAGAGGTTGAGAGGATTAGAGAACAATTGAGGAATATACAATGATTAAATATAAGCCTGCTATAGTGGTAGTATCTGCAGCCTCTGGAACAGGCAAGACCACAGTTATAAACCGCATACTTGAAATAGAACATGGCCTTTTTTATTCTGTATCAGCAACTACAAGGCCCAAAAGACCTAATGAAAAAAATGGAAAAGACTATATTTTCATTAAAAGAGACACATTTAAAAAATGGATAAAGGAGCACAAACTTCTTGAATGGGCAGAGGTTTATGGAGAATACTACGGTACGCCCAAAGAACCTATAGAAAAAGCCTTATCCCTTGGACAGAGTGTAATAGCAGACCTTGATGTAAACGGAATGAAAGAGATCAAAAAGCACTATTCTGAAGACGCTGTGAGTGTATTCTTATTTCCACCAGATTTTGATACCCTTATTGAGAGATTGAAAAACAGGGGCACGGAAACAGAAAGTCAATTAAAAATACGGATAGAACGATTGAAACACGAACTTGCCAATGCCCCTTTATACGATTATTGGGTTTTAAACGACTCTGTAGAACATGCGGCAAGAAGGATTTTAAGCATTCTCCATTCAATGGAGAGCCTATCTTCAAGGCTCTCGCCATTCAAAATTCACTTATAAATACCTCTCGTCCCTCTCTTAAGGATTTTCTAATAGCGAATGTGGAAAGTGAAACATTTAAAATATCACTCAGTGGTATAGGGGGCTTTCCCTCTAAAAGCCCATTTATAACCGCTTTTACCTCTTCTTTATGACCTTTACCATTAGCCTTTAATTTGACATTCTTTTTGCCCTTTAAAACAACTTCCCTAAAATCATAAAGCATAATACTATTCTCTAACTGATGGATTTCATAGTACTCTTTTCCCAATGCTCCACTACCCCACTCTGTGTATAATATTGTAATAAGACTACCGTTTTCCATTCTGAGAACAATATGAAGGTTATCATCAAAATCCGAATGTACCTTAACACTCTTTGCAAAAACGCTCATTACAGGACTTTGAGTTAAATATACTGCGGCATCTATGAAATGGCAAACCTCACCAACTATCCTATCTCCTCCTATTTCTCTTATTTTTGCCCAATGATTCTTAGGAAGCTTACCTGCAATCACCCTTATAAAACCTGTCAAAGGTTCCTGGTCTTTGATAAACTCCCTTACCTTGGATAGACCTTTAGAAAACCTCCTGTTAAAACCTACATGAAGAAAGCCGCCTCTTTCCTTTATTATCTTCTCTATATCGTAAATATCCTCAAGGTTAATACTAAGTGGTTTTTCAACATATACAGGTCTTCCAGAAAGGAGAGCATCTTTTACAAGCCTTCCATGCGTATCGTGCCTTGTTCCTATGACAATAAGGTCAAGGCCCCTCTTAATTAAATCGGATGGGTCATTGGTATATGATAAAAAGCCAAATCTTTCTGCCACATTTAAACTTGTTTCTGGCTTTTCATTACAAACAGTATCCAACACTACATCCTTATGCGATTTAAAATGAGGCAGTATGAAATTCTTGACAAATGTGCCTGCACCTATAACACCTACATGTATTTTCCCCACCGCCTTGTTTGTTTTTTTTATCTCAATCTTATTAAAGGGTTTTACCTTTTCTGGATACTCAAGCACAACACCCACAGCGTGTTCATGTTTAAGCATATCATAGACTTTTGGTGCATCATCAAATTTGAATCTGTGGGTTATAACATCTTTTACATTCAATCCGTTTAAAGCAATCAGGCTCAAAAATGTCTTCATATTTTCTTTTACATTCCATCTTTGATACTCAAGAGGGCACCTATAGCCTAATATCTCATAGTATGGGTCATAACGTCCAGGCCCATAGGATTTAGATACAGAGATTTTTACCTCTTTCTCATATAGGATATTTCTATCTGCTTCTATGGGAACAGAACCTATGATAACTACTCTACCTCTTCGTCTCACCTTTTGCAAGGCATACTGTAAAGGCGCTGCACTTTGCGAAGATGCTGCAACAATCGCAAAATCAAAATCCTCTTCATCAAGCCCTTCCAATAAAGAGGCACTTATCCCAACCTTAGAGGCAAAATCTATTTTTTTTCTATCTATATCCACCCCCCTTGTTATAATACCTGAAGTTTTCATAATGAGAGAAGAAAGAATACCCAAAAGACCAAGGCCTACAACAAGCCCCCTCTCTCCAAACTTAATATCAGCCTCACGGAGGGCCCATATTGAGACAGCACCTATGGTGGTAAATGATGCCTCTTCCAAGGATACACCCTCTGGTACCTTTGCACACATATTCACGGGGACAAGGGCTATTTCTTGATGGGATGCATACTCACTTCCACCACACGCAACCCGGTCCCCTTTAGAAAACTCACTCTCCTCATCTGCCACAATAACCTCACCTGAAAGCGAATATCCCAATGGCATATAAGCATCCAACCTATCCTTTACAAGGGAATAAGTGGTCTTTATTCCATATCTCTTTGCCATCTGGATTACTTTCTTTACATCCTGAGGCCTTTTTCTTGCCTTTTGGATTAAAGAGGACTTTAAAAGTCCCACAAGGGCAAGTTCGGTGCCCCGACTTATCGCGGAATAGGCTGTTTTAACAAGCACAAAACCTGGGCGAAAAACATAAGAAGGCACATCAACAAGTTCAATCTTCCCATTTTTTATATACAGGACAAGTTTTCTCATCGTTTTATTATAGACTCACAGTTTTGACAGATTTAAAGAAAGTGTTTTTGCTCTATGTAAGAGACCATTACTTTCATAAAACTCCAATATACCCTTTGCCTCTTCTATTATCGTATCACTCCCCATATAGTACACAGAGTGGTTTGCTAAAATATCAATTAAATTTTCAATGGTTTTTGCAAGAGATTTTTTTTCTCCCGTAAACTTGAACTTTTCCCTTGCCATCAAAAATTCTGTAAATGCTTGCCTCACATCCCCTTGCCTCAGTTTGATAAGACCTTCTATATAATGGGAAAAACCCTCAAGATGATACTGCGTTCTTGAAGAAAGTACAGCATTCACTTCACTTAATACTGATTTAGATTTTTCAATCTCTCCAAAGCCCAAATATGAATATGCAAGAGCAAGATTTAATAATAAGTAGGCATGTTTATCAGGAACCTCTTCATACATCTTAATACCCTTTTTTATAAGTTTGTATGCCTCATCAAACTCTTCTTTTTCTATGTGCAAAATGGCATTATAAGCCAAAACATATAGCATACCTTCTCTATGACCAACTTTTTCTTTCATAGACATACTTTCTCTGAAAAAATCAAGTGCTTTTTCATATTGCTCCCTCTGTCGCTCAAGTTCCCCAAGGTAAAAAAGGGTATGTGATATGCCTCTATAATCCTTAATGCGCTTTCTAACCTCCAAAGATTCTTGGAGGTTTTTATAAGCCTCTCTCCATTCACCAAGATTAGTCTGAATAAACCCCATACTAGCAAGAATAGCACCCTTTATCCCATCATCCTCTGTTTTCTGTAAATAAGTATAGGCTTTTTCCACCTCTTTCAAAGCATCTTTATACTTACCTAATTCCACCAATATCATCTTCCTTGTATTGTATATATAAGCCATTGCTCTATATAGTTTAATTTTTTTAGCCCAGAATAGGCTCTCATCAAGGGCAGAAATAGCCTTATCGTACTGTTCTAAATGAATATGGATAACAGCCTTATTATGATAAAGTGCCATAAGTTCATCGGCATGGTAAATGCTCTGTGAGACGCTACTTATAGCCTTATTCAGTGTGTCAAGGGCTTTATAATACTCTCCCATTTCCTCGAAAACATGTGCCATATTTAAGAGACTCTGAACATACTGTGTGCCTTCTTTTTTAATCAGATTGTGCTCCTTTTCAAAAAATTGCAATGCTTTCTTATAATTGTGTCGCTCTGAGTAATAAACTCCAATGGCGTGGTAAATAAGATACTTATCCTTTTTCTTGATTTTTCTGAAATCAATTTTGTTTATAAGTTCCTTAACCTTGTTATCATTACCTAATGCCGAATATATAACTATACCAAGAAACAATATAAAATTTTTATCTTTTTCATCATCCTTCTGGATTTTTTTATAATATGTTTCTGCTTCTTTATAATCTCCTGTTTGAACGAGTATATATGTAAGAGTTTTATAAAATTCGAATTTATCTATTACATGCTTTTCGTACGGCAAAACCTCCAAAAGCAACTCTTTAATAATATTATACTCATTTACCTTTTCGTACAGACGTGCCAGTTTAAGCATGTAATAAGTGAATTGATCAAATTTCCCTGAATCCTTATAAAACTCAGCAATAATTCTGTACTTGAACATACCAGATAACTGTTTATCCTCTAAAAGTGCTTTAATAATAAGGTTTCTTATTCTCCCCTGCCAATTTAAAGGAAGATGGCTTTGTATAATATCTCTGAAAATACTATTCTTAAAAGTTATGGTCACAGCAGGGGAAATGTAATTTACATGTCCGAATTCTACAAGACTTGTCTGCATTAATGACTTAATACTACCTTCAAAATCCGCATTGGGGCTTATATCTGAAAAAACCTTTTTGAGTATATCTAAAGGGATCTCATCACCAAAAACAGATATTATATCCAACAAAACTTTAACTGGTGAACCTCTAAGGCCTTCATAAAAGCTAATGAGCATATCTTCCAATGAAGATATCCTATCTCTTGTGTCTTTTAAAAAGACTTTATCATCCCTCACCTCCAATTTTCCCTCTCTCTTCAACCTCGTAAGCATTTCCACTACATAAAGAGGAATACCCTGGGTAAAGCTGTAGATGAAATCCAACATCTTTTTTGATGGGAAGTAACCGAGGAATTCCAGTACCATAAATTTCACAGACTCTATAGTCATAGGATTGAGTTCAATAATAGAATACTTACTCTTTAAAAGACCTTGTGGGATTCTTCTTTCACGGGAAACCAGTACGACAAAGAATGGAGGAGCATCTTCTGCTGTTAATATTTTTTTCATAAAAGATAGGGTATCATCATCTATATAATCAGCATTATCAAGTACCAGAATTAGTCTGTAATCCCTTGATAGTTCCCTAAGCCTTTCAAGAAGAAGTTTTTGTATTTCTTCCAGATTTTTAGTATCTTTTACGATATCAGTTATATTAAGTTTCTTGGCAATGGTTGATATCAATGTATATCTATTGATTGTTATCCCATGAGAGAGTCTAAGATAAAAAGTTTTAACATCTTCCTCATTTTCTATGAACTTAAGTACTTCTTCTACGAATTTTGTCTTACCTACACCCAAAATACCTGTGATATTTATAAGATAAGGAAGGTCTTCCCTTTGTAGATTTGATAAGATACCTGTTACCTTTTCTATTTCTCTCAGTCTTCCAACAAATGTTATGTCCTCCGACGGTATGAACTCATCCTTGGATATAACATCTTTTATTCTATCATCTATTTTGATACCATTTTTTTCAAACACTGGCCAATACCCATAAATAATCGGGAATTTAAATCTATCAAGGTCAAATGTCCCTGCTAAAACCGGTAAAATACCAAAATAAACACTTATTCTATCTTCTTTTTTAAAGTTATCATAAATATAATCTCGTATTTCCTTTGCTCTGTCCTTTATGCTAAACAAATCTTCTTGAAATACGCCCCTTATTCTTATCTTACCATTTACAATAAGAGGTTTTATGTGCATAAAAATTCCAAATCTCTTAGCCATATCCATGCTAATCTTCAGCACCTTTTTGACAAGGAAGGTATTCTGTTTTCCTAATTCTATGAAAACTACTGGCCTGTCATCATAAAACTCCACTCTATCTAAAAGAAGCATAGTATCTTTCTTATCATAATCCAACCTAATATACCCAGATGGATCCACATCATCTAACACTTCTATAAAATTTATATTTCCAATGCCATCTATATCTAACTTAAATAGAGAAAAGGGTACTTGTTCAAAATCAATACCTTTATACTTCCCAAAAATAGAGAAAATATCTCTCACTTTTTTACTAAAGTTCTTTATTTCATTAATAACAATATACAAATCATTATCCATATCAACCAAGAAAGAGTCTTTTAATAGGGGAAGACTTCTCATTTCTTTTAGAAAATTCTCTATCCTTAGTATTCCATCGTAAGGGTCAACCTCCTTTGTAAGGGTTTTACGAACAGTCTCTGTTAAAAACGGAATAGATAGTTTGTAAAACAAAGAGGGACGAGAGCCCGGCTTTACCTTGAAGGGCAAAAATACTAATTTATCTCTAATTGACGCCATTTTTACTCAAGATCGCTTTCTTAATTTTTAATTTTTTCGTAGAGACAAGTGGGTTAAATCCATCGTTGAAAAAATAAAATGACTTTATACCCATTTTACCTTCATTTTTGAGGATTTCAAGAAACAAATAATCGGCAACCTTAAGTTCAAGGGTTTCTTTGCGAGTTGTTAAAACATACAAAAAGGATGAATTCTCATAAGAGAATACCACACCACCAGCCACAGGCCAATCATCTGCTTTTAAGACATATACCCTTGCCCATCCAGACTTAGAAAATACAGTTGTAATATCACGAAGAAACGCCACCTCACCTATAGAAAATATATTATCATCTTGTAAAGAAAGAACCTCATCAAGAGCAAAGGCGATATCCTTTTTATTAGTAAATACTCCTATTTCCGCATGAACTTCTCTCTCTAATTTTTTGATCAATTTTATACCTTTGCCTTTTAACTTTCCCTTTTCTCTATAAAGCATCCTGTCAAAATCCTCAGCAAGATCTATTTTGTTAATAGTATCTGTATGTTCCTTTTCAAAATAAGCATTTTGGGCAGTTTTCTCCATGGCCCAAAGGGTACTTGAATTTTCTATGATTCTCGGTAAATGTATCTTATCAAATCGCTCAAGGAGTAACTGAAAAATATGCTCCTTGATATATGGCTCTGCAAGTATATCCGTTATTGCCCTTTTTAAATCCGCATTTACAGTCGTAACACAATTTTTTTCAGAATCAATAGACAAAGGCAAAAATCCTACCACATTACCATTATGCCTTAAGATATAAAAATCAAAAAACTCCTTTACACCAAAATAATCATAAGAGAGGAATACCCAGTGAGGTGTAAGAAATGGATTTCTCTCCTGTGTTCTGTCTAAGAGTTCTAACCATTTTTCTCTATAATCCCAGATTGAAAGAGGGTCATCTACTCTTTCAATCTCAAGATTCAATGCATCCTTTGTTTTGGCCATCTTATAACCTCCAATTTTACCTTTGCTATGCCATGTGATACCATACCAATCTTTAATGCAGCCTTATATGAGAGGTCTATTATTCTCCCCTTTACAAAAGGTCCCCTATCATTAATTCTTACTATAACAGTTTTTTTGTTTTCAAGATTTGTTACTTTGACAAGGGTTCCAAAGGGAAGAGTTCTGTGGGCTGCAGTAAGTTTCATAGGGTTAAATATCTCACCTGATGCAGTCTTTCTCCCTGCAAATTCTTGAGAATAATAAGAGGCATATCCAACCTCAATCCATGTGCCAGATGGTGTATATTCAGCACAGGAAGAAAGAAAAATTGTTGAAATTATATTTATAATACCAACATACCAATATATTTTCTTCACATTTTAAATATAACACCTCAATGAGGAATTGTCAAGAGGGGCTGATTTCAGCCTCTATAGATGCCCATATTTCCTTTATTTTAAGCGATACCTGCGAGTTTGGTGCATACTGAACAACAGGCCTACCTTCAGAAAGCGCCTTTACAACGGTTTCATCGAAGGGTATAAGACCTTTGACTTTTGCTCCCCTCTTTGATGCATATTCCTTTATCTCCTCTGATTTAGAAGGTGAAAGGTCGTATTTATTTATTACAACAAAAGGCAGCACATTAAAATGTTCCATAAGGTCTAAAAGCCTTTCAAGGTCCGAAAGGCCTGATTGAGTGGGCTCTGTAATTACAATAGCGTATTTAAGACCTGTTATAGTTGAGTTTACGGGACAACCTATACCGGGAGGTCCATCTATAATAACATAGTCTGCCTTTTCTTTCTGAGCAAGAAACATACCCTGTTTTCGTATAATAGTCACCAATTTTCCTGAATTCTCTTCACCAACCTCCAAAATACCATGCGCCATCTTTCCATAAGGCGTATTGGATACATACCAGTGGCCAGAAAGGCTGTCTTCCATGACTATTGCCTTTCTTGGGCATTTTCTAAAACAGAGTTTGCATCCTTCACATGCTACCTGATCTACTACATACCTACCATCTATTACATCAATGGCTGAAAACCTGCAAACCTGCTTACATATACCACATGAAATACATTTCTCCTGGACTATCCTTGCCTTTTTCATTCCATAAAATGGTACCTCTTGTTCCTTCGTAGCTTTTAATAATATATGTAGGTCAGGTGCATCCACATCAGCATCTACAAGTACCTTATTTTTTACTAAAGCGGCAAGGGATGCTGTAAAAGTAGTTTTACCAGTTCCACCTTTTCCAGAAACTACAGCAAGTTCAAGCATTATGAACCTCCTTCTCTATATAGGAAAATACATCAAGAAACTTGTTCTTCAACTCATCAGAATATGCACTTAAGGTAATACCATCTGCATAAGATTTGGCAAACTTTCTGTCAAAAGGTATCTCCATTAGTATAGGGATATCCTCCTCCTTCGCAAAATTACGGATCTCATCATATCCAGATAATGCCTTATTGATAATTATGCCCATCTTTTTGTCCATCTTCTTCGCTACTTTGTAGGCGAGTTTCATATCAAAAAATCCAAATGGTGTATCCTCGGTAACAAGTATTATATAATCTGCATCCTTCATGGAATGTATCACTGGACAGGAAGTTCCAGGAGGGGCGTCTATGATGGTAATATCCGAGGTATTTATTTCACTGAGCCTCTTTTTTACCCATCTTATTGCATCGGTGGCAACATATTCTCCAATATTTAATCTTCCCTCGTAAAAACTTATGTTGCCCCTTTTTCCATAACTAAATACACCAATAAACCTTTGAATCTCAGAGATTGCTCCATAAGGACACATCGCTGTACATGCCCCACAACCTCTACACAACTCGCCAAACACCTTAACTTCCTTGTTGTTTTTAAAAACGAATATAGCATTGTATTCGCAAACTCTCTGACATACACCGCAAAAAGTACATTTTGAGTAGTCAACTGTTGGAAGAGGAAGCCATATCATCTCCTCTCTTTGAATAGGAACCTTCAAAAAGATATTTGAATCAGGTTCCTCAACATCAAGGTCTACATGGCTTACACTCTTAATACTTGATACGGCAAAAGTTAAAGATGTAGAAACCGTTGTTTTCCCAGTGCCACCCTTTCCAGAAGCCACAGTAATAACCATTTACCATCCTCCTCTACCGAAGCCGCCACCTCGGCCCATTCCTCTTCCGCCTCCTCTACCGAAGCCACCACCTTGGCCCATTCCCCCTCCAAATCCACCACCTTGAGGAGGCATTCCTCCTTGACCATCTGTGGCAAGAGGTGGCAGTTTGCCCTCTTTAAACATCAAAACAACATCTCTAACAGTACCACCCTGGCCCCGGTAGCCCTTAATGCCTGTAGAAGCCATAAGAGATGCTGCATTTGGGCCAAAACTACCTGTAATTACAGCACTTACTCCAAGACCGCTGATTAATTGAACAGCCTGCGTAGCGGCACCACCAGTAGCATTTTGACCAGGATTTGGGTAAGATTGAAATTCCATTGTATCAGTATCAACAACTACGAAATATGCGCACCTAGCAAAACGTGGCTCAAATGGTGAATCCAATGATGGCCCCTGTGATGAAACTGCTATTCTCATAACAAGCCTCCTTGTATTCATATTTAAAAATGATTTTCATTGTAATATTTTACGGAAAAATTATCGTATAAACAAGTATT
>CAJXJZ010000009.1 GCA_913055745.1 uncultured bacterium | reverse complement strand
ATATTTAATTTGAGGAAACAATGACCAACGCGGTGATTATTTTTGAGGAACGCCGGATACTTGAAACAACTTTGAATTGGGTTTATAATTTTAAAACTTGCATAAGAGGAGGTTTTTGATAAGTGGTTAAAATAAGATTACAGCGAGTTGGGAAGAGAAATAGACCACACTATAGGCTGGTTGTTATTGATTCAAGAAATGCAGTGGGCGGTAAAATCTTAGGTAAAGTAGGTTCATATGATCCATTGAAAGATGAAATACAGATAAATCTGCCAGAGGTAGAAAGATGGCAATCTCTCGGAGCACAACTTTCTCCGAGAGCAAGAGCACTCATAAAAATATACACTAAAAGAACCCAGATGGTAAAATCCTAAAAGGAGGTAGTAAGATGGGAGAGATAAAAGATCTCATAGAGTACATCGCAAAGGAACTCGTAGACCACCCAGACCTTGTATCTGTAAAAGAAATACCTGGTGAAAAGACCGTCATCTATGAACTCAAGGTTGGAGATGGTGACCTCGGAAAGGTGATTGGTAAAGAGGGTAGAACAGCAAAGGCTATAAGAGCCATCATTGCAGCCGCTGCAATGAAGAAAGGCAAGAGGGCTGTGTTAGAGATACTTGAATAGTGAAGTATCTCTTGTTGCAGTCGCAAGAATAATAAAACCATTTGGGCTAAGGGGTGAGGTTAAACTTCACCTCTTAGCCGATTTAAAAGATTTTCTTTCATACAAAGAATTTTTAATAAAAGAAAAGTTTTTTTTAAAAAGGCTTGTACCACAAAACATAAGAGGTCAGGGTAAAATCGTAAAATTTGAAGGTTATGCATCAAGAGATGATGCAGAGGCACTAAGGGGCAAATTCCTTTATATTAAAGAGAGTGAACTTTTGGAGAAGAATCATATTGATGAATTTTATGCCTTTGAACTTGAGGGACTTGAGGTTATGGATGAGGTTGAAGGTATTATTGGGAAAGTAAGAGAACTTTTTAACTTAAATGGAAGATGGTATCTTGATGTTGAAGGGAAAAAGAGCCTTTTAATACCATTTATAAGGCCCATTGTTAATAGTGTTGATTGGCAGAAAAAGATCATCTATGTCCATCTTCCTGATGGATATGTTAATTTATGAAAATAACTATAATTACCCTCTTTCCAGAACTCTTTAAAGGCGTATTTGATTTTGGCCCTATAAGGATTGCAAAAAATAAAGGCCTTGTTAGCATAGATTTTCTTGATCTCAAGGATTTTGCAAAGACGCCAAAAGATGTTGATGACTATCCTTATGGCGGTGGCCCCGGGATGGTCATAAAACCAGAGCCTGTAAAAAAGTCCATACTTAGAGCAGGGAAGGGGTATAAAATCCTCACAACGCCTAAGGGTAAAAAATTCAATCAAAAAATGGCAAATGCCCTTGCACAAAAAGACCATTTAATTATCTTCTGCGGAAGATACAAGGGGATAGATGAACGGGTAAGGGAGCTATTTGACCTTGAGGTTTCTATTGGGGATTATGTCCTTTCAGGTGGAGAGATTCCTGCAATGGTGATTGTTGATGCTGTGGTTAGATTATTGGAAGGAGCAACTTCAGATATAAACTCCGTGTTGACTGACTCTTTTCAAGGCTTTATACTATCAGAACCTCAATATACAAGGCCCGGTGTATTTGAGGGAAAGCATGTTCCATCTGTGCTTTTGTCAGGCAACCATAAGGAAATAGCAAGGTATAAAAGAAAGATGGCTTTAAAAGAGACGCTTTTGAGAAGGCCTGACCTTTTGCTTAAGGCAGAATTAATGGAAGAGGATTATAAACTTCTTATTGAGATTTTAAAGGAGGCAAGAAATGAGCAACATAATGAAAGAGATTGAAAAACAGTTTACGAGAGATGATGTGCCTGATTTTGGACCTGGGGATACTGTAAAGGTCTGGCTGAGAATAAAAGAGTTGAAAGAGGACCCAAAAACCAAAAAGATGGTAGAGAAGGTAAGATTACAGCCCTTTGAAGGTGTGGTTATTCGCCGCAGAGGAAGTGGCCTTAATGCTACATTTACTGTAAGAAAGGTGACTCAAGGAATTGGCATTGAAAAGATTATACCAATACATTCCCAGGTTTATGAGAGAATAGATGTACTAAGGAGAGGAAAGGTAAGAAGGGCAAGGATTTATTATCTCAGAGAGAGAAGGGGTAAGGCAGCAAGAATTAAGGAAAGAAGGTAAGTATTAGACGCTTAATAGGAGGGGGATTTTATTTTTATATAATTAATTTTGCCCTTTTTTATGTCTTCGTTTAGGAGGTCTTTTACTTCTCCTTTTGCGCTAAAATAGATAACCTGCCAACCGCTTTTTGCAATATCTTTTAACATATTTATTTGAGTTTCAAGCCTTTCAGGGTCCGCTTTTATAAATGGATCATCCAGTATGAAAAATCCCTTTTCGCCTTTTAGAAGTTTTTCACCGAGTGCAAGGCGAATAGAAAAATACAACTCATCGTAGGCGCCAGCAGATAGTTTCTTTGCATCAAGCAGTCCATGTTGAATGTGCTCTACCTTTATGGTTTCCTCTGTTTCATCAAAGATCACCTTATCATACACACCTGTAATTTGATGAAAATACCTTGATACATTACTATCTTCGCTAAAAAGTGTGGATATTTTCTCCTTTTCCTCTTTTTCCAACTCATCAAAAATCTCAATAACTTTTATCACATTTTTTCGCGTTTTTTCGTTTTTATTTATGAAATCTTGCAATTTTTTCTCAACCATGTCAAGGTCAACCAAAAAATCACAATACAAAACTTCTCCTTCATATTTAAGGACCTCATTGGCCCTTCCCTCTATGTCCTTTAACTTACTTTTCAGAGATGAGAGTTTATCTTCTAATGTTATAAGGTCTTCGTTCATCTTTTCTTCTTCGTCTTTTAATTGCGCGTATACCTTTTCACTGAACGTGGTACCTTTTGATATATCTTTGTACTCTTCTAATGACCTTATCTCTTCTTCCCACAATGAGTTACTTTTTTTATCTCCAAAGAGATTTCTGAGGATATTTTCCTGTTCTCTTATTGTTATTTCAAGGCCTTCCCTGTCTTTTAGTCTTTCCTCATACTCTTTTGCTGTATGAACTTTGGACTTTGTCTTGAGTGTCTCTATTTGTGCTTTTAAAGATTCAATACCAGATTGCACCTTTGGTAATTTCTCCTCCTGTATTTCTCTGATTTTTGAATCTGTTTGTTCTTTTTCTCTTTTTAAATTGTCCAATTCTTCCTTTGCTTTCTCATATTCATCATCAAATTGTTGAATGTTAAGAGAAATCTCTCTGAGATTATCTCCTGACATGTCAAATTTGGAAAGTTCCTGATTGATTTCTTCAAACATTTTCCAGAGTCTTGCTTTTTTGTGGATTGTTTGGTGTTTTAAGATACCTAAAATAAAGGCTAAGACAAAAAAGGCAATAAAAGCGTATAAAAATAAAGGGTATTTTCTTATGATTAGTCCTGTGAGGGATATGCCCAATAAAATCACAGATGCTATAAAGGAGAATGAAATAAAAGCATGCTCTTGTTCTTTTTCTATTAAGTCTTTTCGCGCCTCTTGATAGTTTATAAGTTGTGCCCTTATTTTTCCATCCAATTCATGCTTTCTACGCTCAAGGATGTTAAAATCTCTTTGCTTTCTTCTGAGTTCTTCTGTAAGTTCTTTTTGGTGCTTTTTGTAGTCAGAGAGTTTTTCAAAAAGGTCATTTTTCTCTTTTTTCAATGTTTCAATATCTCTATTTAACTCTCTCCATTTATCGTATTCTTCCCTCGTGAAATCGTACATATCATTCAAACGATTTTTGGCGTTTAAAAGCGCAGAGAGCGCGTTTTCTCCCTTTTCATACAGTTCTCTTTTTCGTGCAATTTCTAAGTCGTTTATTCGCTTCTCAATGTTTACTATATAATTTTTTGTTTTTATGAGTTTTGTCTCAATTTCATCAAGGTTTTGTTCTTTTATTATGTTTTTTAAATTTTTAATGCCTTGCAATATGTTTTTTGCTTTTTCTATCCTTGTTTTTAGGTTATGTTCCTTTTGTGTGTCCCTAAAACGCCCTGTTTCTGTTATCCTACCTATTTCAAGTAGGTTATCCTTTATTCTTTTTATCTGCTCTGTTTTAAGACCTGTGAGTCTATCTAAGATGTTGGAGTAAAATAAGGCTTCTTTTGCAATAGATAGGTCGCTATTCCTTATGACAAAGATGTTGCGACATTCATCAGCACCAATGCCTGTAATTTTATCCAGATGACCCTTTTCGGGCAATTTAAAAACCCTATTTTTGTGTTCTATAATCACATACCCTTCTGGTTTCTCATCCACGCGGTCTATATCTTTAAAATCGCGCAGTGTGCGTTTTTTTAATAACATCTTCAAGAGGGCATCAATGGTGAGTGTTTTGCCCTCTTCATTTTTCCCAAAGATGAGATTAAAGCCTTTAAGTTTTATATTTTTATCATGCAATACAGGTCCATAGCGTGTTATTGAAAATTCTCTTATACGCATTATATGCCCTCTGTTTTTGCCTTTGCCATTGCCCTAATTACGAGTTTTGTCAACTCGTACTTTAATTCTTCGTCATCATACCTTTCATTGAGTTTTTTCATAAACCCTTTAAATAGGTCATCCTCTAATATAGTACCTATATCTTTAAGTTGAAAATGCGTTTCAATAACCCTGTCCTTTGTAATAGTTTTTATTTTTTCTATGAGATCGGCTTCACTCATGTGAAGTTTAACACCATTGAAATAACCTCTAATTTTTAATATCACATGTGCCTCTGGGTGTAGGTTTTTCATGCGTTCTTCTAAGATATCTAATGGGTTTTTATCAGAAAAAGGCTCTACATCCAAGATGACCTCCTCATAATGTGGTGTATCAATGGCATACTCATGAGGCTTTTCTGGCAACTTAAACAGGTTCACACTCCGCTGTCCTATTTCCTTTTTTGTTATAGACACAGGGGAACCAGGATAAACAAAATATGTGCCACTTTCTGATAGTATAGAATAAAACCTTGAATGAAAATGACCTGCCAGAATGTAATTAAAATTCAAATCATTAAAGTAGGATAGTTTTACTGGCATGTAACGCCTTTCTCCCTCTTCTCCAAAATCTGACCTTTTAAAAGAAATATCAATCAACTCCCCATGATATAGAAGTATGTTTTTCTTATCGTGTGGCAACTTGTCACGAAGTGAGTATAATGTTGAAAATACCTCATCACCTTTAAGGTCATCAAAGGGAAGGCCCCAAAAAAGAACCCCATCTTTCTCAAATGGTTTATCCAATGATGACAGGACCACAACATCATCACCAAAATAAAGCCCCTTTTTATACACATCTTTGTCGTGGTTTCCACTGATTAAAAGAATTGGAAAGTTGTTATTTGAAAAGACCTCGCGTATCTTTGTTCTTAACATTTCTGCTTCTTTTTCACCATCAAATAGGTCTCCACTGATAACAAAGACATCAACATGCTCTTTGTTTGCTAATTTAATAAGCCTGAGGAGCGTCTCCCACCTTTCGTCTTTATCTGATTTAAGATGCACATCAGCAGTATGTAGTATCTTCATATCACTCATATAATACAATATGAACATTGTAGGTTCAAACTTTGATGTGCTAATTTTTGATTGACCATCAGCCATATAGTATAATTTAGAAAAAGGAGTGCGTAGGATGGCTATACTTGTAAATAAAGATACCAAAGTTGTTGTCCAGGGTATAACAGGAAGGGATGGATCATTCCATGCGAAATTGATGAAAGAGTATGGCACCAATGTGGTATCTGGTGTGACGCCCGGAAAAGGTGGACTTCAGGTTGAAGGGATTCCTGTTTTTAACACCATGAAGGAGGCTGTAAATGAAACAGGTGCAAATACGTCTGTTATTTTTGTGCCAGCGCCCTTTGCCTATGATGCCATTATAGAAGCTGCTGACAGTGGGGTAAAACTCATAGTGGCTATTACAGAAGGTATTCCTGTACATGATATGATGAAGGCAAAGAAGTATGTGATGGAGAAGGGGGTAAGGCTTATTGGACCAAACTGTCCTGGACTTATTACACCAGAAGAGGCAAAGGTTGGTATCCTGCCCGGTCATATCTTTAAGCGTGGAAGAGTGGGGGTTATATCAAGAAGTGGAACATTGACTTATGAAATAGTTAGCCATATCACAAATTATGGATTTGGAGAATCTACTGCCATAGGCATTGGGGGTGACCCTATAATAGGCTCAAGATTTATTGATATCCTTAGACTTTTTAAGGAAGATGATGAAACAGAGGCTGTTGTCATTATCGGAGAGATAGGTGGTACGGACGAACAAAAGGCAGCAGAGTATATAAAGAATGAGTTAGGTAAGCCTGCTGTTGCATTTATAGCGGGTCGCACTGCACCAAAGGAAAAGAGGATGGGACATGCAGGTGCAATAATCCAGGGTAGTGAAGGCACTGCAGAAGAGAAAATAAAGGCATTTGAGGAAGCGGGTGTTCATGTAGCCAAAGAACCAGAAGAGGTGGCCATGCTCCTTTCGGATATTCTAAAATGATAATGATGCTTTTTACACTTCTTTCCCTGTGTCCTGTTTTGGACACAGGGAGATTTTATTTTAAAGAATTTATCCATAATTCTACTAAGTTGGATACATTTTATGGCGATGTTTATGTGTCACCTAAAAAATCAATAAAAATAAATGTGATACATCCAGATACCGAATTGTGGCTCTTTCGTTCGGATAGTATCTATATGATTATGGGAAGCGATACGCAGTCTTTTTACAAAAAAGGCCTTGTAAAACTATTATTTGAAGGTATAAAAAGCGATTCTTTACTTAATATTAAAAAAACTGATTGTGGTTGCAATATTTTTTCAAAAGATACGACAAATGCTGATACGCTTTTTATTTTTGGGAGGACTCACATGGATTCTATTTATTTTATTAACCGCGATACAAAAGTGCGTTTTTATCTTGGAAGAAAGAAATGAAAAAATATCTGTTATTCATATTTTTTATTGGACTTAACATATCTTGCGGTAAGTTAAAGAGTTTATTCAAAAAAGAACGTCCACTTTCTGATGCGTATAGTTATGTAAACTCAAAACTCAAGAGTGCTATGCAATTTAGAGCATCTGAAAAAGAGAAGGAGGTTGCGAAAATAGATTCACTCCTTGGAAATATTGGCATATCAAAGCGTACTGTCTTGCTCAATATGAACTGGGTTTTAGATACATTTGACATAACAGGTGATAAAAAAAGTGAATTGCTTCTTTACATTCCGGGTGATAGAGAACACAAGACGAGTATTGTGGCTGTATATGATAACAATTTAAAGGTTTTATACAAAGACATAGGCAACATAAACGTGAAGTTCGTGAGACCAGTGTACTCAAAAACAGGTTTCGTGTATTATACCAAAAATGTATCTGGTATTTTAAGACATAATTTTGTAGGCCCATATCTTGGCACCTGTAAACTTTTACTCAGCGTGCAGGAAGCCATAAGTCCTCTTCCTTTTAATTTTGATGCAGAGTTTTATTCAGAAAGACATATGAAATTTGATTTTTATTTCGGTGGATATACCCATTCTGAATATATGATACAACAAGATGGTGAGTTTATACCCCTTACGGATAATCTGCTTTATGTATTGAGTGGCCTACCTAATTACAAAAAGACATTTATGGTTTTAGATACCATTGCCTCTCCTTCCTATCTGGGTATAATTACGCCCTTTGTTTCAATGTCTCCAGATAGTGGGAAGTTCCTATATGCTAAAGGGGATAGTATAAAAATCCTATACATTGATGACCTCAGGAATAAAGGCCTTTATAGTGTAAATGGCAAGATTGTAGGGTATAAATGGAGACCAAATTCTTTAGGCATGCTATTAAAAACGAACGATGGCTATAGATCACATTATTATACTATTTTCTTTGAAAGTCTCGGTTCTTATGAAATAGATATGGATGCTGTGTTTTACAAGGCAAGCGAGATAGCAGGTTCTCCTATAAAGTATTCTATACATCCAGAGATTGACAAGTGGGTAAAGGAGTTTTACTGGGAGGATGATGCGAGACTTGCCTTTGTTATAGATTACAATGTTGGGTATCCTCAGAAGATATCTGCAAAATATGTCGTTAAAGTGATATTGGATGCATCAGAGGGTATTCCACTTGAAGCATTACCACTTTCAAAGCAAAAGGCTGTTGTCCCCCTCTATAAACTTACGGATGTTCCATGGATTGATGAGACAGGTAGCATAGTTGAATACAGATTCAAACCCAATGGGAAGTTTTACTGGAGAAGTTTAAACTCACCCTCAAAAGGCATAGGAAAATACGAGGTTCAAGGCAAAACTTCTATTATTCTATATTACCAATTTGACATAAGAGAAAGAACAACAACGTCGGGAAAAGTGATTGCAGATACCTTTAATATAGCAAGGATGGAAAAATTAAGGGTCAGAACTGCCCCAGATGGTTCTATATATCTTTTAACAGAAGACGGGGTTAAACTTTTCTCGCAAAAACAGGCTGAAAAAACTGATTAAAGGAGGGATTTATGGTCTTAAAATTGATACTTCTTCTCTTCGCCTTAAAGGGTGAAGTACTAAACATAAAGGATGTACCTAATGATGATGGGAGTAAATTGAGGATAGAGTATGCTATTCCCTTTGCAGTGTTTGATTCTGCTTTCATTTATAGGATTGAGGGGAAAAAGAGCGTAAAGATAGATAGGCTAATACATAATGAGGGTGCCTTCATTGATGATGGACTTTCATATAAGGGACATTATAAATACAAACTTGTTATCTATAGTGATACCCTCCAAAAGGTGTTTGAGAGTGGACTTGTAAGTCCTAAGGCCAGTTGGTTTGATACATCACAGTTTCCGCTGTTTTTGGTAGTTCTACTTTACACCGGACTCTTGCTCTTTTATATACAGCATGCAAGGAGTGGAAAAAGTATGTATCTTAGGCCTATTGCAGGCCTCCAGGCACTGGATGAAGCAGTGGGAAGGGCAACAGAGATGGGAAGACCCATCCTTTATGTGCCAGGGCTTTCATCCCTATCTGATGTGGCTACTATTGCTGCATTAAACATACTTTCTCATATTACAAAGAAGGCAGGGGAGTATGAGACGAAGATTCTTGTTCCAGTGAGAGACCCGATTGTATACACAATTGCAAGGGAGATAGTAAAGGAATCATACTATTCTATTGGACGCCCGGATCTTTATAGTGAAGATGATGTATTCTTTGCTACGGACAGCCAGTTTGGGTATGCTGCCCATGTCTCTGGTACCATGATAAGGGAGAAGACAGCAACAAACTTTTTTATGGGTATGTTCTATGCAGAGTCACTCATATTGTCAGAGACAGGGGCATCTACAGGAGCCATTCAGATTGCAGGTACAGATGCTGTAACCCAGTTGCCATTTTTCATAGTAACATGTGATTATACATTAATGGGTGAGGAGTTATATGCCGCAAGTGCATATCTTTCCAAGGACCCTATGCTAACAGCAACGCTCAAGGGACAGGACGCAATGAAACTAATTATTCTTCTTGTTGTGGGAATTCTCTCAGTATTGAATCTTTTTGGTATTCATATAACACTTGGACTATTTTAGAGGAGGTTTATTATGCTTCAAAAAAAGATACCACTTGCAATAGTACTCGTATTTGGTATTATATCTGCCATTCAGTATTTTGTACCACATCCTCTGTCGCAAGAGTATTACGATACCATGCTCAAATGGATGATTGGTGTGGGTTCAATGGCGGTATTTCTTGCCCTTGTTAGTTTTCTGCGCCATCACTATGTAAGGCTTAAAGTAAAAGAGCATGCACCTTATAGCGCTGTTGCCATTCTTTCATTTTTATTTATGACGCTTGTGGGATTCATAGGTGGTATGGGACCTGGGTCTATTTTCCAAAAGATGTTCTATTACGTACAAGCACCACTTCAGGCTACCATGTTCTCTCTTCTTTCTTATTACATGGCTTCTGCATCGTATAGGGCATTCAGAGCAAAGAGTTTTGAGGCCACCTTACTTCTTATTACTGCATTTTTGGTTATGTTCAGTGTCACTACCTTTGGAAATTATGTTCCTGGTATTCCTAAGACACTTGAATGGATAATGGCAGTTCCCAATATGGCATCCAAAAGGGGCATTGCCATTGGTGTTTCCCTCGGTAGTATAGCAACTTCATTAAAGATTATTTTTGGTATTGAAAGGAACTGGTTGGGAGGATGAGATGAGGGCGTTTTTCATAAAGCTTGCAAACCTTAACAGGACGATAATTTATCTCATAATTACCTTAGGTGTTATCACTCCACTTGTGGTGCCATTAAATCTTGGTCAAAAGATGTCTCCCCCAACAGAAAATCTCTATACCTATATAGACACTCTTCCTAAGGGTTCACATATACTTATTTCTGCAGACTATGATCCATCCACATTGCCAGAACTTCAGCCAATGCTTGAAGCAATCATAAAACATGCAATAATAAGAGGCGTTATTCCCATGGTAATGTCTTTGTATCCCGAAGGCACAGGTCTTGGCATTCAGGCATGCGAGAAGGCAAAGGAAGAACTTGGTGCACGGCCTGATACAGATTATGTTGTATTGGGATATAAGCCTGGTTTTAGTGCTGTAATTTTAGGTATAGGGGAGGATATAAAAAAGGTATTCCCAACAAATTATAGTGGTGTTCCATTAGATAGTATTCCTGCAATGAAAGGAGTAAAGAATTACAAGGATATTGCCCTTACTGTTTCATTATCAGGCGCAAGTACACCTCTGGCCTGGGTTACCTATGCATACACCAAATACAACGAAAAACTTGCGACAGGTGTAACGGCTGTGAGTGCAGCGGATTTTTATCCCTATCTTCAGACAGGGCAGTTCGTAGGGGCCCTCATGGGGATGAAGGGCGCTGCTGAGTATGAGTATCAAGTAAATAAATTATTAGAAAAGAATGGGTTTGAAAAAGGTAAAAGCGTTTTTGCTGTCCGTGGTATGGAGGCAAACTCCATTGCACATTTTCTAATAATGCTGTTTATTATCATAGGTAATCTGGGGTATTTCCTTTCAAAGAAAAGGAGGGAGGCATAATGCATATTTCACATGACCCATGGGTATGGTTGGCAGCCATTTTAACATTGGCTATTTTTTCTTTTTTATACAAAGATAATCCTTTCTTTAAGATGGCAGAGCATATCTTTGTTGGTGTTGCCACGGGATACGGTTTTGTTTACACATGGAACAACGGTATATATCCTAATCTACTAAAGCCACTCTTTGTAGAGCATAAGTTACTGTTTATTATTCCGTTTATCTTGGGGCTTATGTACCTTGCTGTAGTGGTACCAAAGTTTTCCTATTTTATAAGATGGCCCTTTGCCTTTTTGCTTGGCGTGGGTTCAGGGCTTTCCATACCTCTTGCATTCAAGGCATCCCTTGTCGAACAGATTAAGTACACTATTTTACCAAATCCCCACGGCATGAGCATAGGGCTTTTCATAAACGCCCTTTTAATTTTTATAGGAGTTATCACTGTGGTTTTGTACTTTTACTTTTCTACGCCTCATGAAGGCGTGATGAAACCCATAACAAAGACAGGTATAGTGTTCTTGATGGTTGGTTTTGGCGCATCCTTTGGTTATACAGTCATGGCAAGGTTCTCACTCCTTGTTGGGCGATTTGAATTCCTTCTCGGTAAATGGCTTGGGCTTTTGTCCTGGCTTAGATAAATATAAGATTCAAAAAGGCAGGGCTATGTGCCCTGCCTTTTTATTTTATCCTCGAAAACCCCTTTCCAAATACATCTTTTACAGTTGTTACAGTTAAGAAGGCATTATGGTCTATTTCTCTAACAAATTCCTTTAATCTAACCAGTTCACGCCTTCTTCTTAAGATTATCCATAACATTTTTCTCTTCTCTCTTTCATATCCACCTTCTGCATCAATGATTGTGACACCCCTTTGAAGGTTGCTCTTAACATATTCCATAATCTTCTGCCATTTTTCCGAAATAATAATCACCTTAAAGGATACCTTTATACCCTCTACAACATAATCAATAGTATTTGTGTTTACAAGTACTGCTAAAAGCGAATACATGCCTTTCTCCCACCCAAAGAATATGCCTGCAAAGAGTGTAACAGTAAAATCTGTCAGAAGAAGCCCCTGGCCTATATCCAAACCAATGTATTTATTTAATAACATCGCAATTATATCTGTTCCACCTGTTGATGCATCCTGTAAGAAAATCATTGCAAGTCCCGTGCCTGTGAGAATATCCCCAAAGATAACAGAGAGCATGAGGTCGTGGGTGTATGTTATGGGAAAAAGTCTTGCGAATATATCCACGAATAGAGAGAGCACGATGGTTCCATAGATGGATTTAATACCAAAAGAAGGACCAAGTAGTAAAAATGCAAGGATAAAGAGTAAAATATTTAACACGAGCATAGACATACCTACAGGTACATGGATTGTATAATGGAGTATTGTAGCAATCCCACTTACGCCTCCTGCAGCAATTTTAGATGGGACAAGGAATATATCAAGCCCAATTGCTGCCAAAAGTGCCCCTATGGTAATATAAAAGAAGT
Organism: uncultured bacterium; assembly: GCA_913055745.1. GTDB lineage: Bacteria > Hydrothermota > Hydrothermia > UBA1063 > CAJXJZ01 > CAJXJZ01. Next base: position 37,721 of record CAJXJZ010000009.1, on the reverse strand, counting down.
TTTTAATATTATCTTTGTGTGTCATAGGAAAATTTTAATGTTTTTAGTGCGTCTCGCAGAATATAGTAAAAAACTGATTGCTTCTTGTATTTCTGTTGATTGTAAATTATAATATTATTTAAAACAAAGGGGGATGAAATGAACATACCTGAAAACCTTAAATATACAAATGAACATGAATGGCTCAAAGTAGAAGGGGATTTTGCATATATAGGCATTACAGATTATGCACAGGAAGAACTATCAGATATTGTGTACCTTGAATTACCAGAGGTTGGCAAAACCGTAAAGAAAGGAGATGTGTTAACAACATTAGAGGCTGTAAAAACAGTTGCTGATGTCTATGCTCCTGCTTCAGGTGAGATAGTGGAAGTTAATGAAAAACTCAAGGATAATCCAGGTCTTATCAATGAGGATCCTTACACAGAGGGATGGATTGTAAAAATTAAACTCACAAACCCGGACGAAATAAATGAACTGCTTTCAGCAGAGGAGTATAAAAAGATTATAGAGGAAGAATAAGATGCATCCTTTTATACCCAATACCGATGAAGACAGGGACAAGATGCTGAAGGAACTTGGTGTAAGTTCCTTCAGGGAGTTACTTAAGGATATACCAGATGACCTATTTTACGATGGTGAAATAGAACTTGAAGATGCTCTTAGTGAACAAGAAGTAGAAGCATTATTGAAAGATATCGCATCTATGAATAAAACACTTAAGGTTTTCGCAGGGGGTGGTGCGTATGACCATTATGTTCCCAAGGTTGTTGATTACATCGCAAAAAGACCTGAATTCTACACAGCCTATACACCCTATCAAGCAGAAGTAAGTCAGGGCACGTTGAGGGTGATATTTGAGTTTCAAACAATGATTTCAAACCTTACTGGTCTTGATGTAACAAACGCGTCTATGTATGATGGTGCATCTGCTTTGGGTGAGGCCCTTTTAATGGCTATAAGGATTAAAAGGAAAAACAAGGTAGTTATAAGCAAAGGGATTAATCCAAGGTATAGAGAGGTTATAGAAACCTATCTTGATGGGCCTGGTGCTGAGATCGTATATGTTGATTATGACAAAGAAAGTGGCATGACAGATGTTGAAAAGATTGAAGATGCCCTCAAAGATGCATCTGCTCTTTTAATACAACATCCCAATTATTTTGGTGTACTTGAGGATATGGAACGGGTTGCGAGTATAGCAAAGAAGCAGGATGTTCTTTTGTTGCAACACTATTATCCTACTGCATTAGGCTTATTGAAAAAGCCTTCTTGTTATGGGGTGGATATTGCAACTGCTGAAGGACAGCCTTTTGGCATACATCTTAATTTTGGTGGTCCCTATATTGGCCTTTTTTCTACAAAGAAGGAGTATGTAAGGCAAATGCCCGGAAGACTCGTAGGAGAGACGATTGATATAAATGGTAACAAGGGTTATGTTATGACCCTGCAGACAAGGGAGCAGCATATACGAAGAGAGAGGGCGACTTCAAATATATGTTCTAATCAAAATCTATGTGCCTTAAGGGTCCTTGTTTACCTTTCTATCTATGGGAAAAAAGGACTTTCAAAGGTTGCCAAGATAGCCTTTACTAAGGCACATTATCTTTTAGATAAACTTGAATCTCTGGATGTGGCACATAGGGCGTTTAAAGGCGCCTTTTTCAATGAATTTGTTATTAACCTTAATAATATAGAGGCTGCTGAGTTTATTGATAAGATGGTTGAAAAAGGCATTTTCCCTGGGATAGACCTTGGTGGAAACAGGTTGCTTGTTGCAGTTACTGAGAAGAGGTCATTTAAGGAGATTGATGAATATGTAGAATTATCAAAACAAATTGTGGGGGAAAACTAAAATGACTATTCCTATAGAGGAGGTATGGCTAAATCGTAAGGTTGTAAAGGTCGTATTAAAGGGTGCAAAGGACAGGCCTGGTATTGCTGCCGAGATTTTTGAATTACTTGCATCCTGGGGTATAAATGCCCAACTCATAGTTGCAGGCTCTGGAAGTAAAGGGAGGGTGGATATAGCCTTTTTAGTGCTGGAGAGCGATTATCTAAAATTAAAAGACAAACAGGAGGAACTCTGTTCTCAGGTGGATGCAAAAGGTATAAAGTATGAACCTAAGGTTGCACTTTTTGTGCTTTATGGTGATAAAACGCTCTCAAGAAGGCCTGGAATCGCGGCAAAGATTTTTGATATTTTTGCACAATCTGGTATAAACATTGAAATGGTGAGTGCATCTGTGGATGCCATATCCATTGTCATTCCAGAGGACAGGGTGGATGATGCATATATGGTTTTACAAGATACACTTGGTTTGGATATAATAGAGGGTTTTGGTTATGAAGATTGAATTGTATCAAGGCAATGAGGCAGTTGCATATGGGGCTCTTAGAGCCGGGGTTTCTTTTTATGGCGGATATCCAATCACACCTTCATCTGAAATAGCAGAAATTATGGCGAGGGAATTACCAAAAAGAGATGGTGTATTTATCCAGATGGAGGATGAGATTTCTTCTTTGGCAGCATGTATAGGTGCAAGAATTGCAGGGAGGAAGTCTATGACTGCCACAAGTGGACCTGGTTTTTCACTTATGCAAGAGCATGTTGGATATGCTGCAATGGCAGAGGTGCCTGTTGTAATTGTGGATGCCATGAGAGGTGGCCCATCTACAGGTCTTCCCACACGTACATCACAAGGAGATATTATGCAAGCAAGATGGGGAACGCACGGAGACCATGCGGTTGTTGCTCTTATGCCCAGTACTGTTGAAGAGGCATTTTACTTAACCATTGATGCTGTCAATATCTCTGAGAGATTAAGACTCCCTGCCGTTGTATTGACTGATGAAATACTATCACATATGCGTGAGAAGGTTGTTGTTGATAGAGAGGTTGAGATATGGGAGAGGGAACCTGAGATTAAAAAGGGTGAGAGGTATTTCCCATTTGACGATGATAATGTTTATGGGACTGGCATTATACCATTTGGAAAAGGTCAAAGGTATCATATAACAGGACTCGTTCACAGAAAGGATGGATTTCCAAGCAATGACCCTGAAGTAGCAAAGAAGAATCTTGATAGGTTCAAAAAGAAGATAGAGGATAATATTGACCTTTTAACAGATATTGAGTTCTATAATACAGATGATGCAGAAGTATTGTATGTTGGAGTTGGAACAGCAGCGCGTGCCGTAAAAGAGGTAGTGGATGTTTTGAGAAAAAGAGGGATAAAAATCGGTTTATTCAGGCCCAAGATAGTTTGGCCATTCCCAGGGCATGAACTTAAAAAGTTTGATGGGAAGGTGTCACATGTCATTGTTCCAGAACTCAATCAAGGGCAATTAGTTCAGGAAGTAGAGAGGCATTTTAAAACTTCTATGGTTTCCAGATTAAATAGATACGATGGAGAACTCTTTACCTTTGATGAACTTTTAAATGGGACATTGAATATCATTAAATCCTAATGGCTGGTTTATATGTAGTCATTCTTGCCGCAGGTAAGTCAAAGAGGATAAATTCAAAAAAGAGTAAGTTGCTCTTGCCACTCTGTGGTAAAGAACTTCTTGCTTATCCTACAGAGGCAGCCCTGTCCTTAAATCCAGAAAAGTTAATTTTAGTGGTTGGTGGACCGCATGAAGACTGTATTGTAAAGCGGTTTTCGCGTTATAATCCTTTGTTTGTTGAACAGCCGGAGCCACGGGGCACAGGTGATGCTGTAAAGAGGACGCAAAAGCACATTCCAGAGGATGCTGATGTTATAGTGATGCCTGGTGATGTCCCATTAATCAAAGATAGCACTTTAAAATCCATGCTCAAGTTCCACAGGGAGAAAAAGGCAGTTGCTACTGTTTTGACAGTTGAGCATCCTAAACCTGAGGGGTATGGGAGAATAGTTCGTTCAAAGGGCGATAGAATACTCATGATAGTTGAGGAGAAGGATGCATTTCCAGAGGAGAAGGCTATAAAGGAGATAAATTCTGGTATATATGTATTTGAGGCTGGAAAGTTGTTTAAAGCCCTCAAAGATATAAGACCAGATAACAAACAGGGTGAATACTATCTTACAGATGTGATAGAGATATTGCAGAGAAGAGAAAAAAGGGTGTATGCCTTTATGATTGACAACTATCGTGAAATAACAGGGGTTAATACAAGAGAGCAGTTCTCTGAGGCAGCTGTATATATGCAGGAGGAGATAAAAAGATACTGGCTTTCAAAAGGTGTTACATTTATTGACCCAAGGCTTGTTTACATAGAGTCTGATGTAGAAATAGGACAGGATGCAGTAATTTATCCCTTTGTATCACTTTTAGGAAAAACACGCATTGGACAGGATGCAATTATCGGTCCTAACAGAGTATTAAAGGATATGGAGGTGCCTGATGGAGAAGAACTTTTTTGAAAAAGAGGTGAGGCGTATTGCGGAACTTGCATATATTGAATTAACAGAAGAGAAAGAAAAGGAGATGATAGAGCATTTTAGAAAGATGTATGATTTTGTTTCTAAACTTAAAGAGGTAAATACAGAAAATGTTGAAATGCTCGTTTATCCACATGATGGTGTGTCTTTAAAAATGTATGAAGATGTTCCAAAAGATGGCATTGCTTTACTGGATGTAATGAAGAATGCTCCAGATACATTTAGGGAATATGTTAGAACAAAGAGTCCTATAAAGGAGATAAAGAGTAAGGAAAATAAACTGTAATGTATCTTTTTCTCTTTGATGTTGATGGGACACTCATAAAGTCTGGTAATGCGGGGAAAAAAGCCCTTGAACGTGTATTTAACGAGATATATGAGGTGAAAAACGCTATGGCAGACATTGTGCCAGACGGCAAGACTGATATTGAGATCATTAAAGAGATATTGGCAAAGAAAACAGATATTGATGTAATTGATGATGGGATAGTGGAGTTTATAGTGTCAATGTATGTTAAATACCTTGAAAGCACCATAGAAAATCCAGATTATATTGTAATTGAAGGTGTAAAAGAGTTTGTACAGAAGATTCACTATTCAAAGAAGAATATTGCAGGGCTTGCCACAGGCAATGTCGAAATGGGAGCAAAGATCAAATTAAAGCCATCTGGATTGCTTAAGTTTTTTAAATTTGGTGCCTTTGGCTCTGATTCAGAAGATAGGGTAAAGGTTCTACAGATTGCAAAAGAACGTGCCATGAAATTAATAGATGAAGAGATTGAGAAGGTTTATGTTATTGGAGATACGCCCAAGGACATAGAGGCTGCACAAAAGGCAGGTTTTATAAGTGTAGGTGTGGCTACAGGAAATTACTCTATGGATGATCTTTACAAGGAAAACCCTGATTTTCTTTTTAAATCTCTAAGAGACCCTGATGCCATGAAACTTCTCAAAGATTGGGAGATGTTTTCTTAACTGAATAGAGCAACATCCTTCATAAAAATTAGTGGTGTATCCAAGGTCCTTTGCTTTTTTTATAGCTTCGTTGGACCAAAGTGCCATGGCATCAATTAAGCCTTCAGAAATGAGTCGCTCTTCCAGCGCCCTTCTATATTCTCCTCTGGGCCTTGCACACCCAAGCGTCACTCTTTTAAATAAACTGCGCGCATAACGGAAAACTTCAACTACTTCATCCAAAGGAGGCGGCAATGTTCCGAGCACTTCTGGCATAAGGATGACAAGTATCACCTTCTCCTTTTGGTATCTGGATAACAAGTCAAGTGAATGGATTTCACCTTTTATCTTGCCCTTGTATATACCTATTATGATATGCGGTGCAACATCTATACCCTCACAATAAAGGTTGTCAAGGGTCTTGACCATTATTGAAGGCTCTTTTATGTGATAAATTTCCTTCAAAGTATCATGGTCACAGGTTATATCTACAAGTACCTGCCTTATAACACTATTTTTAAACATCTTGGCTGTGTTTTTTGAAACATATAAACCACCATGTGCAATAAGGTAGAGTGTTGTATTAAAGTCCATAAGATGAGGTAGGAACCTGTCCCATGGCATTTTTCCATTTATATCACACCCTCCACTTAGAAGAACCCCGTGCATGCCCTTTTCTTCAAACTCAGAAAGGAGTTTTTTCAGTTCTTGTGGTGTTCGGACATGATACATTGATCGCAATAGTGTACCCTTACAGTGCTCGCACGATAGTGCACACCCGTATCCTGTTATGGATATTGCTGGGAATCTTCCCCTGTGTCCGAAGACGTTTATCATCCCTGGTAGGAAGATATCCAGGACTTTTCTATTGCCTCTTTTAGGTTGTTCCATTTTCTCTCCATTATATCTCTTCTTTTTCTTCTTCTTTTAAGGTATTTTGCAAGGTAAGACTTCTCAAGATATTCTTTATACTCATTTATTTTTATTGTTCCTTTAATTAAAGACGCTGCAATTTTTGCGGATTCTATACCGGATGCAATGCCTGCACCTGTTAATGGGTCTATGAAGCCACCAGCATCACCTATAAGTATATGTTTTGGATTGTTGGTTTTATGTAATATACTTGTGGGAATAAGGCCAGCGTGTGCATTTGTATATGATAGACCATCAATATAATCATGTTCTGACAAGAATTGTAGCCATTTTTTCAGTAATACCTTAAGGTTTCTGCTTTTTGCTCCAATACCACAGTTTGCCATATCCCCCCGAGGAAAACACCATGCATAACCATAAAGTATCTCTCTATCAAAGTATACAATAGAGTGTGTAAGTCTTTTTTTCAACGCGACTCTTACATTTATCGCAGGTATGAAATCATGTATGCTTAGGTGTTTGGAGAGTGGGCCATAAGGACCGTATGCCCCTACGATCCATTCGGCTTTATATTTAGAGTATGTTGTCATTACTATATCTTTTTTCACAATTAGTACCCTTTCACCTGTGTGTATATCAGCCTTTATCCCCTCAAGCATGGATGATTGGAACTTCTCTCTGTCTATAACATACCCAGGAAACCTCTTTTTTATCTTTTCCTTTCCGATCAAAATTTCCATAAAGTCAGTTTGAGATATTTTGTAAGGAGCGAAAACCTTAAGTTTAGGCACCCACTCTGCACATGCAATCTGCTTGTGAGGTTCTTTTTTGGCTTCTATAATAAGGATTTTCCCTTCATTTATTAATTCGTAGGCAAGGGAAAGGCCAGCAGGTCCTGCTCCTATTATTATAACATCGTACCTATTCATATAAAAAGATTTCTTTTTTTATCTTCTCAATGTCGTGAGACTCAGGTGGGAAAGGGTAATTTCTTATATTATCACCAGGCCTTTCATTTGCATACGGTCTATTGCAGGCGACCCTTCCCTTTTTGCCTACACATCCAGATGTCATAAAACATTCTCCCTCATTGACATAAGGTGTTATATCAACACCAAAATCTGTTATCTGGTCCTTTTCGTTAAAACTCATGGATTCATATCTTGAAATCTCATTATCAATTAGATAACGTGCGATTTGTATTCTCCTATATGTTCCTATAGGAGGAGGGGTATGATGCTCAAGCAAACTTCCAGTTTCTGGATAAAAGGAGAAAAGATGCGTTTCACCTCCAATGTCCTTGATATATTGGATGGCTTTTACCATCTCTTTTTCGGTTTCACCGAGCCCTACAATAAAATGGCTCCCTACATTACCTTTCCCAAAAACAGTGATGGCTTCTTTAAAGACTTCTATATACTTTTCCCATTTGTGAGGACCTTTTACTCCCTTTCCCCTGTATTGATCAAAAATACTTGGTGTCGCGGCATCAATTGCGATACCTATTTTATCGGCTCCTGATGCTTTAAATTGCTCAAGGTCACCTTGTAGAATAACAGTTGGTGAAATGAGAAAGGAGATGGGGATTTCTACTTCGTTTTTTATCCACTTTGCTATCACCATCGTGTCCTTTACGGCTTTTCTTCTTGTTATCATAGAGATACAGATACGTTCAATCCTATCTTCTCTCTCTTTTATTCTCTTTATGACATCCTGGGTTGGATAAAGGGGCCAATCTACTCTGATAAAGGATTTTTCCTTGTAATTCCCCTGCCTTATATTCTGTAGCCCGCAATAGGCGCAGTTTGCTGAACATCCTATCTCGTAATGAATAAGAAGATTTATACAATAAAGACGTGCATTTCTATAGAATCTTCCATTTTTTAATCCGAGGGTTATACTCGCTGCAAGACTGGTTCTGATAAATTCAGGACTTTCCTTCATTTTCTTGCTCCTTTTGTCTCTTTTTTAAATATTAGTTTAAGGACCTTTTTTATCAAACTAAGGTTTAAGTTGGTCTTGCTTTCAAACTTCCCAATGTACGCTTCTTTTGCCTTGTCTAGGTCATAGCATGTTGCATTTTCTATGTTTATGAGTACTCCAGAAAGCCCACTTTGATTAAAATCATCTTGGTGTTTAACATAAAATGCCTCACAACAACTACCAATGTACTCATAAATGCCTTCCCTTTTAAGGTTTTCAAATGTTTCCATCAGGTCTTCAAATGTTGTAATGGTAATTGGGCGAAGTCCATATTCATAGGAAAAATTGTACGCATCCCCCACTGTGCATAGGCCACAGGATATACATTCTTTTTTATATCGTAAAGAGCAAGAGGTTTCCTTGGCACAATATGGGAGCAAAAAAGCCTTTGGCTCAAAACCTTTAAGAGAGTTTAAGTTGACCATAAAAACATCATTTGCCTCTTTTGGCGTAAGTCCGTCTTTTATCAGTGTCCATTTTTTGAATACTTCTTTTATAGCAAGGATAAGATCAGTTGCTGTTATACCGTCAAGTTTGTATCTCTTAAAGTAATCAATAACTATATTCTCCACATTTTTTAAATCAAATCTTGTATTTCTTAAAAGGCTTTCAATATCATAAATACTTTCTCTTGGATTTAAAAAGAAATCTCCTGTAAAAATGGCGTTACGAATCATTTTTTGTCTTGTGTTTATCATCATTGATACCTTTATTGTCCCATTTTGGGTTCTGTAATAACCTGAAAGTACATCCTGCTCATCTTCTCTAAAGACTATTTTATTTACCCATTTTTCACTTTTGAAATACGGAAGTAATTCCTTATGGCGTTTTTTGATATCAGGGGGGATGCTATAAGGAGTTATATTTACACCAAGATACTCAGATATGCCACTAATCAGTATTTCTTTTAGTTCGTCTCTTTTCGGCACATAGCCTAACTCATGCTCAATACATGTTACCCTCTCTCTCAACGAGTCTATTTCCTTTGGCTTAAGTTTTTCAATAGGGACTTTTAGACTTTTGAGCATTCTCTCTATTCTATCCTTTACAAGTAATGTGCCCTGAAATAGAAAATTCCCTTCATATGTTACTCCTCCCATGCCAGATATCTTTTTCCCATTTACTTCTATATCATTACGTTCTCTAAACTCTGCGTTTATACCCATTTTAGAGAGGGCATAGGCAACAGCACTACCAAAGATGTATGAAAGTTCCTTGTGAGTGTACGGAAAATCTGATATTCTACCAATGATTTCCCAACCAATTTGAGATGGGTCAAAATAGATGGCACCACCGCCGGTAATTCTTCTCTGCACTTGTATTTTCTCTTTTTCGCAGTAATCTATCCTTATTTCCTGATTAACTGATTGAAAATATCCTATGAGAACGCATTCTGGAGAAAAGGAGAGAAATCTTAAAAAAGGTCCATAAATATGCGATTTCTCAAGTAATGCCTGATCCATTGCGATGTTCCATGTGGCATCGTGTAATCCTGTGTCAATAAGTTTGAAGTTTAAATGTTTAAATGTATTTTTATGAATTAGCATATATTAACATTATAACATAAAACTTGTAGCCAGTAAAATAAGATAAATGCTGGTAAAGTGTACGAAAAATATGTTTAACTTAAATAAGTGACAGAATGGGTGTCTGCTCTATGTTATATAAAGAAACCTTTTAATTTTATTTGTTGGAGTTTTTTCAAATGGCTCTGGATGCTCATATAGTTTGTAAATCTGTGAGTACCTTGGAAGATGCTTGTTTGTCTCATCTCTTATCTCTTTGAGAAGTTCTTTTAAAATTTCTTCCCGATGTTTTTCGGAATGACCTTCAAGTTTATCCCTTAATAGTTCGTAATTCAAATAAACCTTTCCAACGATCTTTCCATCCTTTTCATATATTACTGATTCAATGACATATATATGCATATTCAATTTCTCTTCTATTATTTCTGGAAATATGTTTTCTCCACTTGGCCCCAGTATCATATTCTTAGAGCGTCCCTTAATATAAATAAAATTATCATTATCTACATAACCAAGGTCACCTGTTCTAAACCATCCATCTTCACTTAAAACTTCTCTTGTAAGTTCTTTGTTTTTGTAGTATCCTCGCATTACATTGGGCCCTTTTACATAGATCTCTCCAATGCCTGTTTCAGGGTCTGGATTTTTAATTTTCACTTGAACCCATTCTGCAAGCCTGCCACTTGCTCCCTTTTTTGTCTCTGAGGTTAAAGAACCACTTAAAAGTGGTGATGTCTCTGTAAGGCCATAACCAGTTGCATATGAAAATTTGATTTTAAAATAAAAGTCTTCTATGTCTTTAGCAAAAGGTGCTCCTCCAAGAGTCATGGCTCGGAGTTTTCCTCCAAAGAAAGCAATTAGTTCTTTTCTCATTTTTCGTAAAATCAGGGGTCTTAACGGTGATCTTAAAAGGAGTTTCGTTTTTCTCTTATTTAGCAGAGGTTGTATCTTCATTTTATAGATCTTTTCAAGTATCATGGGTACAGCAGCAATAACTGTAGGTTTTACTTTTGCTGCAGCCTTTTGTATGAGTTTAGGTACAGGCTTTTTACCAAGATAGGTAATGTGTGCACCTACTGAAAGTGGATATAAAAGGCCCAGGGTAAACTCGTAGGCGTGTGCAAGGGGTAGAATAGATAAGATCCTATCTTTATCAGAGAGGTCAAACATTTTGGCCACTTGTATGACATTAGTTACAATATTTTTGTGGGTTAGCATAACGCCCTTTGAGTTTCCTGTTGTACCAGAGGTATAAATAATGGCTGCAAGATCTTCTTCGCTCACACAGTTTCCATAGAGCCCAAGTTTTTCTGCAAGGTCATAGAAGGTTTCCCTTGCTTTCTCGTAAAGTCTATGAATAGTATTGATTTCAAGTTCAAGGTTTGAAGGCTCAAAATCATCAATAGTTATTATAAACCTAACATTACCTAAATCATATCCAGAAAGTCTCATAATCTGGGCACGAGTGGCGAAAAGTCCAATGGATTCTGAATGCCTTAAAATATTAGAGACATCCTCTGGATGGAAATCAGGGAGTATAGGAACTATGACACCGCCAAGGAAAACTGTGGAAAGGTATGCAATTACCCAATTGGGGGAGTTAGCACCTATAAGCGCTATTTTATCTTTTTTAACTACCCCTTTTTTCTTTAAAATAGAACTTATCTTCGTGATCCTTCTGTGAAGTTCTTTGTATGTAATGGTCTCTCCACCATAAAGGGATAGTGCCTTGTTCTCTGGATTTAATTTAATTGTTGTCTCTATAAGTTCTGGGATAGTCCTCTTTTTTAGCCTCTTCCATGCCTCCATCTAAGAAATTTTAATGCAATATATGTGTTCTACCAAGCACTCGGGCTCTTATACTTGACAATTCATGTGTGAGGCTGTATTATTAAAATATGAAGGGTATAATAAAGGTTTTAATAATCTTACTTATATCATCGTTTGCTTATGCGGGTGTGGTTATAAATGAGATAAATTTCTATCCTCAGGTTTGGATTGAACTTTACAATACCTCTCCATATGTTATGCATCTTGATGATTACTATCTTATTACTCCAAGCGGTGAACATTCGCTTGACAATGTAAGTATTGAACCCAATTCCTATATTTTGCTTTCAAAAGACTGTATTGTCTCCCAAAAGGATGTTCAAATCAATTTGGAACTTTCCAATTCAGGTGGCTTTGCCATACTGGTTAATAATAATCATGTGATAGATTTTGTGAACTGGGGTGTTTTATCTGATGAGTGGAAAAACTCTTACCCATATCTATGGGATGATGCTCCAATGGCTAATACAAACCTTTCACGCATTCCCGATGGCCATGATACAGACTCTCCTGAGGACTTTAAAAATACAGAACATCCAACACCACTTTCTCCCAATGCGCCGATGGGGCTTGATCCTGTTTCATGGAGCAGAATTAAAGCACTATTCAGAGATGCTCATAAAAGGATGTAATGCGTATCCTCTGGGTTGATGATGAGGTAGAGACATTAACTCCACACAAAATTTTTCTTGAAAGGCAGGGATTTTCTGTTGATACATCAGACCATCCTGAGGAAGCACTTTCCCTTTTAAAAAACAATAAGTATGACCTTGTTCTTGTTGACTTTAGAATGCCTTCTTTAAATGGTAACGAGTTTATCCGTATGGCTAAGAAGATAGCACCCAATATCCATTATGTAATGGTTACGATGGTTCAGGATACAGATATTATGGAAGAGTCTTTTTCTGAGGACGTTTTTGATTACATCGTAAAACCTATAAAGCCAACGCAGATAATTGCAATTATTAAAAAAATTCAAAGGGATGAGGTGTATAATAGAAAGAAGGGCATGGAACTTGCAAGGTTGTACCAGGAGCTTTCAGAAGTGCCGAGGGATATTAATGGTTGGCTAAAGATTGCTGATCTTATAAGTACAAAGGACCCGCAAGATGAGATACTACAGGGTGAAATAGAAGAACTCAATAATGAATTTGCCGAATGGGTACAGGAAAATTATAAAGAGATGCTAAATGCCAATATTATAAGATCGGATAATGTTGTGAAAAATCGCGTTATTCCAGACATTAAAGATGGGAAAAAAGTCGCTTTCTTTGTACTTGATTGTGTAAAAACTTCACAATTTAAGGCGTTAATAAAGGAACTGCCAACGCATGTAAGACCTTTGATAGAACTTTATTATGCAATCCTTCCAACATCAACCATTTATGCAAGAAACAGTATTTTTGCCGGCAGGTTACCATCTGAAATTCAAAGGTTACACCCGGGCTGGCTTTCAGATAATTTACACGAAATGGAGCTTTTTAAAGAACAACTTGCAAGGGAAGGTATCCATAAAAATTTTAACTTTTATAGATTAAACTCACCTCAGGATACTGATGATATAAAGCCATCTTCTCCTATCATTGCAGGTACTGTAAATTTTACAGACATTTTAGCACATGTAAGGGGTAAAGTAAAGCCTTTGAAAGACATAGCAAAAACCTCAGAGGAATTTAAGGATATGATCCATTTTCTCTTAAAGAAAAGCAGATTTAACGACAAAATAACTGAACTTGTAGAGCAGGGTTATATGGTTTATCTTACCACGGATCATGGATGGATTCAAGCAACAAAGCCTTCCTTAGTTTATGGAGGCACAGAACTCACAGACTCATTGAGATTTAAATTTGGTACATCTTTGAGGATAGAAAACCCAAGACATGCAGTCATATTTGAAAGGCCATGGGAGGTAGGGCTTTTAAAAGGTATGGGAAAACTTGCCATGGCAAGGGATAATTACTTCTTTGTTTATCCCAGAGACCCACATGCATATGCCAAAAGATACAAAGGTGAGATTATGCATGGAGGTGTAACAATTGATGAAATGATTATTCCATTGGTTAAAATATACTAATCCATTTCCGCCATAGAGGCTGCATAAATATCAACTTTCTCTGCGTCTTTTTTATAGAGCATGATGGCAAGTTCAAGGGTTGTTGCACCAGTGGTAATGACATCATCAATAATTGCAAGCCTTTTTCCTTTAAGAGAGATGTCTACACGAAAAGCACCTTTTACATTCAACATCCTCTCTTTTCTGGAGAGTTTTGTTTGAGATTTTGTGTTTCTTATCCGTTTTACCTTTTTTAAAATAGGTATCTTAGTAAGTTTTGAAACCTCTTTTGCTATTTCCTCTGACTGATTGAAACCCCTCTTCCATCTTTTTAAAAAATGGAGTGGGACAGGTACTAAAAAGTCGTATGCATTTTCCCTTATCATGGAGGCAAGATAAGAAGCAAAGAATGGAACAGGAAAGAATATGCCCCTGTATTTTATGTCCTCTATCATTTCCTTAACAATACCTTTATAGACAAAGGGTGATTGAATCATAACCTGGGGATTTTTAATAAAGAGCCTTTTTTCATTTTTATATACGGTATTGAATTTTTCCATGCAATCCTTACATACAGCATTGTCTGATAATTTATCACACACATAGCATGTAGATGGCAAAAAAGTACGTACTATGTTTTTTAAAAGTTCAGGCATTTTGTCTTTTAGACCTTTTGTATAGGTATATCATTAAAATCAAAGATATTAGCATAATACCTAAGGAAATCCACTGGTTGACATCAAAGGGACCATAGTACTTGTATGACTCGTAGTATCTATAGAAATCGTCGATAAATCTAACAAGTGGCCCGAGGATCAAATATAGGAGAAAAACAAAGCCATCATAGGGCTTTTTCTTCATAATAGGTAATAAAATAAAGAAGATTATAAGATTACCAAATGACTCGTAGAGTTGTGTTGGATGTATAGGTGTGTTGCCAAATACTTGGAAGGCCTCTGACCCTGGTTTAAAAACGGCGCAGAAGGTACCATGACACGCATGCCCAAAGCAGCATCCATTAAAGAAGCACCCCCATCTGCCAATGAACATACCTAATGCAAAGCCAGGTGCGGTCCAGTCTGCAAATTTCCATATAGGAATGTTGTGTTTTTTAAGATAGTATATTGCTGTGGGTATAGCAAAGAAAAAACCGCCCAAAAATACCATACCACCGTGCCATATAGCGAACATCTCCCATAGGTTATGTTTAAATTCATGAAAATTATAAAGAATATAGAACACCCTTGCACCAATAATGGATGCGATAATAACCCAGAATCCGAGGTCATAGACGCTATCCCTTGTAATACCATGCTTTTTGGCATAGTAATATGTTACCTCAAGTCCTGCAAGGAAACCGAGTAGGACGAGCACACCCCATGTCCTTATTTCAAGTCCTCCGATTCTAAACAGAATAGGATGCATTTTAACTCTCCTGTTTTATATATGTATTATGTTTCAAAACATGCGGTTTTACAAGTATAAAAACAAAAGGGAGCAGATAAACTGCTCCCTTCTTATGCATGTATTCTTTTTATAAAAATTATCTTCTTCTCTTTCTCTTTTCCTCAATTACTGCCTGTGCTGCTGCCACCCTTGCAATTGGTACGCGGTATGGTGAGCAGGAAACATAGTCCAGGCCAATCCTATGGCAGAACTTCACAGATTTGGGCTCTCCACCATGCTCACCACATATACCTACCTCAAGTTCAGGCCTTGTACTTTTGCCCTTTTCTACACCTATCTTTACAAGTTGACCAACACCATCTTGGTCTAATACAGAAAATGGGTCATCTTTAAGCAGGCCATTTTCTATATACTTAGGTACAAACCTCCCCACATCATCCCTTGAGAATCCAAAGGTCGTTTGTGTAAGGTCGTTTGTACCGAAGGAGAAGAACTCTGCTGTCTTTGCTATCTCATCTGCCAAGAGTGCGGCCCTTGGAAGTTCTATCATTGTTCCAACCTTGTAGTCTACTTCTTCGCCTTTCTCCTCCATAACCTTGTGTGCTACCTTGTCTATTAAATCTTTCATAACATCAATTTCTGTTTTAAGAGACACAATGGGAACCATAATCTCTGGCTTAACCTTAATCCCTTCTTTCTTTGCTTCAATGGCTGCCTCTATTATAGCCCTTACCTGCATCTCTGCTATTTCTGGGTAAGTGATCGCTAACCTACAACCCCTGTGTCCCAACATGGGATTCGCCTCTCTCAAAGACTCTGCCATCTCTCTTATTTTTTCTTCAGAGACCCCTGTTCTTTTAGAGAGTTCCTTTATCTGCTCATCCTTTTTAGGAACGAATTCATGAAGTGGTGGATCAAGTAATCTGATAATCACTGGATAGCCATCCATAACTTTGAATAGTTCTTTAAAGTCTTCTCTTTGCATAGGCAGGAGTTTGGACAACGCCTTTTCACGCTCCTCTTTCGTGTTTGCGAGAATCATCTCCTGCATGGCATAGATTCTCTCACCCTTAAAGAACATGTGCTCTGTTCTGGCAAGTCCTATACCCTCTGCACCAAACTCTCTTGCCTTTTTGGCATCCTCGGGTGTTTCTGCGTTTGCCCTAACGCCTATCCATCTTATCTCATCAGCCCAATCAAGCAACTTACCAAACTCTTCAAAGATTTCTGGGTCAATGGTCTTTACTTTGCCAAGCATTACTTCACCACTTTTACCATCTATACTGATATAATCGCCCTTTTTAACCGTTAAACCATGGACTCTAAATTCCTCTTTTTCATAATCTACTTCAATATCTTCTGCTCCAACCACTGCAGGTTTTCCCATGCCCCTTGCAACAACCGCGGCGTGGGATGTCATTCCACCCCTTGAAGTAAGAACACCCTTACTTTTTGCCATACCTTTTATATCATCAGGAGATGTTTCTTCTCTAACGAGAATAACAGATTCACCTTTATATCCAAGTTCTGCCGCCTCCTCTGGATCAAATATAACTTTACCATGAGCAGCACCTGGTGATGCCCCGAGCCCTTTTGCTATTACATGTTTCTCGGCCTTAGGGTCAAATATTGGATGTAAGAGTTCGTTGATTCTTGATGCATCCACCCTCATTAATGCATCTTCTTTGGATATGAGGCCCTCTTCTGCCATATTAACTGCAATCTTTACCATAGCACGAGCAGTCCTTTTACCATTTCTCGTCTGAAGTAGATACAATTTCTTCCTCTCTATGGTAAATTCTATATCCTGCATATCTCTGTAATGCCTCTCTAACTTCTTTGCTATGTCATAGAGTTCTTTATATATATCTGGCATAGTCTCCTCAAGGGTTGGTAGGTCTCTGTTTTTCTCTTGTTTGGAGTACTCATTTAAGGCGTGTGGAGTTCTTATACCTGCTACCACATCCTCACCCTGTGCATTGGGTAAAAACTCGCCGTAGAATTTGTTCTCACCTGTGAGTGGATCTCTGGAAAATGCAACACCTGTGCCTGAATCCTCTCCCATGTTTCCAAAGACCATAGCGACAACATTTACTGCTGTTCCCCAATCATCTGGTATTTTGTTTATCTTTCTATATGTTATAGCCCTATCGCTATTCCACGAATTAAATACAGCCAATATAGCATCCCATAATTGTTTCCAAGGATCCTGTGGAAAATCCTCATTGGTATTTTCTTTGTAAATGGTTTTGTATTCTTTTATTAGTGTTTGGAGATGCTCTGCATTGAGTTCACTGTCGTTTTTAACGCCTGCATTCTTCTTTATGGTGTCAAGTATTTCCTCAAAGTGTACATGCTTTATTCCCTTGACAGTTTCACTAAACATCTGTATAAATCTTCTGTATGCATCAAGGGCAAATCTTTCATTATTTGTTTGCTTTGCAAGTCCTTTTACACTATCATCTGTAAGTCCAAGGTTCAATATAGTATCCATCATCCCTGGCATTGATACCCTTGCACCAGAACGCACAGAAACCAAAAGAGGGTTCTTATTATCACCGAATTTTTTCCCTGTAATTTCCTCAAGTCTCTTGATGTTGTTTTCTACTTCATCCTTTAACCCTTCTGGTATATTTCCTGTCTTAAAGTAATAAACACATGCCTCTGTTGTTATGGTGAATCCTGGTGGAACTGGTATGCCGAGACTTGTCATCTCATGAAGATTTGCACCCTTGCCCCCAAGAAGATTCCTCATCTCTTTTGAGCCTTCTGCATGACCATTACCAAAAAAATACACAAACTTCTCAGCCATTTTACTCCTCCTTCTGACGTGCTATAATTATAATGTGATAAAAATGTATTGCAAAAAGCATGGACACATCAAAAATAATTTTATGCGCCGTAGTCTCGTATATCCGCATTTGACTTAGTGGAGTAAATCCCTCTTTATCCCACTTCCAGTATATCTTACGTTTTGTAATATGTATCTTTGCACAATTATATAAGTAATACAAAAATCCCATAAAGGATTTCTTTAAAATTCATAAGCAATGCATTAAACTTGATTACGAACAAAGGAGCCTTTATTATGAAGAAAGCGTTGTTATTTATACCATTCTTGCTTATCTTAAATGGATGTTTCTTTGGGACATTTCAAACAGCACGGCCCATTGCTCCAGGGAGTGTTGATTCTGGCTGGTATGTTAATATTCCTTTATATGCCAATAAGAATGTCAGAGAATCACAAAAACAGGCACATTCTGCCTTTACTATCCCAAACTTTGGGGGGCATCTTTCATATGGTGCATCTCACCATGCAGAGTTTGGTATTTACGGCTCTCTTGGTGAAGGTATAGGTCCATTTGGCAAGTTTCTACTTTTGTCAGAGTATTCTTTTCCTATGTCATTTGGCACTATTGTAGGCTTTGCGTATCATCCGTTTGCGCAAGGTATTTCTTGGAAATTAGACCTTGTTCTATCCCGTGCGATATCACCTTATGCATCGCTATATGGGGGATTTCATTATGGTTATCAGCCAGATTATAGGACAAGTATACCACGAGGTAAAGATATATGGTCGATAAGCAAATTTGAAAATTTTCAGGAACTTTTTATGGGTGTTGAACTTTCAAGAAAATCTAAGGTGAGAAAAGGTTTAAAAAGATTACCTTACTCCCTTACAATGGAGTTCGGTATTCCACTCGTATCACAACCTGCTATATTTTTGGGATTTCAGTTTAAGATATGACAGAAGAAGAAATCGTAAAGGTACTAAAAAAAGGAGAGATTGTTGCTATCCCGACAGATACTGTCTATGGCCTTGTGGTTGTGCCAGTAAAAAACACTGTCCAAAAGTTATATACATTAAAAAATAGAGAAAAAGATAAGCCCTTTGGTGTATTTATAAGTAATGAAGAATCATTAAGACCGCTTTTAAGTGTTGATTTTAAAGAGATTGAAAATGCAACATCTTTTTGGCCAGGTGCATTAACCCTTGTGCTACCAGTAAAAAGGGATGTCTATCCCTTCCTGCAAAAAAATAGCAAGATAGGTTTTAGGATGCCAGATTATCCATTGCTATTAAAGATCATGGATAAGACAGGTCCTCTTGTTCAAACAAGTGCCAATATAACGTCTGAGAGCGTACCTGAGACCTGGGAAGAGGTTAGGTCTATATTCGGGGATGAGGTGTTTGTAGTTAAAGGTAAGGCAGGCAATCTATCCTCTACGGTTCTTGAGTATAAAGGTGAATATTGGCATGCTTTGCGTAAAGGCAGTATTCCTTTGGCGAAGTTAAGAGAAAAAATCCATGTTAAAACAGATATGTTCAATGTTATATTTTTATGTACAGGCAATACTGAGAGGAGTCCCATGGCAGAGGCTATTGCAAAAAGCCTTTTTAAAGGTCTTCCTGTTAATATTGAATCCCGTGGCATTTTGCCCGGTGAGAGACCCTATAGCGAGATAGCCCAAAGGGTTGTTCAGAAGATGGGATATGAAAGTATCATAGGAAAATCACAAATGATAGGTTATGATGACCTTTTTTGGGCGGATCTTGTTCTTGTCATGGAGCGAAGACATATAGAGTTTTTGAAAGAGAATTTTCCCATGTTTGGTGATAAGATATACATGCTTTCTGATGAGGATATTCCTGATCCTGTGGGTTTAGGAGAGAAAAGTCATGAACTCGTTTTTAGGATGATAGAAACGGAAATAAAACAGAGATGGTTTGAGTTTATCAAATCTTTTGTTGATAATTAGAGGAGGATGGTATGAATTACAAGATACTCGTTATAAATCCGGGTTCAACATCTACAAAGATTGCCATTTATGAAGATGGCAATCTTTTGAAGAAGGACAACATAAAGCATCCTGTAGATGAGATAAAGCAGTATAAGAGGATAATTGACCAGTTAGACTTTCGTATAAATGTTGTGAAAAAATGGTTAAATGAGCATGATGTAAAACTCAAAGAACTTGATGCTGTGGTTGGAAGGGGTGGCCTTTTAAAGCCCATACCAGGTGGTACATACGAGGTAAATGAAAAGATGGTTGAGGATTTGAAAAACGGCCTTCAAGGAGAGCATGCATCAAACTTAGGTGGTATTATTGCCTATAGAATTGCAAAGCCACTCGGTATTCCCGCATTTATTGTTGACCCAGTTGTTGTTGATGAGATGGATGAGATAGCAAAGGTTACAGGTCTTGTTGAGATAAAGAGAAGGTCTATATTTCATGCCCTAAATCAGAAGCAAGTTGCAAGAAAGGCGGCAAAGGCATTAGGCAAAGCATACGAAGATGTAAATCTCATTGTTGTTCATCTGGGGGGAGGTGTTTCCATAGGGATGCACAGAAAGGGAAAGGTAGTGGATGTAAACAATGCCTTAAATGGAGATGGCCCTTTTGCGCCTGAAAGGGCAGGCTCTTTGCCTGTTTGGGATACATTAAGTCTTGCTATGAGTGGAAGGTACACCCAAGAGGAATGGAAGAAGAAATTGGCAGGCAAAGGTGGTATTGTAGCCCATCTTGGCACTAATGATATGAGAGAGGTTGAAGAACGTGTTAAAAATGGTGATAAACATGCTGAATTTATTTACCGGGCTATGGCTTACAATATTGCCAAGTGGATAGGTATGATGGCTCCTGTAACAGGTGGCGATGTAGATGCCATCGTAATAACAGGTGGTCTTGCCTATGATGAGATGTTTGTCTCATGGATTAAGGAGCGGGTATCATTTATTGCACAGGTTATGGTATTTCCTGGGGAGGATGAGATGCAGGCGCTTATGGAAGGAGCGCTCAGGGTATTAAAAGGTGAAGAAAAGGCAAAGATTTATAATTAGAGGAGGTTTAAAATGATTAAAAGACTTAATGAGATGTTAGATGTAATAAGGGGTAGAGAGAAGAAAAGATTGGTTGTGGCAAGGGGGGAAGACCCTCATACCATAGAGGCGGTATCAAGAGCATATAAAGAGGGCATTGTTGATGTCACCCTTGTTGGAGACCCGGATAAAATAAATGAAGTTGCTAAGGAACATGATGTTGATATTAGCAATTTTGAGATAGTTGAAGAGAAAGACCCAAAGATGACGGCAAAGGTAGCGGTAAGGCTTATTAGAGAAGGCAAGGGTAATGTCCTTATGAAAGGACTTGTGGACACAGCCACATATATGCGCGCCATTTTAAACAAACAGGAAGGCCTTTTGAAAGAAAAACGGGTTCTATCACATGTTACAGTGGTGGAATTTCCCATGCACCATAAACTCCTTGTCGTATCAGATGTCGCAGTCATTATCCAGCCAACGCTTGAGCAGAAAATAGAGATGATAAAGTATTCAATAGAGGTGGCAAATGCCCTTGGTATTGACATGCCGAAGGTGGCTATAATAAGTGCTGTAGAGAAGGTTAATCCAAAGATGCCGTCTACCATTGATGCGGCTCTTTTAAAGGTTATGGGAGAGCGTGGACAAATTAAGGGTGCTATCATTGATGGTCCTCTTGCCCTTGATATTGCAGTGTCAAAAGAATGTCTTGATATAAAGGGACTTAATAGCCCGCTTGAAGGTGATGCTGATATCCTCATCTTTCCAAATATTGAGACAGGTAATGTATTCTTCAAAACAGCCACGCAACTTGCAGGTGGCAAGATCGCAGCAGTAGTTACAGGTACAGATGTTCCATGTGTACTTACTTCCAGGGCAGACAGTGAAGATTCAAAGTTTTATTCCATAGCACTTGCCGCTCTTGTTGCAGGAAAATAAAAAATGAAAATACTAACATTAAACTGTGGGAGTTCATCTGTTAAATATCAAGTCTATGATTGGGAGGAGAAGGTTCCACTCGCTCAAGGGGTTGTAGAAAGGGTGACAATCGGAGACTCTTTCATAAAGCACACACCCTTTGGGAAGGATCCTGTAAAGATATCCCATGAGTGTCCTGACCATGAAGAGGCTATTAAACTCATAATGGATACATTAACCCATCCTGATTACGGTGTAATCAAAGACCTTTCAGAGATTGATGCTGTTGGTCACAGGGTTGTACATGGTGGAGAAGAGTTTACAAAATCTGTGCTAATAGATGATAAGGTGATAAAGACATTCACCGAACTTTCCTCTCTTGCCCCTCTTCACAATCCTGCCAATGTGAAGGGTATAAAGGCGGCTATGAAAGTCTTGCCCAATGTCCCTCATGTTGCTGTTATGGACACAGCCTTTCATCAAACCATGCCTGAATACGCATACCTTTATGCAGTGCCAAGGAGATGGTATGAGGCCTATGGTGTAAGAAAATATGGGTTCCATGGCACATCACACCTCTATGTTTCAAGAAGGGCTGCTGTAATGCTTGGTAAGAAGGCGCACGAGGTAAATCTCATCACATGTCATATTGGCAACGGTGCGAGTATGACAGCCATAAAAAACGGGAAATCCGTTGATCATTCTATGGGATTTACTCCACTTGAGGGTCTTATAATGGGAACTCGCTCAGGAGACCTTGATCCTGCCATTATAACATATGTTATGGAGAAGGAGAATATAACGGCAGATGAGGTTCTTTATATACTCAACAAGAAAAGTGGTATTTTTGGCATTACAGGGAAGTACACAGACAGAAGGGATGTTGAGATTGCAGCAGAGAAGGGGGATAAACTCGCAAAACTGGCTATTGAAATGGAGGCATACCGCATACGAAAATACATAGGTGCTTATTATGCTGTACTTGGAAGGGTTGATGCTATAGTGTTTACAGCAGGTGTGGGAGAAAGAAGCCCTATAATAAGGGAAAAGGCGCTTTCTGGACTTGAAAATCTTGGTATATATCTTGACAGAGACAAAAATAATAAAGCCATAAGTAGAAATAAAGAATTTGTAATCTCAAAGGACGATTCACCTGTAAAGGTCTTCGTTATTCCGACTGATGAGGAGATGGTATTCACAGAGGATGTTGTTGCCATTGTGGAAGGAACATACGATGTGCCAGAGAAATACACCTATAGTTTTGAGTCTCCTGATTATGTAAATAAATTAAGAGAACTTGCATACAAGAAGGAGATGGAGAATATGCATTGAACCTTTTTATTTTTCACCTATTAGTTTCCTTTCTTTTGCCATCTCCGTTTAAAAAGGGGGAGAAACTTATTTTTGATGTATCCTATGGATTTCTCCCCCTTGGTATTCTTAAAATGGAAATAATTGGCAGAGATACATTGAGGGGCAGGGATGTATATGTTCTTAGGATGACTGCAGAAACCCGTGGCATGGGTGCATTATTTACTGTGGCGGACACCATTTATTCCTATATTTCTTCTGATAGTATGTATACCTTAAAGTATGAGAAAAAACTCAAAGAGGGTCATTTTAGGGACTCTCTTGTTATAAACTATTTTCCAGACAGTGGTTTTGCCCTTTATTCCAAAGGCAAAAAAAAGGAAAAACTTTTAAAAGGTGCTATAGACCCTCTTGGCCTTTATTACCTTATTCGTAGATTGGATATAAATCCAGGGGATACAATAACTGTGCCATATCATGTTGATAGACGGAACAAACAGGTTCATATATTTGTACGAGGTGTAAAAAAATGCGGATACAATGGTGTAAAAACAAAGTGTTATGACCTTATACCAGATTTAGACGGAGGGATTATAAAGGGTGGTGGAAAAGCAGAGATACTCATATCTTATGATAGTTTAAGATTGCCAATAACTTTTAGTAGTAGGCTCTATTTTGGTACGCTTAAGGCAAAATTGATAGAGTATATCCCATCATCTGATGCCAAACTTAAAGAGTAAGTCAAGTTTCAATTTTGTCAACTATCTTTTCGTAGGTATAGTTTTTTTACTGTTTATAGTACTTATTCTTTTTTTCGCAGAGCAACTTATTCCCCTTTGGACTATGCAGGTTAAAACAACATCATGTGATATCTCAACTTATGGAAAAGAGCATTCATCTCTTGCAAAAAAGCAGAACCCACTTAGAGTTGAAATCATTACTGATTTTGATAAACTCTCTGAAAGCAAACTTGCCCTCCGCAGGATGCTCATGCTTACTCTAAAAGAAAAGCCTTATGTAGTTGTATTCTTGGGTAAGGTCGGGGAAGATGGCAAAAGCCAGAAAAAATTCGTGCATATGTTCTATTTTCTCAAGCAGTTTAAAGCGGTTCCTGAAAAAATCTTTGTAGTACCCAAAAGAGATTTGTATGAGGAGTTATTGGAAAACACTGAAAAACTTATTTATTATATTGATTTTTTTCATAGGTATAATGCTACTGTAGAATTTGAAGGCATAGAACCTATAAGGGATTCATTGAGTTTTATCATGTCTTCAAGCGTAGAGAGGGTAGAATACCTAAGGGGTATATTGCCTGGTAAAGTTTTAATACTTGCAGATGACCCAAGGGAAAAAGTAGAGGAGGTTTTTCCAGAAATATTTATTGCTACAAAGGAACCTAAGGGGATAAAAAAGCCCATACCGCCATATTTTCTTGTTCTTAAAAAGGGAATAACATTTTTGAACCTTTACTAATCCAAAAAGCCACCCGCCTCAAGAAACTCTCTTAGTTTTTCTGTTTTTGCCTCTTTGTATCTTGAACTTTCTATTATCTCTACAATAACGCCATCGCTTAACAGGGCAATCTTATCTGATGTATAAAGAGCGCCCCTTATATCATGCGTAACAAGAATCCCTGTTGTGCCTTCCATTTTATTTATCTTTTTTATCAACTTATTGATTCTCCATGCCGTAATAACATCAAGCCCTGTTGTAGGCTCATCGTACAAAAGATACCGAGGTTTTGACACAATCGCTCTCGCCAATCCAACCCTTTTTTTCATCCCGCCTGATAATGCTGCAGGATATAACTCTTCTATTCCATCAAGGTCAACCAAGGAAAGAGCCTCTTTTACCCTATCTTTAATTTCACGCTCTGAGAAAGCACGCTCTCTTAAAGGTAGTGCAATATTTTCAAATACTGTCAAAGAATCAAACAATGCAGCACCCTGAAAAACATAACTAAAACTCCTTCTTATTTGGTAAAGTTCCCTTTTTGAAAGTTTTGTGATATCTATTCCATCTACCAAAACACTTCCCTCATCTGGCTTTAAAAGGCCTATAATATGCTTTAAAAATACAGATTTACCTTCACCACTTTTTCCAAGTATGGCAATATCTTCCCCATCCTCAATGGTGAGATTTACCCCCTTTAACACTTCTTTTTCACCGAATCTCTTTTTCAGATTGATAACTTCAATCATCCGTAAAGAATAACCCCAAGGATATAATCTGCCATAAGAACAAAGAGAGAAGAGTACATAACCGCCTGAGTTGTTGCAATACCAACCCCCTTTGCTCCCTCTTTTGCGTAATATCCAAAAGAACTTGAAACAAAGGCTATTAGAAATCCAAACGCAACACTCTTCAAAAGACCCCCAAAAAGATCAATGGGATAAAAATACATCCTTATTCCAGAAAAAAAGGTTGAAAAAGGGATGTCTAAATAAAGTGCAGAAACTATTGCCGAACTCATTATAGATACAAAGTCAGCAAGGACTACTAAAAGGGGCATCATAATAATGCCAGCGAGTAATCTTGGAAGAATAAGATGTCTTATAGAATCTATCCCCAATGTCTCAAGTGCATCAATCTGTTCAGTTATTCTCATGGTGCCAAGTTCGGCTGCCATGCCAGCCCCAACCCTTCCTGCAACAATGAGGGCTGTTATAACAGGACCGAGTTCCATCATAACAACCTTTGCAACCCCCATTCCAAGAAGGTCTAAAGGTGCGTAATCCTTTATTTGATAAGCAGTTTGAACGGATGATACCATTCCAACAAATGAGGATGCAAGTGCAACAAGAAAAAGAGATCTTGTTCCAAAAAATTCAAGTTGCTCAACAAATGGCCTTTTAATTTTTCTTAATTCTCTAAGTGATAGAATGGAGTCCCATAATAGAATAAACGCCTGACCTGTGCCTCGTGCTGCAAGATACAGATATTTTAACATCAGAGTCTTTCTAAAAACCGTGTATCAATATCACCCTTAATAAAATCTGGGTGCTCAAGAATCTTTTTATACAAGGGCAATGTAGTCTTCACCCCTTCTATTATAAACTCAGAAAGAGCCCTTTTCATTCGGGCAATGGCTTCATTCCTATCCCTTCCGCGGGCTATTAGTTTAGCAAGAAGGGAGTCATAATTTGATGGGATCACATATCCATGATAAATTGCAGAATCAACGCGTATGCCAGGTCCTCCAGGAAGATGAAGGAAGGTAATCTTACCCGGGGATGGGGCAAAGTTTTTTTCAGGGTCTTCTGCATTGACCCTCACTTCAATGGCATGTCCTTTAAGTTTAACATCATCTTGGGTAATGGATAGTTTTTCATTGGAGGCTATTCTTATCTGTTCCTTTACTAAGTCTATGCCAGTAACCCACTCTGTTACAGGATGCTCCACCTGAATCCTTGTATTCATCTCCATGAAATAGAAATTTCCATCCTCATCCCTTATGAACTCCATTGTGCCTGCCGAGTAATACCCTATCTTAGAGGCTCCTTTTTTAGCAATCTCACCGAGTTTTTCTCTTGTTTTTTCATCTACCACTACCGAAGGGCTCTCTTCAAGGAGTTTTTGATGCCTTCTCTGGATGGAGCATTCCCTCTCCCCAAGGTGAACTATATTCCCGTATTTATCTGCAAGTAGTTGCACCTCTATATGTCTTGGCCTTCTTATAAACTTTTCAATATAAACCCTACCATCAGAGAACGCTACTTCTGCCTCCTTTTGGGCCATCTCAAGTTGGGTCTTTAGGTCTTCTATGTTTTCAACAACACGCATGCCCCTTCCACCACCACCGGCTGCCGCCTTAATTATAATAGGAAGACCTATCTCTAACGCAACGGACTTTGCCTCTTCATAAGTGGAAACAGGCTCAAGAGTACCAGGAAGTATGGGAACCCCTGCCTCCTTCATCACCCTTTTGGCCTCAATCTTATCTCCCATGAGCCTTATAGCATCGCTTGATGGACCTATAAATGTAAACCCTGCCTTTTCAACAATCTCTGCAAAATCCGGATTTTCTGCAAGGAACCCATAACCAGGATGTATGGCATCTACACCTGAGACCTCTGCAGCGCTTATAATTCTTGGAATATTAAGATAACTATCCTTTGGAGAGGGAGGGCCAACACACACAGCATAATCAGCAATATTAACATGAAGGGCGTCTTTATCAGCCTCAGAATATATAGCAACTGATTCAATACCCAATTCCTTAAGGGCATAAATGACCCTTAGTGCTATTTCACCCCTATTTGCAACCAATACCCTTTTGAACATAATGGGTATTTTAATCTATAAAGTGCGTAAAATAAAATCCTTTAAAATTACTCAAGTGCCCACACCTTCGTATCTTTTAATGCCCATGTTCCATAAAGTACTTAATACTGACCTTTTAAAATGGTTCAATTATTTAGGTTTTTGTTTGCTCAAAGTTAGGGTTTGCTTTAAAATTATATAAAACGCAAGGAGGATATATGAAAAGAGAAAGAGAGGAATTTCTTAAAAATCTCGTAAATGCCACAGGTCCTTCAGGATATGAGGAAGATACTGTAAGGATATGGAGAGAGAAGGCAAAGGAATATACAGATGATGTGAGAAGTGATCTACATGGCAACTCCATAGCCGTACTAAATGAAGGCAAGAGGCCAAAGATAATGCTTGCAGGACATATAGATGAAATAGGTCTTCAGATAACTTATATAGATGATAAAGGGTATCTTCACTTTGCACCAATAGGTGGTTGGGATCCACAGATAATACAGGGTCAAAGGGTTGTTATTAAGGGAAAGAAAGGTACTATTAAAGGTGTTGTGGGGAAAAAGCCCATTCATCTCTTAAGAGGTGCTGAGAGGGAAAAGGTAGTTGATATTGACCAGATGCATATTGACATAGGGGTATCTTCAAAAAAGGAAGCAGAAGAGATTGTTGATGTTGGTGCACCGGCTGTAATAGATTACTATTATGAAAGATTACAGAAAGAAGTGGCTATAGCGAGGGGATTTGATAATAGGTCGGGTGCTTTTATAGTGCTTGAAACCTTAGGCGAACTTGCAAAAGAAGCGAAAAGTCTAAATGTGTCTTTATATGCTGTTGCCACTGTGCAGGAGGAGGTAGGCCTAAGGGGAGCGAAAACCAGTGCCTTTCGTGTTGCTCCTGACATAGGCATAGCAGTGGATGTTACATTTGCAACAGATTTCCCTGGAATGGACAAGAACAAATTTGGTGATATAAAAGTAGGTGGTGGACCTGTTATTGCAAGGGGACCCAATATAAATCCAAAAGTGTTTGAACTTTTAGTGAAAACCGCAGAGGAGGAAAAGATTCCCTATCAGATTGAAGCAATACCGCGCGGAACAGGAACAGATGCCAATGCTATACAACTTACGCGCGAGGGTGTTGCAACAGGACTTGTGTCAATCCCAAATAGGTACATGCACACTCCCTGTGAACTTGTTAATCTTGATGACCTTGACAACATCATTAAATTGCTCTCTGCATTCATCAGAAGGGTTAAAAGCGTAGAGGATTTCATCCCATTCAAATGAAAAAAATAACAGTAATTGATTTCAAAAACAAGAAGAAGCAGGGCGAAAAACTCGCACTCCTTACAGCATACGATTACACCTTTGCCCGCATTCTTGATAGTGTGGGCAAATTAGATGGTATCCTTGTAGGTGATTCCCTTGGTATGGTTATAAAAGGAGAAAGTGATACTCTAAGTGTCAGCATAGAAGAGGCTGCATATCATGTAAAATGTGTCAAAAAGGGAGCAAAGAGGTCTCTTATAATAGCAGATATGCCTTTTGGTAGTTATCAGGTATCACAGGATGAAGGCATAAGGAATGCTATATACCTTATAAAAAGTGGCGCAGATGCTGTGAAAGTTGAAGGTGGGGAGGAAATTGCTCCTTTCATTGAAAAACTTGTGTCTTTTGGCATACCTGTAATGGGACATGTTGGCATGACACCACAGTATAAAAACGCTTTTGGTGGATACAGGTTGAGGGGGAGGGATGAACCTACAAGAGAAAAGATTTTAAATGATGCCATATCCTTAGAAGATGCAGGTGTTTTTTCTATTGTCATTGAAATGGTACCTGAGAGTCTCGGAAAGGAGATAACAGAAAGAATAAGCGTTCCTACCATAGGGATAGGAGCAGGAAGATATACGGATGGCCAGATCCTTGTGCTCTATGACATACTTGGGCTTTACAAAGACCTTAATATAAGGTTTGTGAAAAAGTATATAGAAGGGTATGATATCTTTAAACAGGCTGTTGAACAGTATGTGAATGAGGTAAAAGAAGGCAAATTCCCGGCAGAGGAGAATGTTTATGATTAAGGTATTTGAGAAAATCAAAGATATAAGGGCGTTTGTTGAATCTGCAAAAAGAGAAGGCAAGAGTGTGGGATTTGTTCCAACAATGGGTTATCTACATGAGGGGCATCTTTCACTCGTAAGGTGTGCAAGGTCTGAAAATGATGTTGTTGTAGTTTCTATATTTGTGAATCCCACGCAGTTTGGTCCATCAGAAGATTACAAGGACTATCCAAGGGATATGGAAAGGGATATTTCGCTTTTAGAAAATGAGA
The DNA here is from genome assembly GCA_913055745.1 of uncultured bacterium. Classification (GTDB taxonomy): domain Bacteria; phylum Hydrothermota; class Hydrothermia; order UBA1063; family CAJXJZ01; genus CAJXJZ01. Next base: position 8,017 of record CAJXJZ010000009.1, on the reverse strand, counting down.
AGGTCCATGCCGTCTTTGCCCCAGATGTAAAAGAGATGTATCCAGAAGAAACCCTTACAACTATCCATGTAGAAAAACTTACCGAGCACCTCTGTGGTGCAAAGAGAAAGGGGCATTTTGATGGTGTGTGCCTTGTTGTGTCCAAACTCTTTAACATAGTAAATCCAGATAGGGCATATTTTGGAAAAAAGGATTATCAGCAATACCGTGTGATTGAGCGGATGGTAAGGGATCTAAATTTTCCTATTTCTGTTGTCCCCTGTCCTATCATAAGAGAAGAAGATGGTCTTGCAGCAAGTTCAAGGAATATATACCTATCAGAGAAGGAACGCAAGGATGCAACCTGTCTCTATAAATCCCTCAGGCTTGCAGATAAACTCATTAAAAATGGGGAATATAATACAAAACGTATTATTGACGCCATGAAAGAGTTTATTATGGGGTTTGAAAGTGTGCGTAAAATAGACTACATTGAGATAGTGGATAAGTATACCTTAGAGCCTGTGAGTGAGATTAAGGGTAGAGAACTCATAGCCCTTGCCGTTTATGTTGGTAAGGCACGCCTCATAGATAATATGGAGGTCCAGATATGATGGTTTTTATGCTGAGGGCAAAGATACATAATGTGAAGATCACGGGCAAGAACCTTTATTATAATGGTAGTATTACCATTGGTGAGGAAATTCTTAAAAAAGCGGGGTTTTTTGAAGGAGAGCGGGTTGAGGTTTACAATATGACCAATGGAGAGCGTTTTTCAACCTATGTTATAAAAGGAAAAGGTAATGAGATAGTGCTAAATGGCGCCGCAGCAAGAGAGGGTGAGATAGGGGATGCCCTTATAATAGCATCCTATGCACTTATGACAGAGGAAGAGGCAAAGACATATAAACCAAAGATCATAACATTTTAGGAGGTGTGTTATGAGGTGGTACAAGGTAGTACTGAGTGTGCTCATTGTGAGCATACTCCATGCAGGCACTCTAAATATAGGAGGGCCTAAAAACGCAGAGGTGCTGGAAAAATCCAGCATAGGGATGACAATGCGTATTGGTGTAGATAAACTGAGATATAGCACTTACGAACTCGGTGGAAAAGAGTTTACAAGGTTCTACCTAAGAGATAGGGGTATGGGAGAGATCAATGAGGTTGGAAAGCCGAATTTACCTGCTATAAGGAGATTTATTGAGGTGCCTTATGGAGCAGAGGTCTCCTATGAGATTGTATCATTCCATAAGAAAGAAATATCCATGAAAGAAGAGGGTATTTTACATCCCATAATGCCATCTTATCCACCTGTTCCAAAGATAAAGGGTGCGAGGCCTAAACTCGTAATAGATAAGGCACTTTATAAAACAGATGCCTATTGGCCCAAGAACATTGTCTCTATAAAAAAGGCTGGCATTGTAAGAGGACATAATCTCTATATGGTGGAATTCTTCCCTGTAAGATACAATCCTGTAAAAGGCAAACTGGAAGTTATAAAGGATATAACATTAAAGATAAACTATAGTGGAGGAAATGCAGGATACACAACGAATAAGATACAAAATAAGTATTCTCCTTTCTTTGAACAGAACCTATCAAAGAAGGTTATAAATTATGGCGTATTTGAGTCAAAAGCAAATCCCAACCTCCCTGTTGTTTACCTTATTATAACACCTACTGCGCTTTTGGACAGCCTTCAGAACTTTATAACATGGAAGAGAGAGATGGGTTATCATGTGCATGTGGCAACAATACCTGATTCAATACCATCAGGAGACACACTCACAGTAAAACAGTACATTCAGGATGCCTATAATAATTGGACTTCGCCTCCTACATTTGTGCTTTTGGTGGGAGATGTTGCTCAAATTGGGAACTGGTGGTCAGACCAGGCCGACAACCCTGCCAATGACCTTGGATATGCGCTTTTAGATGGTAATGATTACTTTCCTGATGTATATGTGGGCAGATTTTCTGCCACAACCGATTCCATGGTAGGTGTGATTGCAAGAAAGGTTATAACCTATGAAAAGACCCTCTGGGGTCAGGATACCTTATGGGCTCAGAAGGCATTTTTCATAGCAAGTGCTGACAATGGTAATCACCAGACAGCAGAGGGAACACACCTTTACTGTATGAATATTGTAAGAAATTATGGCATGATTGCAGATAGCCTTTTTGCATACTATACAAGTGGTGCTCCAACTATCATAACGAATACCATTAACGATGGGCGTGCACTTGTCACCTATTCAGGACATGGGAGTGAGACAGGTTGGGCAGATTACAGTGACCTTCAGTACAGCGTAAGTGATATATACTCTAATCTTACAAATGGTGTAAAAACACCGTTTGAGCAAACCTATGCTTGTCTTACAGGCTCTTATGCAAACACTGATGAGTGCTATCAGGAGGCATGGCAAAGGGCGCCGGATAAAGGCGCAGCCGCTGCATTTGGCTCTTCTGTCACATCTTTGTGGGATGAAGACGACATTTTACAGAGAAGGATGTTTGATGAGATTTTTGATAGTGGTTATGTATGGGTAATGGGCGCCATAAATGCTGCTAAAATGGATTTTTATGCGCATTATGGAGACAATACAGGCAATGTCGGTACATTAAGGTACTTCCAGCAATATAATCTCTTTGGCGACCCATCAATGTACATATATACCCATGTCCCTTATGAGTTTTCTGTTTCACATGCTCTCACAATACCATTTGGAACTGTGAATTTTAATGTATCCGTATCTGATGTAAATGGAAATGTCCAGGGAGCATTGGTCTCAGCCGTTCAAAACGGTAATCTACTTGATGCAAAGTATACTGATGCGACAGGCGTGGCAACATTGACCCTTTCTGTGACAACACCTGATACAGTGTACATCACTGTAACAGGTTATAACCATAAGCCTTCTGTAAGTTATGTGATCCCCTCAGGACAGGGGGCGTATGTTTCACTTCTTGAGGCAAATATCATAGATACCCAGGGGAACAATAATGGTAGAATAAATCCAGGTGAAGAGATCGAACTTAAGACGCTTCTTAAAAACTGGGGACAGGACACAGCATACAATGTATTAGCAAAACTTGTCACATCATCTTCTGATGTCAACATTATCCAGGATACAAGTTCATTTGGCGATATATATCCCGGGGATTCTGCATGGGGCGATTCAGACTTTATCTTTGATGTATCTCAGAATGCCCAGGACCAGGAGGTATTAAACTTCCAGATTGTATCTGTTTTTCAGGATACAGGAGCCATAGATACCACATCTTCCAATCTCAATTTAACAGTCTATGCACCCATTATAAATGCAGGTGCGCTTACAGTCTTAGATACATTTTCTCAGGATAACCATGATAATGTTGCACAGCCTGGTGAGGAGATTGACCTATCTTTTAGTGCTGTAAATTCAGGACATGAGGATATACACGGCGTGAATGCAACCCTTACAAGCAATGATCCATATATAACAATAAATACCTCCAATACAACCTATGGAGATATAAGCGCGAGTTCATCTATGCAGCCTTCGAATCCATTTAACTTGGTTATAGATAATACATGCCCTGACCCACATCAAGCAGATTTATATGTAACCTTTCAGGGTGATGGATATACCTTTGTAGATACTGTAAAACTCTTTATTGGTAATACAGGTTATTTCACAGATGTTGAAGATACAGATACCATAAACTGGACTATGGAAAGTCCATGGCATGTATCACAGAGAAGATATCATTCTGCTTCCCATTCATTCTATTTTGGCAATGATAGTACAGGACAGTATCCCAATAATGCCAATGCGTCGCTCACAAGTCCTTATATAACAGTAGGACCAAATGCCAAACTCAAATTCTGGACATGGTATGATTTTGAGACCAATTACGATTATGGATATGTTGAGTATTCCACAGACAGCGGTGCAACATGGCAAGTGCTTCAAAGTATAAATGGAGCATCTGACTGGCAAAGGATGGTTCTTGACCTATCAGATATCGCGCCAGGCACAAGTATTCTCATAAGGTTTAGGGGGACAAGTGATGGTAGCGTGCAGCATGAGGGGTGGTATATTGATGATATTAGAGTAACCCCACCAGAGGCGCCAACCAGTATCTATATGAAGGATATGACTATTGTTGACACCACGCAGGGAAATGGCAACGGGATTATGGACCCTGGAGAGACAGTAACATTAAATATATATCTTTCTAATATGGGACAGGATGCTTCTGGTGTAAGCGGAGCATTGGAAACTTCTTCTTCTTACATAACCATAGACAATGCTGATTACAATTTTGGTGATATACACACAGATTCAACAAAGGTAGGTAGTTTCAGTGTAAGTGTGTCACAGGATGCCCCCATAGGAAGTTCTGCACAATTCTCCTTAGTGGTAAGTGCTAATTCAGGCACTTATGTGGATACATTTGGCTTTACCCTAACCATAGGAGACCCAAGACTTATCTATACAGGACCTGATAGTTATGGATACTATGCATATGATATGTATGATGCCTATTCTGAAAGGCCTAATTATAACTGGATAGAAATATCACAGAATGGTACCGTAGTAGCAGATGGTGATGATTCTACAGAAGTTGTTTCTCTCCCATTCACATTTAAGTATTACGGAACAGATTATAATCAGGTTTCTATATGTTCAAATGGCTGGATGGCATTAGGGATTGATTCATCCCATACCTATAGCAACACTTATATACCTAACTCCTCTTCGCCAAACAATGTTATAGCACCTTTCTGGGATGACCTTAGCCCGACAGCAACGGGTAGTGGTAAGATATACTACTATGCTGATACCACAAATCATATGTTTATTGTAGAGTGGGACAGTGTTTATCATTATAGTAGTTCGACCCCAGAGAAAGCTGAGGTTATCCTCTATGACCCCGCATATAATCCTACGCTTACAGGGGATGGTGAAATAGTTGTCATGTATGCATCACCACTTGGACAGAGTGATGTGACAGTTGGTATAGAGAATCAGGATGGCTCAGTTGGGCTACAATATATGTACGATGGCACCTATGATGTGCATGCAAATGAGATAAGAGCCCAATTTGCCATTAAGTTTACAACGGATACTCCAGTTTACACTGGAATAGATGAACACGCTGTAAGTTTAGGCCCTACAAGATTTGAACTCATGGGTAATTTCCCCAATCCATTTGCTCATGCAACCACTATAAAGTTTGCAATCCCTAAGGAAACGAGAGCAAAATTGAGTATCTTTGATATAACAGGAAGAAAGGTGAAGACCCTTATAAATGGTAATCTTAAGAGAGGATACTACACAGTGGTATGGAATGGCAGAAATGAGAATGGCAAGAAAGTAAAAAGCGGCGTCTATTTCTATGTATTACAGGCTGGAAGATTCAGAAAATCCAAAAAGATGATAATGGTAAAATAAGAAAAAAGCGGGGCGAATGCCCCGCTTTTTTATGCTTTTTTTATTATAAACCGCATATTTTTGACATCATTATTGCGTTATCAAACATCCCAGTGTCATTATTAAAATAGAGGTATGCCTCTTCAACCTCATTGTCAAGGTTCTTTATCTTATGATATATCTCCATTAACTCATCCTTTGAGTATGTGTATTTGTTCCAGTTCACTCTTCCATGAAAACGCATATAAACTGTTTTGTTATTGTGGAATATAATCTCTGGCAGTTTTGGTGCACTTACAGAAACCAATGTTATGTCTTCAAAATCTTTGAGTAAGTCGTTATTAAACCATAGATTGTTTCTAAATTCAAGGGCAAATCGCTTTCCAATCTTTGTATATTCAACAAACCTTTTTATTCTTTCTATATGTTTTTTATCTGGCTTAAATGATGGTGGTAATTGGAAAAGATAAAAATAGATGTGTTCATCAAGAACCTCAAAGGTACGCTTGATTTTATCCCATACATCAAAAGACCTTTCATCGAAATGGTAAGTATGGGTAATCAATCTATGTGCTTTAATAGAAAACCTTATACCTTGCTCTGCAATCATCTTCCATGATTTTATATAACTCTTATAAGGGAACCTATAAAAACTTGCATTAAGTTCAACTGTATTAAAGGGCGTATTCTCAAGATACCAGATTAAACTACGCTCTCTATTCCATGAATAACTCCATCCGGATGTACCTACATAAAATCGCATATTCACTCTAAACTATCTTCTATGGATTTTAGTTTTTTAAGATGCTCTTTCTCTATGCTCTTTATCTTTTTCTTCGCCCTTTTGTATGTCTTTAAGGGCTGTCCATATGCCTGTTCAATAATGTCGTTTTTCTTCTTTTTACACCCGGATAAGTTAAATACCAGAAGTATCCCAAAAAATGGAATGAATTTTTTCATACTAACTATTATAAGGATAAACTAACGCGAAGTCAAGTGCTTACATTTAGGAAGTGCTATTATCATTAAAGTATATTCTTTACCTTCAATAGGAATATACCAAAGAAGGATGCTGCGATTGTTCCGGTTAACATCCCAAGCCATACCCCAAAAAGGCCTATATGAAATAATATTGCATACAAGAGGGCAAAGGCGTAAGCAATAATTATCACCCTGAATGTAGTAATTAAAAACGCATATATGGATTTTCCTATGCCATTAAATGTTCCAACAGAGAACATGGATATGGGCATAAATGGATACCCAATGGCTGTTGTTTTTAAATATCGGGATATTTCTGGTAAAAGGTCTTTCATATATGCATTATGAATAAAGATGCTACCTATTGGGCGAGAAAATAAGAAAATTAATATACCTATTATACCCTCCATTAAAATACCCACTTTAAAAGCGTATATAACCGTTCTTTTTACCATATCATGCCTTTTTGCTCCATACCATATACCTGTGAGAGTTATAACTGCTGCTTGAATGCCAAGTGCGGGTAAAACGGCCAAAGAACCTATCCTGCTTCCTGTTATATAAACTGTAACGCCTAAGGGTCCATATACCTTTTGAATAAGCGTATTAAACAAAAATATGCTTAAGGACAATAAAAGAAGTGATAATGACGCAGGTATACCCACTTTGAAAATTTCAATACAGAGTTTTAAATCAAGACGAGTGATGTTTAATGATGGATGTACATAGGAACTTCTCTCTTTAAATATCCAGAAGTAGAGTGGATAAATGGTAATTGCTCTTGATATAATGGTAGCAAGTGCAGCACCCTCTATTCCCATGCCGAATCCAAAGATAAATAAAGGGTCCAAGAGTACATTGAGGATAGAGCCCATTGCAAGGGCAAACATGCTTCTTTTCATATCACCTTCTGCCCTTAGAATGGCAGCAAGGAGGTTTGATATAAAAAGGAATGGTGCACCTATAAAGAGTATTTTGGCATATTTTATGGCATTTTCTGAAGATTCTCCATGGGATATGGCATTAAAAAGAGGTACAGAGAGGATAAAAAGCAAAAGCCCAAAGAAAATGCCAACTATAATGCTCAAGGCAAAGCCAGAAGTTGAAGCCTTATCCGCGGTTTTCTTATCTTTTTTACCAATGCTCCTTGAGATTAATGAGTTTGTACCAATACCAATGCCGTTTGCTAATGCAATGAGAGAAAAGGCAAATGGCATCACAAGGCCTATACCCGAGAGGGCGTATTGAGAGTTTTTCAGTAAGGATACCCAGAAGGCATCCATAAAGTTGTAAAGGGTTTGGAAACCGTTGGCCAGTATTACAGGAGTCGCGAGTTTTAAGAGTACTTTTTCGGGATTTTTGAAGAGTTTTTCAACATCCCCCTTTGCCATTTATTTAGTATAAGGGAAAATAAGGGTACTAAATCGGGATTCCTCAAAAATAATCTCCGCGTTGGCCATCGTTTCCTCAAAATAAATATTGACCAAAAGGGTACCCATTCCTTAAAATACATTAAGGTGAGAATGAGTCTTATGTTGAGAAAATTGAAAGAGGAGATGCGGTTGAAACATCCCCCGTCCCTTCGGGACACCCCCTTCTAAAGAAGGGGGAATTTCTCTTACTATCCCCCTTGG
>CAJXJZ010000008.1 GCA_913055745.1 uncultured bacterium | reverse complement strand
TAAGTGGCAATTATTGCCAAGTTGCTCCAAAGAGGCAGAAGGTCTTGACATAATACTTGCATGTGATGGTGCGGCTTCAGTCGGACAGGAAGGACATGATGTTGCAGTAAAATTGACAAAACTATGGATATAAACAAGTTAGGCGAGATTTTTATATATACTGTAGGAGGTGATAATATGAAAACATTAAGATATAGAATCCTGCTCAGAGAAGAACCTGAGGGCGGTTATACGGTGATAGTCCCCGCTCTTCCTGGCTGTATAACCTATGGGGACACAATAGAAGAAGCGATAGAGATGGCAAAAGAAGCTGTTGAGTTATACATAGAGAGTTTAAAGGAGCATGATGACGAGATACCAACGGATGAAAGGATTTTAGAGTATACCCTAACGGTAAAAGATTACGCCTAAACTTCCATCTCTTACTCCTCAGAAAATTATTAAGATACTTGAAAAGAAGGGATCCGTATTGGATAGGAGTAAAGGAAGCCATCATATTTACTACCACCCTGAAACAAAAAGAAGAGTCGTTGTTCCTCTTCATAAAAGAGATTTGCCAAAGGGAACATTACTTGAGATTCTGAAACAAGCAGGTATTAGTAAGGAGGAGTTAAGAGAGTTACAATGAGTGAAAAACTTCGCCTAATCCAGCATATACGCAAGGGGCTTACGCTCTTGCCCTTCGGAACATTGATACCTTCAATTGCAACTTCGTATATGCTGGGAAGGTTATATGAAATGAAATAAAAAATAAGGAGGTTTAAGATGAAAAAACAAATAAGAACAATTACTGGAGTTGTGGGTGTTGTTGCATTGTTGCTACTTTCAGGCTGTAGCAAATCAGAAAAGTCTCCCAAAGAAGCAATCAAAGAAGCAATGTTTCGTGCGAACCTGCAGCGAACAGGTGTCTACGACACAAGAGGTGTCCATCAATTGAGCGAACTAAAGTGGAAGTTCAAAACAGAAGATGCGGTATTCTCTTCTCCCGCCATAGCAGATGGCGTAGTCTATTTCGGAAGTGTTGATGGAAATCTTTATGCAGTGCGATGAGCCACTTTATATAACACGGGCTTTGCGGCTCATCCCGTTTAATAAAATACATCCCGCCGCAAAGCCCTAAAATATTTTGATTTTTTATGAACAGGTATAAAGGCTCTTATAAATGCAAGGAGGTGCAAGATGACCAAGGCACAAGGAACTATAATTATATTGATTCTACTTGCCTTGTTCATTAGTTCTTGTGCAAACATGTTTGCAGGAGGTAAAGCCCAAACAGTTAAATGGGCTTACATGATTGAGGATATTGATGATGAAATGTTTACTTTTAGGATGCAAGAACTTGGTGATGAGGGTTGGGAATTAGCATATTGCCGAAGAGCCGTGAAAGGTACAGGACTTTCCAGCCAAGGTATTTACGAATGTATCTTTAAAAGGCCAAAGGGGATTAAATAGGAATTATTGCCCAAAGATATTTCCAATGGTTTATCTTAATGATTTTTGCCTTAAACAATAGAAAATGGATTAAGAAAATGGATTAAAAAAATGGATTAAAAGCGAGGAAGAGGTCTGTGCTTTATTCAAAGCAATTACCCTAAAAGTTGGTAATGGCTAAAAACAATTGTAGAAAAAATCACTATATATGATCATTAAAATGAAGACTAAGTTGTTTTTGGTTTTTCTGTTTGTTCACTATAAACTAATATTCTATAATAGCAAAAGAATGAAGAATTTAAATTGGCGGAGGTTAATCTATGAGAATAAAGAGAATAGAATTAACAAACTTTAAAAGCTTCAAAGAATTGAAAGTAGACCTCGGTAAGTTCAATGTGTTAATTGGTGCTAATGCTTCAGGAAAATCCAATTTCATCCAGGTTTTTAAATTTCTGAGGGATATAACAACGCATGGTTTAGAGAATGCGATATCAATGCAAGGAGGCGTTGAATATCTCAGAAACATAAATATTGGTGCTTCAAAGGACTTTACCTTAAAGGTTATTTCTGACGACAAATTTGCTTTTGCAAGAAATAAGAAAAAAAGCTTAATAGGAATAAAAATATATGAAACTATATATGAATTTGTATTAAAATTTTACAAGAGAAGGTTGGGATTTAAAATTAGTAAAGACAATTTAATTTATAAATGTGAGTTTTTTAAACTTGAAAGAAAAAATGGGAAAATAATAGAAAAAGAAAAAATAGGTGAAGGGGAAATACATGTATTGCGCGATGCGCATGGTAAGATAAAGATCAACCTGCCGAAAGCACTGCCCATAGAAGAAAAGGATATATATCCACCATTTTTAAGAGAAGAAAAACTTTCTCCCACTACTCTTCTTCTTGAGAGAGCTTTCTTTTTTATGCCTCCGCCGGAACTATTTAGTGATATTTCTATATACGATTTTGATCCAAAGTTGCCTAAAAAAGCCACTCCTATTACTGGGAAAGCCGAATTAGAAGAGGATGGAAGCAATTTATCCATTATTCTTAAAAATACTTTGGAAAACAAAGAGAAAAGAAGAAAGCTTCTTAATTTAGTGAAAGATCTTTTACCTTTCATAGAAAATCTTAATGTAGAGAAATTTGCGGATAAGTCTTTGCTTTTTAAATTACAAGAAAAATATTTCGAGAAGGAATATTTGCCAGCGTCTCTGATTTCTGATGGGACAATAAACATAACAGCTTTAATTATCGCCTTATATTTTGAGAGAAAGCCTATAACTATTATTGAGGAACCTGAACGAAATATACATCCTTATCTCATATCAAGGGTAATAGATATGATGAAGGATGTCTCAGAAAAGAAACAAGTTATTGTTACCACCCATAATCCTGAAATGGTAAGATATGCAGGTTTGGATAACATTTTACTTGTTTTGCGTGATGAAGAGGGTTTTTCTTTAGTATCAAGACCGGCTGATAAAGAAGAAGTAAAGATATTTTTACAGAATGATATAGGCATAGAAGAACTTTATGTGCAAAATTTACTTGAACTATAATTATGGGTTATAAAAGATTGTTTATATTTGTCGAAGGCGAGGATGATAGAAAATTCTTTGATAAGATTATATTACCAAAGATACAAAGAAAATACAATTTTGTAAGAACGATACGCTATGCAACTCTAAAGAAAGAAAAAATTGTTAATTTCCTTAAAAGTATCAAATCTATGGATGCAGAATATATTTTTGTAGCAGATATCAATAGTTCACCGTGTGTAACTGATAAGAAGCGGACAATACAAAACAAATTTAAAAACATCGATGAACAAAGAATAATCGTGGTGATAATGGAAATAGAAAGTTGGTATCTTGCAGGGTTAGATGATGAAACATCTCGAAAATTAGGAATCCACCCTTATAATGCTACAGATAATATTACAAAAGAGCAATTTAATAGATTAATTCCTAAAAGATATGGTTCACGAATAGATTTCATGTCAGAAATACTAAAAAATTTTTCTATTGAAACTGCAAAACAAAAGAACAGGTCATTTAAATACTTTATTGAAAAATATAACTGCGTTTTTGAGAATGATATGTAGCCGTAATATAAATCTTGCATAATCTAATATGCAAATCAAGCGTTCAACTCACTCGTTCCTTCCAAGCCAACAACTTCACTAAACCAACACTAAAAATCCAATCCTATTTTTCCCATCTCCTGCCCATTTTGGAATATGTATTTTACCTTATTTCCTCAAAACTAATGCGAAACTGCCTTCGTGGTAATTGAGTGGGATTATGCTGCCTTTGAGATTATATTTTTTTGCGGTTTTTAAAAGGTATTTTTCGTTTTTAAATTCGATTTCGTCACCTACAAAAAATCTGTAAAACCTTTTATGTAATGCGGTGAAAATGGTTTTTCTTGTGTATGTTAAAAATGCTATGCCTCCATCTTTTAACATAGTGTGTAATTTTTTAAATGACTTTTCTGTATCAAGTAGTATGAAAACATGAAGGCTTACTATTAAATCAAAACTCTCATTTACATCAAAAAAATCGGTTTTTCTGAATACTACATTATTAAGATTTCTTTTTTGGGCATGCTGTATGGACCTTGTTGATGTATCTATGGACAATATGCGAGACTTTTGGAATTTATATGAGAGTATACGGGAGAAAAAGCCATTTCCACACCCTATTTCAAGTATTTTTTGTGGGTTTAAATCACTCTCCTTGGAGAAGTTTAAAAAGCCCTTTACAAGGCTATGCCTGAATGTATTTAATGGATAAACTAAAAATGCCATCTCCCTTGGGACAAAGAGGTCATAATATGCATTGCCAAGGGGTAATCTTAGCCTCATGCAAGATTGTATTTCAATACGATATCCATATTCTTTGCCCCTATATCACGGGCAATCACAGGACATTTTACTTTTAATAAAAAGAAAATTGGCCGTTTTTCATCTGAAAGTGTTTCATAATTGCCCTGTCCCTTTGCAATTATCATGGGCACACTGTAAAACAACTTTTGAAAGGTTTTTGTTGTATGTTTTATGATGGTGCCAGGTGCTACAGAACCAGACGATAATACCTCTGCTACTTTGGACATGCCACAAAACTCGGCATCAGGAATGGTAATGTCATTGATAATAGGCTCTTCTCGTGTAATAAAATATATCTTTTTGCCCATATTCCTTAAAACTTCTACCAATACCTTGTCAAAGCATATCTCACCTGCATTGTCTCCTATATACATTATCTCATCCGCTTTTTCTAAAACTTCTTTGAATTTATCATAATCAAAAATGGCAAATTCCTGAGATATTGCGTCATTCAATGATGCCCTTATATTGAAATCTGTTAATGAGCCAAAGTCTATGATATTCCCTGCTATGGCAATGCGAATTGCCATTAAAAGTTGGTCATCTGCATTTTTTACAAGTTCCCAAAGTTCTTTTAGCATGCCTTTGGCAATCTTATTATACTTTTCCTTCTCCTTTTTAAATGGGTCTTTGTTCCCTGTTATCTCTTTTACGATGTTGTGTATTCTCTCCCCCATCTCAACAGGTGTGGCATCAAGTGGAAATCTTCTAAGTTCATCTGCCACCCTATTTAATACCTCTCTCTGGAGTTTAACATCATTGGTTGATATCCTTGCTGCAAACAATGCCTGTCTCATAAAGCATGGAAAACAATCAAGATATGTCTTCATTTTTTCTCCTTTATTACGAATTTTCCCTTTTCCTTGGATGATGTGAGAACAACATACAGCCCTGGAGAAAGGCCATCGGCCTTTATAATATGGCATCCTTTTGTAAAACTACCTATGTTTTTACGGTTTATGGATAGGATTTTAAACGAAGAGGAGGCACATATTGTGATACTACTCCCCTCCTCTACTGGATTGGGAAATATGCGAATACTGCCTTTTGAAGGTGTCGGCTCATCTAATTTAACAACGAGAATGCCCTCTCTGCTCCCTATGTACATATTTAATTTATCGTCTATTACCAGGACATTTCTTACCTCCCAATCTGGTGCCCCTATAGGAACCAATGGTGGCGATGAGAGTAAAACTCTATATGAATGATCATTGGTATTTATAAAATAGAGTGCAGAATCTGAAAGCGCATAGAGCCTTTGGTATTTATCCATAGCAAGGCTCCTTATTCTTAAGCCAGAGATAATATTAAAAGGCACAAAATTTTTATCAAAGAGCACAAGCCCCCTATCTGTTCCCACTGCCATCTTATCTCCTACCCGCTCTATTGCTGTTATGGCAGGTGAGGGTAATTCGTAGTTTATAGCCCTTATTATGTTCCCCTGAGTATCTGTCACAATAATACCTGATGCCTCTGTACCTATCCAAAGCCTTTTAAGGCTATCAACGGCAAAAAATGAGGGATAGTTGACACTATAGATAAGGTCCTTTTTACCATCATGCCATCTGTATATGCCGTCTCCCCAAAGGGCAATAAAGGAATCCTCCCTTATCCATAGGTCATTAAAAAGAAGGGAGGGAAAGTCTGTCAAATGCCTGACTTTACCATTTTCTAACACAAAGAGCCCCCTTGAGTCTGAAGCATAGGCGCCAAAAAACACCTTCCCATTGCCATATCTTACTATCCTGATGGCATCACCATCGCTATTGCCAATAGAATCAACAAAATGGCACCCATCATCATCTGTTATGTAAAATGCCTTGGATGGCAAATACTTTGGCTTATTTGCCCAATCAAGTGTGCCCACATATAGATATTTTCCATCTGTCGCCATAGTGGTAATTAAATTGGTTGGAATGCCCTTTGGCAAAGGAAGAAAAGTCCCATCTTTTAACACGAACAACCCACCATTATAGTATGTATTTTTGGGATTTGTTACCCTGTCTGTGAATAAATGCCCTTTAAATTCAAACAGGGCATAAGACCTATCATCTATCTTGTTTAATGTGTTAGAGTGTATAATAAATGCACCCGAAGAACATGCGGCATATATAGTGTCATTCTTTTCAAAGAGTTTATAGACCTCACCTGTATCATAATGAACAAGGTTTTGTGCATCCTTCACATAAACACCATTCTCTGTGCCAATGCACAGGTATTCACCCTTTGATAGAGCAGTTATAACCGATGGACAGAGCACTGTATCTGTGGGATATTGACTAAATACATGCAAGATAAACAATGTATCTTGCACAGAATAGTATAATGAATCTCCAAAAACATCCATTACACCGGTTGTATCATGGCTTATGATATAAAGATCATCGTCATTGGGATCAAGATTGTTATTGAGTTTTATACGCAAAATGGCATTTGCAAGTTGTAAAAACAATACATCTTTGTATTTTCTTACCTTTCTTGCACCTTTTATTCCAGAATAAGGGATAAAATACCCATTAAAATTGCTCTCATCAGGCATTTTATAAAAAAGACCAGCATTTTTTGGCACTACCCATAAGGTATCAAAAGCGCTCGCGACAGAAAGAATTGTGTTGTGTGGCAGTCCTCTGGCGCTTCCATAGATCTCAAAGCCAATGAAATAAAGAGCAGTGTCATTAAAACCCACATCAGAAAAAGATATAACACCCCCATTTGTGGCAAGATACACAGATGAATCACTTACATCCATATCCATTACAACAGAATAGTTGGTATAGTTTTTAAATGGCATTAATGCCATAAGTAGTGATATTACCAAATGCATGTGAAAAATGATAAGTTTCAATATATGGATGAACAAATTTATATTTGACTTTACAATTATAGTAAGTTATAATTTTAACAAATTGGAGGCACTAATGGGAAAGGTACTTATATACGGCTGGGGATCATCTCTCCACCTGGGAATCCCTGAAGTAAATGAGGGTCTTGTAAATCTATTCAAAAAAATGAAGGTGGATTATGTAATCCACGAGGACGAAGCTACCTGCGCAGAGGGGCTATCGGGACTGGGATACAACGATGAACTTATTCAAATAGCACCAAAGATAAAAGAAAAGATAGAAAAGGCTGTTGAAAAACATGGCATAAGCGTAATTGTAACTCCATTTGCAGCATCATATTATGGTTGGAACTATACCCTAAAAAAAGAAGGATTTGAACTTCCAGTTCCCATGGTACACATATCTCAATACCTGTACGATAACCTTCCGAAACTCCATTTTAAAGAATATAAAAAGAGGGTGCTTATTCATGATGGATGCAGGCTTGGTAGATATGCAGGCGTGGTAAAAGAGCCAAGAGAGGTCTTAAAGGCAATACCTTCCCTTGAACTCCTTGAAATACATCATCCTGAACTTGAAGTTGGCGCGAGAAATCTAAAGCCATGGGATATGTCACCCTGTCCAGGTGGATGGCTTGAGATTACTATGCAACCACTTATGAAACATGTTGCGAAGAATGTTATTGACAGATATGTGATGCCAGAAGAACCAGACATTGTAACATCTACATGCGCAAATGGATACCACGCCTTTAAGGCAGGGAAGGAGTACGGTGGTCATAATATAGAAGTAAAATTCTTCTCAAACATTGTAGAAGAAGCACTTTTGGAGGAATAAAATGGCGGAGAATCAAATAGATAAAATCTATAATGATTATGTTGAGAGAATCATAAATAAGGGTGCTAAAGACGAAACTGTAAGAATAGCACTCAATAGAGCAACTAATGCATTCAGAAAAAACAGAAAAGAGGCACTTAATAGGTATCCACATACCATATATCTTGCAGAAGAGGTAAGAAGAATAAAGGAGTATTCCATAGAGCACATGGATGAATTGGTTGACAAGGCATGCGCATCCATAGAGGAAAACCATGGACACTGTTATAAGGCAAAGGACAAAGAGCATGCTCTTGAGATCTTTGACAAGATAATTGGCACAGGGAAGACCATTGTTCAAAGCAAATCACTCACAGCAGAAGAGATAGGTCTCAGACATCATCTTGAAGAAAAGGGCAATGAGGTCTTTGAAACAGACCTTGGTGAATTCATAACACAACTCTTAGGCAATCGTCCAATGCATCTTCTTGCACCAGCCATAAATGTCCCAAGGGAAAAGGTGGCAGAACTACTTGAGAAATATACAGGCGAGAAAATAGACCACAGAGACATAAAGGCTATGGTTAATGTGGTAAGAAAGATTTTGAGAGATAAATACTTTAATGCAGATTTTGGTATAAATGGAGCCAATGTAATATCAGCAGACACAGGAAGCATGTTTATCATAGAAAATGAAGGCAATGCAAGACTTGTAACAGGCGCACCTCCTGTTGAAATAGCCCTTTTGGGTATGGAAAAGGTTGTGCCAACACTTCAAGATGCATTTAAAACAGTTGAGGTTACATGGAGGTATGCAAACTACAAAATGCCCGCATATCTTAACATCATATCAGGTCCATCAAAGACAGGGGATATTGAAAAGGTCATAACCTATGGCGCACATGGACCGAAGGAACTTCATGTGATCTTTCTGGATAATGGCAGAAAAAAGATGGCACAGGATAAGGTTTACAAAGAGGCCCTTTATTGTTTAAGATGCGGAGCATGCCTCTACGAATGCCCTGTTTATGAGGTTACAGCAGGATATTTTGGCAAAAAATACCTCGGTGGCATTGGTACAATATGGGATGCCTTCACCACTGTGGGGTTTGAAGAGGCATCACCAATGGCATATACATGCCTTCGTTGTGGAAAATGCAAAAATGCATGTCCACTTAAGATAGATACACCCAAAATGATTGGAAAGTTGAGGAACGACCTCAAGAAAAAGGGATATGTACCTGAGGCCGTACGGAAATTCGCAGAAGATATTCTCAAAATGGCATAAAATTGAAGGTAGTTCTTCAAAGGGTAAAGAGCGCAAAGGTATATATAGAAGATACAGGCACAGAGGAGCACATACAGAGGGGTATTGTGCTCCTCTGTGCCATAGAAAAAGAAGATAAAGACGATACTTTAAAATGGGTTGCACAAAAATGCGTTAATCTGCGTATTTTTGAGGATGAAAATGGCAAAATGAATCTATCCACTTTGGATATAAAGGGTCAGATCCTCGCTATTTCAAACTTCACAGTGGCAGGCAATACAAAAAAAGGACGCAGACCATCCTTTGATAAGGCAGAGTTGCCTGATAAGGCGTATCTTAAGTTCAATAGATTCCTTGAATATTTAAAATCTTACAACCTTGTTGTAAAAACAGGGAAGTTTGGTGCCAAGATGCTTGTAAGCATAGAAAACGATGGTCCTGTCACACTAATTGTAGAAAAACATTAAAATAAACGATTATGCCTTGAAATTGGCATAACGCTAAAAACTTAAATTGCAATAACCAAAACAAACCCTTATAATTTTAACATTCTAAAAATGGAGGTGTGTTATGAAGTTATTATTATACTTGTCAATACCTGGAATGATAATGGTATCGGGTAGTGGTAAGATATACAAAAAAGAAGCAGGAAGTAAGGCATTTCCTTTTGAAAGAGGGAATATGCTTAAGGTTAAAACTGAAAACGGAGACATCAGAGTAGAAAAATACGAGGGAAACCAATTGAAGGTGGAATACGAAAAGTATGTAAGAACTTCTAATAAAGAAAAGGCTGAAAAAGCATTAAACCATATCAAGATAACATTTAATAAAACAGAAGATGGTATAGAGATAAACGCATCCCTTCCTCATTTTGTACATAGCGATATGGGCGTGAGTTTTCACATCTTAATGCCATATGATGGGGACTTAGTTTTAAAAGCACTGAATGGTGATGTAAGTGTTGATGGATTAGAGGGGCATATACATGCAAGTTCAAACAATGGTGATGTTTCATTGAATAACATAGAAGGGGATATAGAGGCTCATACAGCCAATGGCGATATTACAATGGAAGATGTAAAGGGCATAATAAAGGCAGAGACAAATAATGGAGAAATAGAATACTCGCTTTCATCCTGTATTGATACATCTATGATAGAGTTGGAAAGCAATAATGGAGAGATAGATGTTTATCTTCCAGAAGGCACAAAGCCATCTATTTATGCAAGTTCAGAAAATGGAAAGGTATCATCGGATTATCCTATATACACAGACGAGAGCCAATTAAAAGGGCCCTTTAAGATAAGTGCTATAGCGACCAATGGTTCTGTTGAGATAAGAAAAAGATAATCTGTGGTTTCTTTGCATATCTTTTCATTATAAGTTAAAATTATAACCTATGATTGCTCCAAAATATTTCAGAGATGATATTGATGTATTGAAAAATGCGCTTTTGCACAGGGGTGAAGACCCGAAGATAGCAGATGATATAATGCGTATGGATATGCGCCTAAGGGAGTTAAAAAAGAAACTGGATGATCTGCGCAAACAGAGAAATGAAAAGGGAAAACTCATACCAAAACTAAAAAAAGAAGGCAAAGACACAGAAGAGTTGCTATCAGAACTCAAAGAACTTGCAGAAACAATTAAATCTTACGAGAATGAACTTGAGACATTGGAGGAAAAACTAAAAAATGCCCTTTATCGTATTCCGAATATTCCACATGAAAGTGTACCTATCGGAAAAGATGAGACAGAAAACAGGGTAATTAGTGAGTACAAAGGTATAGAACCTTTATCGCAGAACCCTATACCACATTGGGAAATTGGCGAAAAATTGGATATAATAGACCTAAAAGTTGCTGCAAATCTTTCAGGTTCAAGGTTCTATCTCTTTAAAAACTTTGCAGCAAAATTAGAAAGGGCACTTTTGAACTTCTTTTTAAAAGAGAATGAGAAAAAGGGATATATGGAGATACTCCCTCCATACCTTGTCAAGGAGGAGATCCTATACGGTTCTGGACAATTGCCAAAATTTCGTGATGAACTCTATAAAACCCAGGATGACCTCTATCTTATACCCACGGCAGAGGTGCCTCTTGCCAACCTTCATAGGAATGAGATATTAAATGAAGATGACCTTCCTCTCAAATATATGTCATTTACACCTTGCTTTCGTAGAGAGGCAGGTTCATACGGAAAGGATGTACGGGGCATAATAAGGCTACATCAATTTCATAAGGTGGAACTGTTCAAATTTACCACACCTGAGACATCATACGATGAACTTGAAAAGATGCGTGAGGATGCAGAAGACCTTTTAAAGAAACTCAATCTTACATACCATGTTGTAGCACTCTGTACAGGTGATCTTGGCTTTTCTGCGGCAAAGACCTATGACCTTGAGGTATGGGCACCTGGTGTTAAAAGATGGCTTGAGGTATCAAGTATATCCAATACAGAGGATTTTCAGGCAAGAAGAACAATGACAAGGTTTAGGAGGAAGGGTCAAAAGAGGCCTCTTTATGTGCATACATTAAACGGCTCAGGCCTTGCAACACCAAGGGTATTCATCGCCATACTTGAGACATATTACAAAGACGATGGCACCATAGAAATCCCAGATGTACTAAAGGAATTTATGTGAAATGGACGATATTGTAAGAGATATACTTGAGATAGGGAAATTGCTCTATGAAAAGGGTTATATAGTTGCAACAGATGGAAACATAAGTGCGCTAATTGACCAAAAAAGGATAATCATTACTCCGAGTGGACTAAGAAAAGAAAAACTTTCGGAAGATGACCTTGTTGTAGTGGATAGAAATGGTAATATCGTAAAAGGAAAGCATAAGCCATCAAGCGAGATATACATGCACCTTGGCATCTATGAAAAAAGGAAAGATGTAAGAGCGATTATACACGCACATCCTCCACATGCCACTGCCTATTCCTTTGTAATGCCAAGAGAGTACACGCCTCAACTTGTAGAGACACGCGATTTAGTTGGTAAGATAAACTTTGTTCCATATAGAGAGCCTGGGACACAGGATCTTGCAATGGAAGTAAGAGAGAAAATAAAAGACAGTCTTGCCCTTGTACTTCACAAGCACGGGGTGGTAGTTGGGGGAAAAGACCTATGGGATGCCTTCTCACGACTTGAAAGATTAGAATTTGAGATGAAAATTAGAATGATGAGGAGGTCTTTTACATGAAATGGACAGCAAACAAGGTAAGAAAAACATTTTTGGATTATTTTAAGGAACAAGGGCATGTTCATGTGCCAAGTTCACCGCTTTTGCCTTATGCGGACCCAACACTCCTGTTTACAAATGCTGGAATGAATCAGTTTAAAGACTATTTCCTGGGAAAGAAAAAGGCACCGTTTAAAAGGGCAACATCCTGTCAGAAGTGTATGAGGGCAGGCGGTAAACATAACGACCTTGACAATGTGGGGTTTACAAAAAGACATCACACCTTTTTTGAGATGCTTGGCAATTTTTCCTTTGGGGATTATTTTAAAAAAGAGGCAATCAGATTTGCATGGGAATTACTCACAGAGGTTTATGGTCTTGAAAAGGAAAGACTATGGATAACAGTCTATAAGGGTGATGATGAAGCCTATAATATATGGAGAGATGAGATAGGCATTCCAAAAGAGCGGATATTAAGACTTGGAGAAAAGGACAATTTCTGGGAGATGGGGGATACAGGACCATGTGGACCTTCATCTGAGATACACTACGACCTTGGAGAAGAAGAGGACCCAAATCAAAAAAAACCAGGGGAAGAAGGTGAAAGATTTTTGGAACTGTGGAACCTCGTTTTCATGCAGTACAACAGGGATGATGAGGGTAAGCTCCATCCCTTACCATCTAAAAATATTGATACAGGCATGGGGCTTGAGAGGATACTCAGGGTATTACAGGGTGCAGATTCAAACTTTCATACAGACCTCTTTATGCCGATTATTGAAGAGATAGAGAGAATAGTTGGCGTGAAGTATTCCTCTGATGAAAATGGTGCACCTTTTAGGGTCCTTGCAGACCACACAAGGGCACTAACATTTGCCATATCTGATGGCATATATCCCTCAAATTACTCAAGGGGTTATATATTAAGGAAAATTTTGAGAAGAGCGCACAGATTTGCACAAAAAATAGGGTATGAGGACAAACCCATAATATACAGACTTGTGCCTGTTGTAGTTGATATAATGAAAGACGCTTATCCAGAACTTGAGGAAAAGAAGTCAGAAATAGAGATTATCATTAAAAGGGAGGAGGAAAGGTTCATTGATAACATTGCCCGAACTCTGCCTAAATTAAGAGAAGAATTTGAAAAGGCAAAAGAAAAAGGCATCCTCTCAGGTGATGTAATCTTCACTTTTTATGATACCTTTGGGCTCCCTGTGGACCTTATTGAAGAGTACGCAGAAAATTATGGTCTTAACCTTGATCTTACAGGTTTTCATAATCTCATGGCAGAACAGCAAAGCAGAGCAAGGAAAAAGAAGCAAACAAAGTATGACATTGCTAATTGGACCATACTTGAAGAAGGTCCTACAAGTGAATTTGTAGGATATGAAACGATGAAGGCTATTGGGAAACTCGTAAAATACTCAAAGGACAAAGATAAAGCCTATCTCGTATTTACAAAAACGCCCTTTTATGCTGAAAGCGGTGGACAGGTAGCAGATAAGGGATATATTGAATTTGAATATAATGACAAAACATTGAAGTTTAAGGTTGTAGATGTGCAAAAAACCATGGGAGATATTGTTCATGTAATAGAGGGAGATTTTCCGAAGTTAAAAGAACCCAAAGAGGCTGTTTTGACTGTCAACGAAGAGCATAGAAAAGGGAGTATGAGGGCACACACCGCAACACATCTCTTACATGCCGCATTGAGAGAGGTTCTTGGTTCACATACAAGGCAAGAGGGTTCACTTGTAGAACCTGATAGACTAAGGTTTGATTTCCTTCATTTTAAGAGCATGACATCTTCTGAACTACAGGAGGTGGAACGTCTGGTTAATGAAAAAATTATAGAAAACATACCACTTGAAATTACATATATGCCATACAAAGAAGCCTTAAACATAGGGGCTATGGCACTTTTTGAGGGAAAATATGGAGAGACGGTTCGCGTTGTGAAAATAAACAATTTCTCCATTGAACTCTGTGGTGGAACACATGTAAAAAGAACAGGTGATATTGGTCTTTTTAAAATTGTAAAAGAAGAGGCATCAAGTTCAAATATCCGTAGAATAGAGGCTTACACAGGCAAGAAAGCAATTGGTTTAATACAACATAAAACAGAAATCTTAGAAAAAATCCATGCATTATTAGGTGGTAATGTGGATAAACTTCCCATGAGGATAGAAAAGTTGCAGGAAGAAATGCGTAAAAAAGATGAAGAAAAAGATAAACTCTATGGTAAAATGGCTAAACTGGCAAAGGATAGCCTCTCTGTGCATGTATATAAAGACATATCCATACTTTACGGTGAATTTGATGGTGTTGATATAAGATTTTTAAGAAAACTCATGGACGAGGTTAAACAATCAAGACATGAGGAATATGTACTTATTCTCGCTGCAATAAGGGATAAGAGTTTTAACATCCTTGTTTATAGCAATTCTCCAAAAATAGATGCCTCTCATCTTCTCAAAAAGATGGGAAGATTTATAAAAGGCGGCGGTGGAGGCACGAAGCAAAAAGCAGAAGGTGGAGGTAAAGACCTTGAAGGTCTCCATAGATTGATGAATAATATAGAGGTAATATTAAAGGAGGAAGTTGATGGACATATTTGAAAAGTGCCATAAGTTTGAAGATGCTGATAAGGCAAAAGAGCAGGGATTTTATCCCTATTTTTATCCTGTAGGTTCTGCGGAAGATACCGAGGTAATAGTGGATGGAAAAAAGAAAATAATGCTTGGTTCTAACAATTATCTTGGTCTTACAACACATCCAAAGATAAAAGAAGCAGCAAAAAAGGCCATTGATGAGTATGGCACAGGGAGTTGCGGGTCAAGATTTTTGAATGGAACCTTAGATATACACATTGAACTTGAAAAAGAACTCGCCAAATTCGTTAAAAAAGAAGCAGCATTGGTCTTTAGCACGGGCTATCAAACAAACTTAGGTATTATGTCAGCCCTTCTTGGCAAAAACGATGTAGTGGTACTTGATAAGTGGGACCATGCATCCATAGTAGATGGCACAAGGTTGGGCTTTGCACAGGTTATGAGGTTCAGACACAATGATATGGATCATTTAAGAAAGATACTGGACAAAATACCCAAAGAAAAAGGTATTCTCATTGTGGTGGATGGCGTATTTAGTATGGAGGGCGATATTGCAAAACTCCCAGAACTTGTTGAGATTAAAAAAGAATACGGTGCAAGGCTAATGATTGATGATGCACATTCCATAGGTGTTTTGGGTCCAAATGGTGCGGGTACTGCTGACTACTTCAATATGTTTGATGAAGTTGATCTTATCATGTGTACATTTAGCAAATCTTTTGCCTCACTCGGTGGCTTTGTAGCAGGTGATGCAAAGGTTATAGACTATATAAAACACTTTGGAAGACCAATGATATTCAGCGCATCTCTTCCACCAGCAATGGTTGCCGCAGCAAGAGCAGCCCTTGAGATAATAAAAACAGATAAAAAAAGAAGAGAGCATCTTTGGAAAGTGGCAAAGATGTGGCAAGATGGCCTGAGAAATATGGGTTTTGACATAGGTGATACCCAAACCCCTATAGTCCCCATTATAATAGGCGATGACCAGAAGACATTTTACTTTTGGAAGGCTTTAATGGACGCAGGTGTATATACAAACCCTGTAATAACACCAGCCGTTCCACCTGGGAGGCAACTTTTAAGAACAAGTATTATGGCCACACACACAGAGGAGCAGATACAAAAGGCACTTCACATAACAGGTGAAATAGGAAGAAAAATGGGAATAGTTAAATGATGGACTTAAGTATTGGCACAATCGTAAATGAGGGATATGCCTATTTTAAGCGTAGAATGGGCTTCTATATCTCAATGGTCCTCGTCTTCTTTATTGTTATGGTTGCTGTTTATTTAATATGCGAAAAACTTGGAACATGGGGCAATATAATCGCTGATCTTATAGAAATATATATATCAGCAGGTGTGATTAAAATCATTCTTGACGATTTAAACGGCAAGGAACCTGAACTCGCAGACATGTTTACAGCCTATGATGTTTATATAAACTTTCTCATAGCAGGGATTCTGTATGGACTCATTGTTGCCGTCGGAACGCTTGCACTCATAGTACCTGGTATAATTTTAGGCATCATGTTTCAGTTTTATAAATATGCTATTATTGATAAAAAACTCGGCATAATAGAGAGTTTGAACTATTCAAAAGAGTTAACCCGTGGCTATAAATGGACCATATTCGGCATTGACATTGTTCTTATTCTCATAAATGTGGGTGGTGCCCTTTTATTACTTGTCGGACTTATTTTCACAATACCCATAACAATGTTAGCAGAGGCTGTTATGTACAAAAAACTCGTGTCCAATCTTGAGGGCATAGAAACAAATAATCTTGAGGGATTGGCGTGAAAAGAGTAATTTTTATGCTTTCTTTTATGATACTTTTTGCATCATGCACCAGGAAAAGTGGTGTAATTGGTGGAGAGAGCAATGTACAGGAAGGTCCCATACTTGTGGATGCCACCCTATCCCTTGATTTTGTAGATGGTAATCCTGCAAAGATAACCGATTATTTTTACTTTGGTGATACCGTTTGTGTTTACACCCTTTGGGAAAATGTGCAAGACACAGAAACAGTTTACTTTTACTTTGTAGATCCAAATGGTTATACAAGAGATTCTATAAATCTTCCCTTATATCCGCACGAGTTTTCTACATGCATAACATCATACATACCAGACCACATTGAAGGGGACTGGGAAGTTATTATCTTTCTCAATAATACATTTGAAAGGAGCCTTCTTTTTACCTTAGAGAATCCCTCCTCTAAATAAAATTATGGAAAATACACGATGTGCTCTGTGATTTTTTGAATAATTTCCTTTTTTAGTATCAAATTTTTCTTTATACGATTAAAAAGGCCCATTGCCTTCTCCAACTCTGGTTTCGCCCTTTTAAATGCCTCATATCCCCTCTCTGTTATCTCGTCTAATCGGTCAAACTCATACCATTCAATATCTGAAAGTTCTGGGGTTATAATCACATCAGCAAAAGCGCTCTCAATATCATCAAGCCTTTGTAAGGATATATATTCACACCTTAAAAGGATTTCAGCGGCGTTTTTATATTCATGTTTTTCTCTTAATGGCCTTGAAACATTGGAACCAATGATCATATCGCATTCATCCCGTAAAAGTGGCAAAATTGGTAGATTATGCGTTATTCCACCATCAACTAAAAGCATATCACCAAGTTTGACAGGTGGCAAAGCACCAGGTAGAGCACTTGTTGCCTTCATGACCTTGTGCATGCTACCACCACGAAAGGCAATATCCTTTCCAGTTATAAGGTCTGCTGCCATAACCCTGAGCCTCTTGTTATACTGTTCCATGAGGGTATCCTCTCCATATAAATAGGCAAAAACCTTATCCCTTGTTTCCTCATCCATAAAAGACTCTGAAACAAGTGTCTTTGCTACTAAAACCTTCTCTCTTATATTGCTATAGAGTCTTTTGAGCATGTCCTTTTCACTGTATTTCTCATGGAACCTCAAACTTTTAAACAATGGCTTATCTCTAAAGGACTTTATCTTTTCAAAAATAGCATCAGGGTCTTCATACATAGCAAAAAGCCCTGCTATCAAACCCCCAGCACTGGTTCCAGAAATTGCATAAAAGTCTTTAATACCCATCTCAAAAAATCCGCGTAATACGCCTATATGAGCATATCCTCTTGCTCCTCCACCACCAAGCGCAAGACAAATCTTCATATTTGGTTTCCTGTTTTATATAAGTATATAATACATGATGTGAAAAGGAAAATCCTTTGGCATTCTCAAAATAATCTACACAACGAAAAACTATTGAAATACGCTCTCTCTATTTATGTTTTATCAACACGAATTTACCACTTTTTCTTTTATCCTTGTAAGAGAAACTGTAAAAATACACACCTTCTGGCATTTTTTGGACAGGAACTATGCGGTTTAGATCGATCTCATGTAAGCCTGCCTTAAACTTTTTATCCAATCCTTTTATGCACCTTCCATCCACCGTATATAGTCTCAGTCTCACCCTTCCCTCTTCTGGTAATATAAACCTAAAAACCACATTATCCCTCGCAGGATTGGGATATACACCAAAGAAATGGTATTTCAACCTCCCGGATGTGCCAAGTGCCTGTGAGTGCCTTGCCTTTTTATCCTTTAGCATCGTTTCCCTTATACCTATCAAAGAGACAGGGCTTGGTCCATTAAGATAATCAAAATAAGTGCCTCCATAATACACTCCATTTCTGAAGATGGAATGTGTTAGGTTATCGTCTCCACCTGGGAAAGACCATTGTCCACTGTAGTCATCCCATGAGAACACCCATCTCATATATTCAAATGGTCCTCCTGTAAAATCTCTGGCAACAATATCCATAAATCCATCTGAAATAACACACTCTGTATATGCATCTTCTTCTGAATCCACCTTCTGGACAAACACCGTATTCATTGCTGTATCTTTTAACAGAGAAATAGCAAGTCCTTCCTTGTTTTTGCGTGACAATAAAAATGCTAAGGCTAATGTATCGTCACCCGGCATATAGCGCGTGCCCATGGCATAATTTACAATATCAAAGGTATCATTGGGCAATGTGTCTTCTAATTCCTTTGTTATATTTACTCTTTCCCATGAAGGTATATGATACAGAAAGAGGTCTTTGGCATTTTTTAACATAAGATATAGGTTTTGACCTACAAGTTGAATATCAGGTGGATAGAGTTTACTTATAAGGTTCCACTTTCTTATGGTATTGAATCTACCATTTTCAAATGACAAAACACCGTAAAAGGCCTCTTTGGAAACAGTGCCTCCATATACGATGTAAATGGTGGTATCCTTCTCTGCCATATCTGTATAGATGACATGCCCGCCAACTTCTACCTTGTATTCCTTAACATTATTGTTATCAATGCCTATTTTGCAAAGATGCAACACACCTACATCATCACCCCACAAAACAAATACATCTCTTTTAATAGAATCCAGTAATATAGAAGGATAATAGTCTCTTATCCTGCGGTTTGAAAGGGGTTTTACCTGTGCTGTATCCTCTAAAAACTTTATATTACCCCTTTTCTGAGGCATTTCTGTAAGGGTTGTTTTTGCAAAGAATACATCATATTTTGATAGATAGGCTATATACGCTGTATCTCTCTCGTATGCGTATATTACTTCAAGGTGCTTAGCCTGTGGAGGATAAGTTGCCTTTATATTGTCTGATATAAGGGGCATGTGCTTTATATAAAAGGTCTTTTTAAGTGATAAAACCGTATCTTCACGCCATGTGGCATAGACCAACACGCTGTATGTATCACCTTCAAGAAACCTTCCTGTGCTATCCCTTAAATCATAATCGGCAAAAAAGGTGTAATCTGAATCATGCACAGGCCCTTTGAATGTATTTATAACATACACTACCCTCTTTCCACTTAAAATCTCTATCTTTTGCATCTTTACATTACTTGTGTCCAGCATAGAGATAGCAATATGTAAGGTATCAAAATAAGAGTCAATGGTATCCAAAATGCTATAATTACCCCATAATCTCACCCTCAATGGGCTATAATACCCCCAAACATACCTTATGGCAGAGTCACCCTCTGTGCTATAGGATGTGAGTTTTATGGATATAGTATCTGTTTTGAACATGGGAACCACTTCTGCAAGTATATCATTGTTTACAGCACCCTGTCCATGAGGATAAAAGACCCCATCTGAACGGCATGTTGAAGGGTATTCTCCATAGCCCCACTCCACCTTAAAATGGTCAAGATGTGCATAAACAGTATCAGCGTTCTGTGATGTATTGTTCTCTACGCTCCCTCTTATCCTTATCTTCTCCTCCATCCCATTGCCCACAAGTGGTGATGCCAGGAGCGTTCTGGGCTCTTTTATCCTCTTTCCTGCTGGAAAGCCCACAACATATTTTCCTTGACTGTATGTTATAAACCTTCCATCCCATGTGGCAGAGATACCTCTTATCCCATTGATTTGTTCAATGGTTATCACATGTTCTCTTACAGGGTCATAAAGTGCAATCTTCTCTCCCTCACCTTCTTTTATGAGCAATAATATCTTTATGCCATCTGGAAAATACTGTGCCTCCTCTATCTCACCACTATCTGTATGAAAAACAAGGCTATCTCTACTACTTTTGTGCACAAACAGATCTCCACCCTTGGCATATAATATCTCATTGTGGTATGGGTGAAAGGATAAAAACCTTACATAGGGTGCAGGAAAACTCTCTGTAATATGGCCACTTTTTAAATCTTTTACTATGATATAGTGATTTTTAAGATATGCGATTTTATCACCGCATGGAGAGATTACAGGGTATTTGCCAGATGCCACAAATTGTAGTTGTGTAGTATCATAAAAGAAAAGTGGGTCTTTGACAATGCCAACACCAGGAGGGAGGGCAAAAAGCAATGTGCTGTCATTAGAAGAGAGGTGTGGTGAAAGAAGGCAACTTTCATCATTGCTCAAAGACCCTTCATAGTAAGTGATAGAAGGGTTATATCCTTCAAACAGCACAACACTTGAGGAAAGGTTCCCAAAAGAGGATGTATCCAATACCCTTGTTATAAGATGCTCATCATCATGGAAAAATGTAGCACCTGTTGCACCTTTTGAAAAAACATGATAGTTTTCACTCTGATAAACCCTTACATACAACATACCTGTATCAGGTGGGTCTATGCCATCCCTTTCACCAAATAAACTCCTTACTATAATCCTTAATTTATATGCTCCATCTGGCAATGTGCCCGCATTTCCAACCCCATCAAATACCCTGAAATGATAACCAGGGGATTCTATCTCCGACTCGCTCAGTTTTACCTCTCCTGTTATAGAATCTATTACCTCATAACTCACCCTTCCCCAATCTGAGATGGAAAATACAAAGGATGCCTGCTCTTTTGTTGGAATTATTGAATCTGGACCATAAAGGAAAAAGGTGTCAAGGGTGGTAATCCTTGCAAAGCGTGATACACCCCTTTGTCTGTTCATGTATTCTGATACAAATAATTGGTCTCCTAAGAGGGCAATATCTCGTGGATACCTAAATGCATTACCCCCATTTTTGAAAAAAGGCCCATCCACATTGCCCATATAGCCTGCATAAATTGCGCCATTTGACTCATCAACAAAGAAGTATCCACCAAACTGGTCTGTCTCTATGTCTCCCAGATAAGAAGAGGATGGAAGATTGGAAAGATAAAAATACTGAACCTCAGGATTGGAAAGAAAATCACCCTTTACACGCACAATCCTCTTAAAATCATTCTCTGTTATGTATATCTCATCTGTGCTAACTGTACGTAGCGCACCCCAACTATCCCTTACCATCTTCTTTCCTACGGCTATTCCACCTGGATTAAATATGGGCACCTTTTGAGGGTCGCTTCTCCCTATATAATCCCCATTTAAGGAGAATTTAATAAGGCTTCTCTGCTTCCTATCTAAAACGACTATAAAACCACCATCCAGTGGGCTGTAATCTATGTCCACGGGTGCCTTTATTACCCCAGACCCAAATGCTCCAACCTTTCTTAAAGTATCCTCCTCTACTTGAAAAACAAAGACCGCTTTAGCCATTATATCAATAACATACACCTTATTAGAAGGCCCAAACACGCATTTTGTAGGTCTTTTTAGCCCTCCACCCCTATATTCAACTATGCTCACTCCTATATCATTGTTATAATCAGGGTAGGAGATTACCATGAGAGATGGGCCTGTTGGGTCAACAAGGGCAATCCTGTAAACCCCATCATCTTTTTCCACATCCATTCCTGTGACATCGCATAAAAATACACCATTTAATTGCTCTGATTGTGTGCCAATAGATAACTCGGGTATGTCTATGTTTACCTCCTCATCACCTGCCCATGGCAAGGGATTATCCACTGTGAAACTCCCCTCATAAAACTTTAACTGCCTTATATCGGCAATTAGTGCACTTGAGAGCAAAAGCATTATAATCATATAACCTGCTAATCTTCTATACATGTCATCCTCCTACGGTTTTTAATCACATTTTTGCCATTTTAATATCAAAAACTTCTTGTGATAGAATCTCCCATCTGGTGTGAGAAAGTGTAGATATAAATAATAATCTTTATCTATATGCTCCTTTGACGCGCGGGTGCTATTAAATCTCATCTCTACAACATCTTTATACGCCTTGAAGTCTTTGTAATCCATTTCCAAAGGCTCTACGCTTTTTATCTTCTCAACCTTTACCATCTTGTACCCAAATAGCCCTTTACAAAATACTATCTTCCCCATATAGTGATGATAATAGAATACCACAGTATCTCCAACTACATTTAAAAGGCCCCTTCCTTCATAATAATAGTAACCATTCAAATGCACAAAATGCTCATTATAATTCTTCATTTTGTTTACAATAGATGTATCTGGACTTTGCATGTATTTTTCTATCGAGTGTCGCTCTATTTCAAGGTCCTTTAGTTTATCAGTAAGGGTTACCTTTACTGCAAAACCAGGCAAAAGTTTACGATCAAAAAGAAAAGTGGTGTTTGGATAGCGTGGATTGGAAAATTTTCTCAACGAGGTCTTTGTTGTAAATGTTACATAGTATAAATGCCCATTCTTATCACGCCCCTCTACATAGTCAGAAGTTTGTATCCGGTGCATACACTTTTTTAGTTCTTCCTCCGTCTGTTCATGTGTTATGGGTACCTTTTTGTAAATAACTCCCCTAAATGCATGCTTGCTTGCCTTTTGAAGTTTAAGGACAATTAGATAATATACCGCGGGTTTTATGTATGTCCCCATCTCATAGATGGTAGTGATACTATCTGGTGGGGGTTGTGGAAGTTCAAGTTTATCGCGTCCTGCCAAAAGGAGTAGGGCATAATCCTTACCCAATCCAACCAATCGGGCTCTAAGATACTCCCCTGGTATTCTTGTAACATATCGTGTGCCCAATTTTAATGCATAAATCTCCTTCCCCGGGAGTATTATCGTCCTTTTATATGTTATTCTCCTCTTTTTTATATCCACTCTGTACTCGTAAATAGGAAAATCTGCTCTGCTATCTAAAAATGTGGTGAAATGGGGGTGTTTGTTTTGCAAAAGAATTATTCCATTGCCCAAAGGAGCAAGTTGAATGAGTGGAAATGGTATATGAATACAGAAAAGTGGGTCAGCGTGATTGTGAAGGAAGGTTAGATTGTCAGGTACTTCAGGTCCTTTAATCTCATCTATATTGCCATGCTCTGATATGATGTAATGATAAAGACGCCTGTTCCTTATTACATCTACCCTTATATTCCCATCCTTATCCATCCAGAACTCACTTGCCTTCTCCCTATTTACTATTGCCCTGAGGGAGTCAATAGCAACCCATTGGGTGCATAATAGGATAGATAACAAAAGGTTCATTTTGTGCCTCCTTGTTTTTTCTGATTACTCCATGGGGGTGCATCCATAAGATACCCCTTTATTTTCTATGCATGTCATCCTCCTACGGTTTTCTCTTCTTTATCTTATTTTTGTGGTGATGTAACAGTTCCTCGCTTAATTTATCTGTTAGATGTAAAAGTTTAAATTTTTTGTGATAGAATGTGCCGTTGGGCGTGAGCAAATACACATATAAGTATAAATCTTGGACTGGAATGGCTTTTAAGAGAACTTCTGAAGTCGGTAATAATCTAATATATCTATGCTTGATAATCTCTTTATTTATTACTTTCGGATTCACGAAATTAAAACCCACACGATTATACTTTTCTTTGATATCTTTATAATCAAGTTCCATTGCATTGATATTCGTAATGGGCTCAATGGTCTTTAATTTTCCATGTTCAAGCACTGCTCTACCAATGTAGCTCTGCCCCCTCGGAGATGGGAAAAAGAACACAAGAGTATCATTAGATACATTTAATATGCCAGTACTATTGCATGGTGTGAGCACAGGAAGATCGCAATAAGAAGCAAAATAGGGCAAGTATTTGTCTGTCACTTTTAAAACGCTTTTATCTGCCTTTAGCATATCTTTGTATTGTCCTATTGGAAACCTCTCTATCTTCATGCCCTTTATCGTATTGGCTAAATGAATTCTTACAAGTAAATCTATGAAGGGATTAAAGGTTATATAATAGAGGTCATTATTCTTCCTATCACGACCTTTAACATAATATGCTTCTCCTTTTGAATCGGTTATGGGAATCTTTTTATAGATTTCTGCATTAAATACCTTCTTTCTTTTCTTCGTGAGTTTGAAGAGGATTAAATATAATGCATTGGAAGCACTGGGTAACTCTGGCTCAATAAATGCGTTTGGAAGAGGTTTGGGCACATAACTTTTATGATATCCACCCAAAAGAAGTAAGACATAGTCCTTACCAAGCCATACAAGATGTGCTATGAGAGGAACACCAGGAATAAAAGTGATGTATTCTGTACCCAATTTTAACTCATACAGTTCTTTCCCCGGGAGTATTATTGTCCTTTTATATGTTATCCTCCTATTTTTTCTATCCACTTTGTACTCGTAAATAGGAAAATCGGCTCTACTGTCCAAAAAACCGCCCCTTTTGGATAAAAGAACCATACCATCCTCAAATGGGGATAACTGAACAAAGGGGTTATTAAAGACAAAATTATAAAACCAATGATTATAAAATAGCGTCGTACCATCAGGTATTTCGGGTCCTTTAATTTCGTCTATGTTGCCTTGCTCTGATATGATGTAATGGTAAAGACGCCTGTTCCTTATTACATCTACCCTTATATTCCCATCCTTATCCATCCAGAACTCACTTGCCTTCTCCCTATTTACTATTGCCCTGAGGGAGTCAATAGCAACCCATTGGGTGCATAATAGGATAGATAACAAAAGGTTCATTTTGTGCCTCCTTGTTTTTTCTGATTACTCCATGGGGGTGCATCCATAAGATACCCCTTTAATGCACAGATTGCATTATCAATGCCCAGTATATCCCTTGTACACAGGCCTGGATGACCTTTTATAGGTTTAAAATGGGTATTGGAAATATTACTCGTATCTTGTGCCTCTCTCCAGTCATTGGAATCCTCTAATGACTGAAGGAGAAAATGGGTTTCAGCAACGAGCATCTCCTCAGCAAGAGTGGGGGGATAGTAATAGATAGTAGGATACATTACATTTCCGTAAAATACTTTAAACATTGTCTCATACCAATTCTCAGCTTTATTATCCTTTGCTAATGTTGCATCGCATACATGCGTCATTCCAAGCGCATGACCTATCTCATGTGCAAGGGTTATTCCTACTAAACTGTCTCTCAATGGAGGAAGAACCGTGTCAATGCCGCGTCCATAGAACACGACACAACCTGTTGAATCCAAATACTGTTCTCTTTCAGGAGCAAGAGATTTATAGAGTATAGCCCATAGAGAATCTCTGCTACTTAAATGGTTCTCAATATCAGCACTATCACCTTTAAAAATAGAATAATTTACAGCCGCTCCAAAGTCACGAGCAAGTTCCCCTGTGCCGAGATATGTTATAATTACATGAATGGCATCCTTATAATTAGGATTTCTATAAAGAGAAAGGACCTTTGCCAAATTAGACTTGGAAGAGAGGGTATCATACTGGGTTTCATCTATGAAACCAATTGGCTTAAAATGCACTGTTATACCACTTGGCACTGTATCGTAGTAATCTGTAGATCCCTGTCCCTGCGGCGACCAGCCAGTATCTGCACATACTGCATGTTCAAGGGTAAACTTGGCAACACTTAATATGATATCTAAATTGGCATCAGTATAGTTCCCTCTCCAGCCAGCCACTGTATCTATCTCAACCCACACATCCTTAGTTCCGTTATAATCCTCAATCCCATCTCCTTTTATTTCAGGGCCATCAGGATAAGATGCTCTTCTATGGGTGTAGAAATGACCGTTACACTCAGAAAGTTGAGTTGTTTCCTCATCTTGAATTACATGGATTGTAACAGAGTCCGTTGCTGTATCACTATCACCCTGTATGCTTGCAATAAGGTTTACATCTCCTGTAAAATTTGAAGATGGTTGAAAGATTGGCTTAACAATTCCTGTCTGGTTTAAAAAGGAATGTGATATCGGATCTTCTATGATAAAGCCTGCCGATGGATTAGAAAGATGGAACTTCACAGATATCCCATTTTGTGCCTGTCCGTTATATTTTGTTCTGAACAATATGGGTAAGGAGTAAGGAATGTCTGTCTGTTCATTCGTGCTGATGGTGATGCACGAATCACATGTTATTGCGTTGATGGAATAGCCGCGTTCACCACCTCCACCACCCCCACCACTTACATAAATAATGGTATCTGGACTTTGAAGTGCAATTTGTCTGTGTGACTTTAAATTTAGCATAACCACTGCTGCATACACTTTGTATCTACCAGGAACTAAAATTTCCATAGGAATGTTTCGTTGGGTATGCTCAAAAAACTCCCCCTCTTCTCCATTGAATGTGGCAAAATAAGCAAATGTTCCAGAGTAATCCTCATCCACATCAATACCTTTAAACCACAGTGTAACCTTTACTTCATATCTTCCGGCATAAGGCTTATACTTTCTCAAAAACTCTATGATAGTTCTGGCATCACAAGAGGGCATACTTTTTTTGCTATTATATTTTACATCATGTAATTCCAGTGTCAGGATCCGTGTGTGTTCTGTTCCGCATCCTCCCAACATAATTGCCAAAATGCCTATAAAAAATATTTCATACTTAACGCGCTTTAATATCCCCATTATAATGCCCTCCCTCTATATTCATGTCCAATATTATCTCATTATTCCCTATCTTCTGGTTTGCCTCTTTGCTAAGTGTCTGAAGTTGTAGTCTTACCCTGTATTGCCCTTCTTTTGTTTTCTTTATGCCTATTACCTTTAATCGCACAGGATTTAATCCCTTAATTGGAGAGAGATTTTTAATATCGCCCTTATCTTGTATGCTCGCGAGTATATTTTTGCAGTATTCTGGCATGTTTTTGGTGGGATTAAAGAGGTAGTAATTCACCTCATTCTCCACCTTCTTTACCTCCATCTCAACAATGTCCTCTTCTCTAAGGTCTGCTGTGTGGTATTTTATATTGTAGTTTAAATCTACTGTATGGGATATGAAAAAAAGCGCAAATATCCACATCTTTTCCTCCTTATTTTATTACAATAACCTTCTTTTTGTAAATCTTTCCATCTGTCCTTAATACGGCAAAATATACGCCACTTCTTAAATGCCTTAATGAAATTATGCCTCTTTTTCTTAATACATACCTTCCCATTCTTCTACCCTGTGCATCGTAAATCTCAAGTTTGCCTATATGGCTTCTCATATCATACAGGAGGGTATTTATCCCGGATTTTAATGGCACAAAAGCCTCTTTTTCCACCTTCTTCTCATAAATACCTGTCTCTTGCTTTTTGAAGTATATGCCATGTGGATACCACCAATCTGGAACCCATGGGTCTTCATTGAATGTGTATTGAACATAATCACTGTCTCTTGAATGTATGCCCACTGTTACATCATACTGTTCATACCAATAGTTCATGGCAATGTTGTAAAGGCATCTTATATCACCACTCGGATAAAGCACTGCCTCAAAGTCTATAGGCCCTGCTGTGTAATACTCTTTCTTCATCCCCTTCCACATGAACACCACAGAATCTGAACCAAAGGATTTTACATATATTACGCTGTCTGTGGATGATGTATCACTGCTTCCTGCCCAATTGTCCCAGAATACACCTATAAAATCCTCATCCCCCATAGAAGAAAGTGGATAGTTGTAATAATCCACCGTGTCTTTATTTAGTGAGATCCCTCCATTTATACCAACATACACGGATGTATAGGTTGTATCATAGAATGGGAAAACAAAGGGTAGAGAGCACACAGCACCACCATCCATGCCCGGTGCAATCTTTTTATCATAACTCTGTGAAATATCTATGAGATCACATGTGCCCATATCCCATAGGATATAGTGTGGGAATGTATCACAGTTTTTCAGGACATAGGTTGTATCCCATGCTGTGTCATTTTGTGGATAGTCATCTTCTGGAGAAAGATACAGAGAAAGTTTGAGCATCCCTGTGTCATTGGGTAGGGTAAGGGGAGAAAAGGATACAAAGGAAAAGGTATCTCCGGCAATGGAAATCTCTGTTGAATCGTGGTATAAGAGGTTGTTGTAATGGTCTTTTACAATAAAGTGCACAAATCTTGTTGCCTGCGCGGATGTATAGTTTTGTATGGCACCGAGTGGAATAATCTCCTTCCCTGTACCCCGTGTGGAGGATGGCTCAAGTATACCCAGTGCTGCACAGTCGTTTTGCACAGGCACCCTGTGAAATACAACGCTCTTTCCTTGCGTTATGGGATTGGGTGCACCATTGTATGAATATACAACACCCCCCTTCCCATCAAGGCTCTCTATTCCACACACTGCATCAAAACCACTATCCGATGAAGGTATGCCATAAAAGGAAACAAGGATAGAGTCTCCATCTGTGCCATTTTCATACAATACCACCTCAAACTTGTATCTTTCATCTGGATTGCCACCATAAAGATATATAGAATCCCATTCAATAACAAAATACCTATTCGGAGATGTGCCATAAACGCCTGTATTGACATGCCCTCCAGAATACAATACAAAATCATTCCAAAGTGGAGCAATAACACCATTTGGGAAGGCACTGTCTGGGAAGTTTTGAGATTGTGGTGATACAAGGTTTGATGTAAATGTTATATACCCATTTGTTGTGATAAACACAGAGTCAAAATCATGATTGTCATAATGGAATGTAAATGGCAATGGGACCCATATACCATCTTCATCACCATATAAAGAGGTCTCCTCTGTTGCAGCATAATACTGGTAGGATACCTCTTCATAGGCATAAGGGAATGTGCCTGTGAGAACCATGGCAAGATAGGTGGTAAAGAAGATACCCATATTAAAAACCTCCTTTTATGTGTATATTATAAACGGGGGGGTGTTTTGTCAAGTATTCGGCGTTCTCAAAATAATTTACATGATGGGGTATTATTTCCTTAACATGCACAGAGATAACAACAGGAGATTTACTTTTGAGGAAATACGAATATTGCTTTTGCTATACATCCTTTAAACATTATCATTTAATAGCAAACAGGAGGGATAAAATGGCAGATATATGGGAAAAGATAAAAGAAAATTTTGAGAACGCAACAGAAAAAGCGATTAAAATTGCCAAAGGGGCGGCAGAAAAAACGCAGGAACAGGCAGCAGTGGTAACGGTGAAGATTGAAATAATGAAAATTGAGAAAAAGATAACAGAAAAACTCGCAAAGATGGGCAGCATAACTTATGAAATGCTAAAACAAGGAAAGGCATTTGAAAAAACACCAGAACTTGAAAAACTATCAGAGGAAGTAAAAGAGTTAGAGGACAAACTCAATGACTTTAAAAAAGTTTTAGAAAAAGAAAAAAAGGGAGAAAAGAAGAATAATGAGTAATGCCCAAAAAGATGAATTTGAAATAAGACAGGAAAAGATAAAAGAACTTATAGACCTTGGAATACAGCCTTATCCATACAGTTTTGAAAAAACAGCAAATTCAACTTATCTTAAAGAAAATGCTGATAAACTACTTGATAAGGAGTTTTCTTTTGCTGGGAGGATTGTTTTAAAAAGGGTTTTCGGAAAACTCATTTTTGCAGCACTCAGGGATGAGTATGGAGACCTCCAGATTGCCATTGAAAAAAACAAGGCAAAGGTACACGAAAAAGACCTTGATGCACTCAAATTTTTCAAGAAATATTGTGATATAGGCGATTTTATTGGAGTAAAGGGACCGCTCTTTAAGACAAAAACAGGCGAGCCCACCATACTGGTTAAAGAACTTTATTTCCTCTCAAAAGGCCTACGGCAACTCCCAGAGAAATGGCACGGACTACAAGATAAAGAACTTATGTACAGACAAAGATATTTGCACCTTCTAAGCTCCCTTGATGCAAGATGGCTCTTTAAACAGAGAACTAAAATAATCTATGAAATAAGAAAATTTTTAAATGATCGTGGCTTCATTGAATTTGAAACACCCATACTTCAACCCATATACGGTGGTGCCTATGCGAAACCCTTTAAAACATATGCCAATGCCTTAGAAACTGATCTCTATCTTAGAATATCCGATGAATTATACCTTAAAAGGCTTTTGGTAGGTGGTTATGAAAGGGTTTATGAGTTTTCAAGGGACTTTAGAAACGAGGGTATTGATAGACTTCATTACCCTGAATTCTTAGCACTTGAGGCATATGCTGCATATTGGGACTATAATGATATGATGAAACTTGCAGAGGATATGTTTTCACATCTGGTAAAAGAACTTTATTCCTCATATAAACTTGAGTATCAAGGAGAGGCTATAGATTTCACTCCTCCATTTAAAAGAATAAGTTATATTGATGAACTTTCAAATAAAATGGGCATTAATATACTAACGGCGCAGGATGAAACAATTAGAGAAAAAGCAAAAGAGATTGGACTTGCGGGTTGGAACACACTGGACAGATGGAGATTAGTGGATAAACTCTTTGACGCATTAGTAGGAGATGAGATAAAAAACCCAACATTTGTGATAGACCATCCAAAAGAAATATCACCCTTAGCAAAGGTTCACAGAGAAAAACCAGAGAGAGTAGAACGTTTTGAACTCTTTGTCCTTGGAATGGAAGTAGCAAATGCCTTTAGCGAACTCAATGACCCACAAGATCAAAGAAAAAGATTCCAGGAGCAGGCAAAACAAAGAGAAAAGGGTAATATGGAAATACCACCTGAGATAGACTATGATTTTTTAAATGCACTTGAATACGGCATGCCACCTGCTGCAGGGATTGGTTTTGGCATTGATAGAATTATTATGCTTTTAACAGATGCACATTCAATTAGAGATGTGATACTATTCCCTCAACTTAAACCAAAAGAAGAAGATTGAAAAAAGAAGAACGATTTATTGTAAAAGAGTATCTAAAATCGGCAAGGAAGGGATTCCTTTCGTTTCTCTTATTCTTCTCCTTCTTGGGCATTTTTATAGGAGTATCCGCTCTTATTATTGTTATTGCAGTAATGACAGGCTTCCAAAATGAACTAAAAGCAAGGATCATAGGGCTTTCACCGCATATAACAGTTACAAAATTCTTTGATATGCCTATTGAACACCCAGACAGTATTATAAAGAAGATACAACATATAAACGGTATTGTGGATGCCTTCCCTTATATACTCACCAAAACCATTGTAACAAAGGGAGAATACACAGATGGCATCATTTTAAAAGGTACAGATAAACTGCCTTCCATCATAGATACCGCCTTTGTTATGGGTGATGGTAAACTCAAAGAAAAATCGTGTGTTGTTGGCACAAATCTTGCAGCAGTGATGAGGGCAAAGCCCAAAGATACCTTAAGATTCTATGTGCCAAACTCGGCAAAGAAAACGCCCTTTGGTATGGTGCTTAGGTCTATGGACCTTATAATAGAGGGCGTATTTGATGCTGGTATGTATGATTACAATACATCGTTTATCCTTACTCCATTAAAAGATGCAGAAAAGATACAGGGACATAGTGGTGTATCTGGGATAGAGATAAAACTAAAAGACCCTGAAAAGGCACCACAAATTGCAAAAAGGATAGATAAGATATTGGGATACCCATATACAACAACGACCTGGATAGATATGAACAGAAGTTTATTTTATGCATTAAAACTTGAAAAATTTACACTCTTTATAGTGCTTTCTCTTATTGTGGTGGTAGCCTCCTTTGGTATTATAACAACACTTATGATGCTTGTTATGCAAAAAACACAGGAAATAGGTATCTTGATGGCAATGGGATATAAAAGGCCACAAATAAAGCGCATTTTTGTAATGCTTGGGCTTATAATAGGCACAATCGGCGTTATAACGGGCTCTGGCTTTGGCATACTCTTCAGTTATCTTTTGAAAAAATATCAGTTTGTGCATCTGCCGGCTGATGTTTACTTTATAAACCATGTTGCAGTACAGGTAAATCCAAGGGATGTCATAATAACCATAATAATGGCACTTCTGCTTTCGTACCTTGCAACCCTCATACCAGCCCAAAGGGCATCAAAACTTGACCCTGTTGATGCGTTGAGATATGAATAATATCATAATTTCAGCAAAGAACATCCAAAAAACCTATAAAGAAGGCAATCAGCGTATCACAGTGTTAAATAATGTCAATATAGAGATTGAAAAAGGTTCAAGGGTTATAATTACAGGCCCATCTGGTTCAGGAAAATCTACGCTTTTACACATACTTGGCACACTACTTTCGCCTGATAGTGGAGAGGTATTTATAAAGGACGAAAACATCTTTAAATTACCAGAGAACAGGCGTGCTGAAATAAGAAAAAGACATATTGGATTTGTTTTTCAGTATCATTATCTATTCTCTGAGTTTACTGCCCTTCAAAATGTCATGGTACCACTAATCCTTTCTGGGAAAAAGGAGAAAGAGGCACGAAATAAGGCGATTTTACTTTTAGAACTCTTAGGTATTAAAGACCGAAAAGACCATAGGCCCAATGAACTTTCAGGTGGAGAAGCGCAGAGGGTTCAATTGGCAAGGGCACTTGCAAACGAACCTGACATATTGTTTTTAGATGAACCCACTGGGAATCTTGACCATAAAAGGGCAATGTCCCTTATGGAGATGCTATTAAAACTCAACAAAGAGATGGGCACTACTCTTTGCATGGTTTCTCACAACAGAGAACTTGTGCGTTTTTTTAATTACCATTATGCTATAAAGGATGGGCAATTGGAAAATGAATATTGAAAAATACCCTGCAACATCACTTTTTTGGGAAAACTATATAAAATCACTTGAAAACTGGTCATTTTTCTATCTTCCTGACTGGTACATTCCGCATGTAAATGCTATTAAAGAAGCCTACTTAGAGGTATTTGATGGTGATGTTTTCCTTCCTGTACTTGAGAGAAGATTTCCACCTTTTTTCAGACAGGTAGAGACAGGTCCATTTGGAGGATACGGTGGCATTCTTGGCAACACAGCGCAAAAAGACACAGAATAT
The DNA here is from genome assembly GCA_913055745.1 of uncultured bacterium. GTDB lineage: Bacteria > Hydrothermota > Hydrothermia > UBA1063 > CAJXJZ01 > CAJXJZ01. Next base: position 25,080 of record CAJXJZ010000008.1, on the reverse strand, counting down.
CTTGAACACATTGTAAAAAGATTGCATGATAAAGCACGGTATGTTTACATAACACTTCACCCTGAATACAAAGACAAAAGGCTTTTAAAACTCTATGAAAAATACTTTAAAAAAACGGAATTTTCTACTCATATCATAGACCTATCAAGAACCGAAGAGGAGATTTTTAACTCGTTCATAGACGCAAAAAAACGCAACATAAAAAGGGCAATAAAAGAGAAACTCCATGTAAAAGAGGTAAGTTCTGAATATGCAATAAAAAAATACTATTTCATGTACCTTGATTCCCTTAGAAGATGGAATGCAAAAAAGGTCTTTAACATGGATTTCTTTAAAAAACTCCTTTCCTCTGACCTTGCAAGCCTTTACATGGTTCAGTTTCATGGTGATTATGTGGCAGGCGCTGTCGTACTTAAGGGAAAAAATGAGGCTGTATACTGGCATGGTGCGGCCTTTCAACGATACTTCCAACTAAGACCCAATGACCTTTTACACTGGGAAATAATGAAGAGTTTAAAATCACAAGATATCTTGATTTACAATATGGGCTCATCCAATAATTTAGAGGGTGTTGAAAGATTTAAAAAAGGTTATGGTACAGTAGAAAGAACATACCTCTTTTTTGAAAAGGCATGAAGTGTCTTATAATAACACCATGGTGCTATGACCTTGAACTTGATAAAGTAAAGGGAACACCAGAAAATGCTTATCTTAAAAAAGAACTTGAAAAAAGGGGCATAGAAATAGAGGTTTTATGTCCAAAAACACCACATTTCCCAAAAATAAAAAAAGGAAAACTCTCGTTTATTGCAGAAGGGTGCTATGACAGGCATATTTTTAAACTAATAAAGGACAAGAACTTTGACTTTGGCATCTCAATAACAGGTCTTGGGGCAAGGGCATTAAAGAAAACAAAAAAACCGTTTTTCATAAAGTATCTTGGCGTGTTTGATTTTTTCCTCATAAGAGGGATAAAAAGATATCTATATCACAGAAGGCTCTATTTAAGTGCAAAAACAAAGCCATTGGGCATTGTGATGACAGATGATGGAACAAATGGGCATTTGGCAGTTAAAGAGGCAGGCTATAAAGGAAATGTGCTCTTCTTAAAAAACGGTTATTTTAAAGGTCTATTTAATATTGACAAGGTAAACAACAATCAAGATGTAATAAATATAGGTTTTGCGTCATCCCTTGAACTTATAAAAGGCATTGACTTTCTCATAAGCATTATAAATGAACTCATAGGCAAGGAAAAATTCAGATTCATCATAGCAGGTGATGGAACTTACAAAGAAAAGATAGAAGAACTATCAGCAAGATATCCAAATAAAGTAAAATACATAGGCTATCTACCTTATTTAAAAATGCCCGAATTTTATAAAAACATTGACATACTCCTTTCTTTAAACAGGTATTCCAACGGCACACTACCTGTTGTTGAGGCACAGGCAGCAGGTATACCTGTTATTGCCTTTGATATTCAAGAAACATCTAAGTTTATAAAGCATAATGTAAGTGGTTTTCTGGCAGAACCCTTTGACATAAAATCCATCGTTTTTCTATTAAAAACCCTTAGGAAAAAACAAATATTGGGTATGAAAAACAATACAATGCAATTTGCAGAGAACACTTTTATGGATATGGAAAAAAGGGCAAAAATGGAAGTAGATTTTTATCTTGAGAGATTAAATGAGGGCTATTAAGAACTCTATTTTCCTCTATATTGCCTATATATGGAACTTTTTGGGCGGGTTTATACAACTTAAAATCCTTGTATGGGACCTCTCAAAACAGGAACTTGGAAAATACTTTTTCGCAGGTGGGCTTGGCATACTCATAGGGTCTATTGCACAGATAGGATTTCCGTATGTGTTTCAAAGGTTTATACCACGATACGACCATGAAAAAAGACAGGAGGACAAACTCACCCTTATATGGTTTTCTTTAATGTTTCATCTTATTATAATGCTTGTATCCCTTCCATTTATGTTTTTTGCAGTAGGAAAAAATCTACCATACACCCTAATATACATAGGTTTTTATCTTGTATCACACATGGATCTGTTTTTCAATGTGTACATCTCACAGAGAAGGGCAGAACCTGTAACCATATTAAAGGGGATTTATTACATAATTTTAATAATCATGCTACTTTCCATGCGTCCGCTTTCTATAATTAAAGTTTCTTATAGCCTGATTACTTCAACAGTATTCGTTTTAATCCTTACATATATACATCTTCCCCTACCCTCTTCTATGTCCCTCAACAATGTAAAAAGGGTATTTCTTGAAATTAAGGAGTATTTTTCTTATGCCCTATACACACATCTTTTAGGCCCATTTTTTATGTACATAGATCGTATAATGATACCTTTTATGCTCGGTTATGAGGCGTTAGGCATATTCCAAATCGCAAGAAAACTGGAACAAGGTGCAAGAGGATTTTTGTTTGTTCCAATTTCAGCCTTTGCACCAGAACTCTCAAAACTCTATGAAGAAGAAAACCACGAAGCATCCAAAAGGGTTTTAAAAAAACTAACCTTGGTATATGCTATATCAGGTGCCCTCATAAGTATCTTATTCATCGTATTCGGAAAGCCACTTATAATCCTGGTTTCAAGCAAAAAATATCTTTTAGCATATCCACACCTTATTATTTTAATGATCTCGTTCTTCTTTTCCCTTTTATACGCTCCGTATACCACATATAGAAGGGCAAGGGATGGAATGGACTTCTTTTTTAAGATAAATGCCATATGGCTTTTGTCATTCTTGGTATTTATTCTATTTACCTTTAAAAAACTCCATCTTTATGCCTTCTCCTTTGGTATGCTCTTTGCTACATTGGTTGTTTTACTCTATTCTCTAATAGACTGGAGAAAATATACAAAATAAACACTTCTTTGTGCCGAGGTTTTGCAGGTCCCTATAACTTCCATTATAATTTATTATTATACGGAGAGGTGCCCGAGTGGACGAAGGGGCGCGACTGGAAATCGCGTGTGCACCCAAAAGGTGCACCGCGGGTTCGAATCCCGCCCTCTCCGCCATAACATTATTTTAAAAATATCAAAAAATATGTTTTTTATCTTATTTATAAAATTAACCGATTATCTGTCTCTCTCAATATATTTCTTTGCTATATAATTTATAACTGTATCCTCATCATAAATGCCAACAAGGCCTAGCTTCAACCTATTCGCAAGTTTTAACCCTTCATCCTTTCCCATCACAGACAAAGCCGTGGCAAGGCCATCTGCTATATAACCTGAATCTGATATCACAGTTACAGAAAGTTTTTTGTATTCAAGAGGTATGCCTGTTTTTGGGTTAAAGATATGGGTATAGGTTGTGTCATTTTCTTTTAGATATCTTACATAGTTGCCTGAAGTGGCAACACATTTATCTTCTACATCAAGCACCATGAAAACACCTTTATCCCAAGGCTTTTGTATCCCAATCATCCATGCCTTTTTATTCTTTTTTCCAAGAATAAGCATGTCTCCACCTGCATTTACAATACCCGATGTTATGCCTTTTTTAAGAAGATATCCTCTTACAAGGTCAAGGGCGTATCCCTTTGCAATACCAGATAGGGTTATCTCCTGCCCTTTTCCTATGAAAACGCTATCACCTTCCGCCTTAACGCGCCTATAATCAACAAACAACTTATATTTTTCTATTGTATCTTGCGGTGGTTTTGTGTATTTGCCCTCTTCTTCAAAATGCCAGAGATTGACCATCTTGCCTACGGTTATATCAAAGGCGCCTTTTGTCTCTTCTGAAAGGATAAGGGATTTTTTTACACAATCTGCGGTTTCTTTTGCAACCTTTGTCCATCTACCGGCGTTTTCATTGATGCGAAAGACATCTGAGTTTTTCTTTGTAGGATGGAAAAGGGAATCAAGTTTATTAAAAATTGCATAAACTGAATCAGCATACTGCAATTTTGAAGAGGGCAGGGTAACCTCAAGCACCGTGCCCATAGTGAAATAGAGTTTTTTTTGATAATCCTGCCCTCTTCCACAACTTAAAAACAGGAGGATAAAAAACAATAATACCCTTTTATTCATCTACCGTAGCCTACATTAACCTTTCTAAAGAGTGCGGGAACTGTCTCATGTGCAACCCGCATAGTTTGCCCAGGTTCTCCTTTTCCACAGTTTGGAACGCCAAATAGAACCTGATGTTCTTTTTTACCAACCTTTTCTAATTTATTCCAAAACTTCGGTGTAATATCGTAGTAAATAGGGTTCTTTACTATGCCTGTAATCCTGCCGTTTTTAATTCTCCAACCAATCTCTGTTCCAAATTGGAAGTTTAACCGTTTATCATCAATAGACCAACTCTTATTCCAATCTACCATTATTCCATCCTTTACGCTATCTATCATCTCCTCCAGACTGCTTTCGCCAGGCTCAATGGAGACAGTGGTCATTCTAACAATGGGAATATGGGCAAAACTCTCTGCTCTTGCCGCACCGCTGCTAAGTCTTCCAATCCTTCTTGCTGTTTCCCTGCTTGACAATACGCCCATGAGTATGCCATTTTTCACAATGTACTCTTTCTTTGCAGGGACTCCTTCATCGTCAAAACCAAAGCCCCCTATGGACCTTTTATTTGTTGCATCCTGATATATGTTCATGACATCAGAGCCGTATCTTAGACTGCCTATCATCTCTGGTTTTATAAAACTGCCACCTGCATAGGAGATCTCATAGTTAAATATTCTGTCAAGTTCCACTGCGTGTCCTATGGATTCATGTACCTGAAGCACCATCTGCTGTGGACCTATAATGATATCCATTTCGCCCTCGGGTGCTGGCTCTGCAAAAAGGAGTTTCTCTGCCTCTTCCCTCAAATTGGTTGCCCTTTCTTTAAGATTAAATCCCTTTATTATTTCATACCCCCCTTGAAGGTAATTTTCAAATGACCGTTCTTGCACTTCCCCATCTTTCATTACCATAAGGCCAATGTTTGCACCAGAATGGACAATTTTCTGTTTTTGAAAGGCACCCTCTGTAGATGCAAAATACTTCACACTCTGCATAAAATCAATGTGCCCACGTCTTAAAAATGCGTATTTAGAAGAGGCAAATATTCCATCAATCTCAAGCAGCATTTTTATCTTATCATCAAGTGAAACATTAAATGGATCTTCTTCAACATCTGACGTATATTCTCCACTTACAACATCTTCATTGCCAAGCGCTATCTGAGGCCCTTTAATGGATGATGCCTCTGCAAGAGATATGGCCCTTTTTATAACCTTTTCTGCTGAAAGCGCAGAAAGGTCGTTACTTGCTGCAAAGCCCCAGGCACCGTTTTTTAATACCCTTACACCAAAACCAAGTTCTGTATCCAAAATGGCTTGTTCCACAACACCGTTTTTTACATAAATCACTTCCCTTTTTTTCTCCTCTACTCTAACATCACCATAATCTATGTCCTCTTGCTCTAACAAATCAACTATTACCTGTGCAAAATCCTTCATCATTAACCTCCTATAATAAAGTTTTGTGTTATCTTCTTTAAAATTTGAAGTGCAGAAAGTGCGGCAAGAAAACTCGTTTTAGGGTTTTCTGGAAATGGCACATTCTCTACTGTTATTTTCATTTTGCCGCTTTTCCCCTCTGCGACAATGGTATGGGTATTAGTATGGACATTTGGATCTGATATTATTCTTACCTTGACATTTTCAGGGTGCTCTGTGGCAAGGGCAAGGGCCATGGCTACATTAATGTTTTTCGGAAACTTCTCTGCTGCCTCCTTAGCACCACCCTCAAAGATTAGAACAGGAGACTCATCACTTCTTCCAAGTGACCTCGGATTCTTTCTTGTTTCTAATAAAACACTTAACTCTCCTGCAAACTTCATTGCCTCAATACCATCAAGGCCTGAAATAGCACCTGAAGGGACATAGACCTTTGCATCATACTCTTCTGCAAGTTCATCTATCTTTTTCTTAAAGGCCATATCAGAAAAGACCCCACCACTCATAACAAGCACTCTCAGGCCTTTTTTCAAAAGATCTGGTAAATATAACTTTGCCGCCTTTTGGGATGCGCTTTCCATCACCATATCTAAATTTTCATTAAGGAACTCTTCAAAACTATTCGTTGTTTTAAACCCATCTTTTTTCGCCTTTTCAAGTTTCTCCTCATCAAGGTCAAAAACAAGGCTCACATTATACTTCTTTAAAAGTCCATCCTTTATTGACCTTGCAACAAAACTGCCAATTGCACCATAACCTATGATACCAAGTTTCATTTTGATACCTCCATACTTATGTTAATCCATGGAGCAGAGTATATAAGGCTTCCCATGGAAATAATATCCACCCCTGTTTCAAGATAATCCCTTAAATTATCCAATGTTATGCCACCTGATGCCTCCACTAAAACCCTATCATTTTTTGCTCTAATAATATCCATAGCAGTTTTTATCTTTGAGGGCGTGAAGTTGTCAAGCATAATAATATCAACATCCTCCTCTATCACTTCTTTCAGTCTTGCAATACTATCAACCTCAACCTCTATTTTTTTAGAAAATCCTACCTTTTGTCTTATTTCTCGTATGAGTTTCTTTATATCTCCCCCGCAAAGCGCGATATGATTGTCTTTAATCATAACCATGTCTTTCAGAGAGAATCTATGAGTATCACCTCCTGATAGCAAGATGGCCATTTTTTCAAAATACCTGAGCCCTGGATAGGTTTTTCGTGTGCCTGCAATGCGCGTGCTTGAAGATACATCATCTCTCATCATGACGGCTTTTTTAGTGATTGTGGATACACCAAGAAAATGCGATAAAAGGTTTAAAAAACTGCGCTCTATTGCCAATAGATCTGATGCATCGCCCTTTAACCTGAAAAGTATTGTATCTTTAAAAAATCCACCTTGTTTTGTGTCTAAGACTTCTATGCCATAGTGCTCAAGTATCCACCTGAATATAAATAGTTCTGGCACATAACTTTCATCCTTTAAAAGAACATCAAAATGCGATTTTTCATGAGCAAAATACATTGATGTAAGGTCCCACTCTACATCATCTTCGCGCAAAAAACGCTCAAACTGAGAAATTACATATTTTTTTATGTGTTCCATCAATCTATTACCTCATAAATCAATTTGAAATCCTCTGGTTTAGTGGGAGAGATTTCAAAACTCCCATCAAGCACACGGATAGCGTCCTCTATCTTATTTTCATCATTGCCATGGACCTCAAAGATAACATCACCTTTTTCTACCTTCTCTCCATGTTTCTTCTTCATGTACAATCCAACCTTATGGTCAATTACATCCTCTTTTTTTGCCCTTCCTGCACCAAGCAATGAGGAGGCAACGCCTATTTTATATGTATCAACTATATTAAGATAGCCATCCTTTGAAGATACAACCTCCTTTATATACCTTGTTCTTGTGAAATCATCCTTTAAAATAGCATCCGGGTCTCCCCCCTGATTTTCTACCATCTGGCACCATTTTTCATAGCCTTTACCATTCTCTATGGCCTTTTTTATAAGTTCCCTTCCTTCTTCTACGCTCTGTGCCACCTCTGCTATGAGCAACATGTAGGCACCAAGTTCCACTGTTAATGCGGTAATATCAGAAGGCCCTTTTCCCAATAGAACATCCACACTCTCTCTAACCTCATTAGCATTACCAATGGCTCTACCAAGGGGCTGGTTCATATCTGTTATAAGTGCATAAACCTTCTTTCCAAACATCTTGCCAATTGAAACCATGGTCTTTGCAAGGAGTTTCGCATCATCATACCTTCTCATAAAGGCACCTGTGCCTGTTTTGACATCAAGTACAAGACCGTCTATACCTTCTGCAAGTTTCTTTGACATTATTGATGCCGAAATAAGAGGGATAGATTCAACCGTTGCCGTCACATCTCTTAATGCATACATCTTTCTATCTGCAGGTACTATATCCTCGGTCTGTCCTATGATAGCAACGCCTACGCTCTCTAATGCTTTCTTAAACTCATCTGGGGAGAGGCGGGTCCTGTATCCTTTTATGGACTCAAGTTTATCTAAGGTACCACCTGTATGTCCAAGGGCTCTACCTGAAATCATTGGTACGACAACACCAAAGGAGGCAACAAGTGGAGCAAGCGGCAAAGAAATCTTATCACCAACGCCACCTGTTGAGTGCTTATCCACCTTTATTGCATCTATATGAGAAAAATCAAACACCGTACCTGAATGCATCATATGCTCTGTAAGTATAAAGGCTTCCTCATTATCCATTCCGTTTAAGTATACTGCCATTAAAAATGCTGCTGCCTGATAGTCTGGTATAGTGCCATTAGTATATCCCTTTACAAAAAAACCTATCTCTTCCTTTGAAAGTCTCTCTTTATCCCTCTTTTTTCTAATAATATCAACTGCTCTCATATACACCTCCCATGCGCTCTTTTAGCATAGTAATTATAACGGGAATTATAAGTATTACAAGGTAGTAAAACACAAAAGAAGAAGGTTCCTGCATCTTTATATGTAAAACTGGTGAAATTTTAGAAAATACATGTATTACCTCAAGGAATGTACCCTGGATAGCGTTTGTAAACCCTATCAAAAGTGATGACATAGGTGGGAATGCAATATAAATTATTAATACGCCAAAAAGGAGCCACATACAAATGGTAAAAAGTGGAATAACAACGATATTAAACAAGAAACCCAATAAGGGAATGTATCCTGAGAGATATGAGGTTATAGGAAGCGTAAAAAGTATGGCACCAAGAGATGCAATCAAAACGCCAAGATATTTGTTTTTAATGCCCAGGACCTGGTTATAATAAACAAGACCAAAGATGGCAAGATAACTTAGCATAAAACTGTAAGAAAATGCCCAAGAGGGCCATAAAATAAGGCTAAAAAGACCTGAAATCCCTATTACATTGAAAAAAGAGGTTTTTCTCCTTAAAAGACTTGTGATCACCATAACAAAAAATACTATGTAAGCCCTCAAGATAGAGGGTGTGACACCAACAATTTCCATATATAAAAACACTAAACTCAAGGAGATTAAATATGCCCTATTTCTATGACCGAGCAGTGGAATAAAGAGCATATAAAAAAGCGATATGAGTATGCCTATATGAAGTCCGGAGAGTGCAAGTATATGCATGGTTGATGTTCTTTTAAAATCATCCATTAAATCTCTTGAGATAAAATCCCTATACCCTATAAGAACACCCAATATAAATCCCCTAATCTCTTCCCTATCTGAGAGTTCTTCTATCTTTTCTTTTAAAAATCTGTTCATTTTATAGATAAAACCATCTTTTGAACCAGTCTTTTTTATCTTTATTGGGTCTCCAACTAAAGCAAAGCCTTGTTTTTTGACATTCATCATAGACAAAATAATATCACCGCGTTCCAATCCTGAAAGATGCCATATTCTAAGTTCTTTACCTTTTAAGGTTTTATCACCTACAATAATAGAATCTACCTTTACTAAACCCTTTCTCATAACAGTACACTTTGCCACTACCCTGCCATAGTTTTGTTTATATTTAGGCATTGCTGTCATATAAAGATAACCTGCTATGAAAAACAAGAATGTATACAAAAAATCACTCCCAAAAATGTATCTTAGAAGTATAGCACCAAAAACAAATCCCACAACCGAATACATGCCCCATAAAGAGGCAAATATGCCAAACCAGAAGGAAAGAAAAACAAAAAATACAGGGTATTTATAGAGTTTTAATCTATCCTTCAGCACTTTTACTTTCTGGGTCCACTGTTATATACACATGCCTGCCAAGATACAATAAAGGTGAAATACTCTCTACCTTAAGCATTGTTTTGTCATCAAAATAATCTTCTTTGTAATGCGTTGCCTTAACAAGGCCTACGAAAAGCGTATGGTCTCCCAATTTATAGTGTTCTATAAGTTCACATTCATGCACGATATAAGAGATATCAAGCAAAGGCGCATTTGTTTTCACGCCTTTTTTAAAGTTTAATCCTAAGAGTTTTGCCTTATCTATGTCCCTGCCGGATACGCTTCCCATACGCTCTACTATATGCCTGTACTTATACTCAACAAAATTTACAGAAAACTCCCCACTTTTTAGCACAAGTTCATAGGAATATCTCTTTGGAGAGATAGAAATACCATAAAGTGGTGGAGAAAAGGAAAGTCCTGTATGCCAGACAAGGGGAATAAAATTAACTTCCCTACCCAAACTTATACCTGCAATTGCAACTATTCTTGGATAATGATAATATGTTTTAGGCATGCCTTCTGCTATTTTCATTCTATCTCCTCCATCCTGTTTTCCAATAACTTGAGGGCCTCTTTTGAAAGATATCTTTTAAGTTCAAATGCCTTTTTATACATGGGCTTCGCTTTTCTTAGTCTATTATGTTCAAAATACCAATCGCCCAGGTTTCTATAAAGTTCAGCTTTTGTTCGCATATCATCTATGCTAATGGTAAATTGTTCAACCTTTTTCATATAATAATCGCTCATTCTTCTATTTCCCAGAGATTCGTAAAATCTTGCCATAGCAAAATCATAATTCAAAAGATATTGCTCTTTTACAAATGCTGGAAGTTTTTTAAATGCCTTTATATATTTTCTAACTTTTTCAAACTTACCTATACTTATATAGTATTCCATCAGGGCAATATATCCGTATGCCTTCTCATTCGGGACATCCAAATACATCAATATATCCTCAAGTTCCAAAGGGAGGTCTTCTTTGATCTTTAAGCCTTTATCAAAATTTGCGTAAGTTATAAGAATATTTGACATGGAATGACTTACCCACTCCCTATACCCGTATTCTTGGGCCTTTTGCATAGTTTTCATGTAAAAATCATAGGCTTCTTTGTAAAGACCCCTCTCACGCATTGTGCTTCCAAGATTGTTAAGAATAATTACTTCAAGACTATGATTGCCTGTCTCTCTAGCTATGTCAAGGCCACGCATATAATACATTTCTGCCTCTTCAAGCCTTAATGTGGTAAGGTACAGAGTACCAAGATTATTAAAAGCAGTTAACAGTTTTCCTTTTTCACCATTTTTTTCTATTATTTCAATGGCTTTTTTATAGTACTTTTCTGCTTCAGAAAAGTCCATTGTTTCAGCCTTTAGCAAGGCATAATTAATATATGCGCTGGTTATTCTGTACTCTGTATGTGTTTTTTCCGCAGAGGAAATAACTTCCCTGAGTATACCCTCTGCCTTTTTAACATCTCCACTCTCAAGCAATACACCACCGTAAAGGCTAAGTACAACAGTTCGCATGCGAGAAGATATATCCATACTCAAAATCTGCTCCAACTGTTTTATACAATCACCCAATTTACCCTGCTTTCTGTAAACCCAGGATATTTCAAACATACACTCTGCCCTAAATTCATTACAAGGTGCCTTCTTTTTTGCCTTATTTAATAGCAAAAGTGCTTCTTCTAACTTTCCCGCATGTTCATACATACTTCCAAGATAGAAATTATACAGATAATCCTCAAGGAATTTTTCTCCGTATTTCTCAACAACCTGAATAGTATCTCTTATTCTTCCCGCGATACGGCCATTTCTTATCATACCCAAAAGTGCATCCTTTTTAAGTTTATCATCTTTTGCATTAAAAAATGCCTCTTTATAATAATTAAATGCGACATCAGGTGAGAACCTTCGTTGTGCTTCCTCCCCTGACTTTATTGCCCAAATAACCATTTTTTCCGTTTCCCCTGCCTCTTTAAAATGCTCATAGAGTTCAAATGGCTCTATACCTGTTTTATCAAAAATTTTCTCCTTTATTCTGGCAGAAAGTTTATGATAGTACCTGTAAGTACCCAAAGGTATATTCTTTACAATAATCATCCTCACAGACTCTATTGGAATAAAGACCATGTTGTTCGATTTATTTATAATACCAACATTTTTTGCTTTATCCAATACCCCACTGATAAATGATACTTCTCTTTCCAAAATAGTAGAAAGCGTTTCTTTACTTACAGGGTTATGATATACTGCCAAAAATTGAATAATCTTAAGTTCATCCTGGTCAAAATTTCGGAGTTTGTATGATGTGATGTCTTCCAATGAAGAAGGTAATGTTTTTGGAACCTTATCAAGGAATATTATCTCATCCTGCTCTCGCAAAAACCCCTTTTGGGCAAGATAAGATGCTATCTCTTCTATATAAAAAGGGTTACCACCTGAATAACGGTAAACATAATCCAAAAGATTTTCATCTATCTCTGTTCCAAGTATTTGTAAAAGAAGTTCTTTAGTGTGTTCTCTTTTTAATCCTTTTATGGCAATTTCATCATATGGCATCTGCCATTTTGCTAAAAACTGGTATATATGCCCTTTTTCCTCTTCTCTCAGTGTGGCAACTAAGCGAATACCATTACTTGAAAAAACGATGTTTTTCAAAACCTCAAAACTTTCCCTGCTTTCCCATTGAATGTCATCAACTACCAATATCTCAATCTCATATTTTTCAAAGACACGCATCAACAAGTCTGCTATTTTTGAGAGGAAGAACTCCTTAAAACCCTCATCTTTTATATCCTTTTGATAAAAGGAAGGAATAAAAATCCCTACAATGGCCCTCTCCTCTTCAGTGAACTCCTCAACGATTTTCGTAAACAATTCTCTATTGTCCCTATAAAGAGAAACAAATAGGTTTTTTATAGAAAAAAGTGGAACCCCCAATGTTGGCCCAAAAGTGCGTGTTTTTATAAAAGGTAAACGTTCTTTCTGCAAGAACTCTGATACAAGACGCGATTTTCCTATACCCGTCTCTCCACTTACAATTACAACGCGTGATTTCATATCAATCAAAGATTTATAAAGCAAATTATACTCCATTTCTCTCCCAACGAATTTATAAGAGGGTATGATAATTCTATCCTTTATATCAAGTAGATTCCCAACCCTTTTACGACCATGTCTCTTTGCTCTGTAAAGCAGTTCATCAAGTGTAGCAAAGAGATTATTATAAGAGATTTCTTTGCCATAATGGGGTGTTACAAAAGCACATGAGATGCTAACAGTAAGGTCCTGAACCTTAACTTCAAGGGTTTCTGTTATCCTTTTTGCAACCCTCATGGCACTCTTCTCATCTGTGTATGGCAAAAGAACAACAAATTCGTCTCCACCCCATCGCCCTATAACATCTGACTCTCTCAAAAGACCTTTTAACCTTTTAACAACTTCTACCAGAACTTTATCTCCAATTTTGTGGCCAAGTGTATCATTTACTGCTTTAAAATGATCCAGGTCCAAAAGTATGAGAGAAAACTTTACTCCATATCTTTTGAATTTTTCTATCTCAACGCGTACCATTTCCTCAAAAACCTTACGCACGAAGACACCAGTTAGCGGGTCACGAACAATCATCTCACTCATATATCTTCAATGTATCTTATCCTTAAAACATTGTCTTTGGGATAAATGGAAAACATACAGGAACCAGAACCTGATAAAAGTGAGAGTGATGCACCCTTCATAAGTGCATCTTTTTTATATTCCTGTAATTCTTCGTGTTGCTCAACAACTATCTTTTCAAAAACATTTTCAATTACCTTAGAAACTTTACCCCTCTTAAGATCGTCCATAATTAAAAGAGCCTTTTTTATTGCTTTTTTATAAGGCGTATAAATAGATAAGGCGTCTATCATAGAATAAGCCCAACCTGTAGATATGCCAAAAGAAGGTCTGTATATCTCTAAAAGGCCCGCAAGATGTGAGTGAAATGGCAATAATTTATCCCCCAGTCCTTCTCCTATGGCCGCATTTTCGCGAAGGATAAAGAAAGGCACATCTGCACCTACATTCTTTCCAATATCCATCATCTCTTCTTGAGATAGGCCCAAGGACAATATCTCGTTTGCCGCCTTGATAAATGTTGCCGCATCTGAGGAACCACCTCCAAGCCCTGCCTTGCTGGGGATCTTTTTCTTTATTTTTACTGAAAGATTTATATCTTTTCCCGTCTTATCACGCAATAATTTATATGCACGATAAACAGAGTTTTCTTTGCTTTCAGGACACATATCACAAGATATTTTAAAATCACTCGCTTCTTCAACTATAATCTCATCATAAAGCGGTATTTTGTGAAATACAGTAACAATATCATGATATGTATCATCCCTTTTTCTTATAACCCAGAGACCAAGATTGATTTTCCCAGGAGCAAGATACTTCATCAATTTTAATTATATGATATGTTTTTTGTTAATGCAAACACTACCTGCTTTACACTCCATCTTACATGCCTTAAAATTTAAAAAAGGAGCAAAAATGGCAATTTTAATGGTTATAATATCATTGTTTGGTCCTTTGTACGGATCTACTAATATCTCTCCTATCAATGATTTTAAAGGCATCGGGCTAACCATTCCCAATATTTCTGTCCTTTACAACAAGACTCAAGATACAACATACTATTTTGTAGAAGGTTATACAGGCATTTATTACAACATTGACCAGCATGCCTCTTTTGGTACAGACTTTGAGGGAAGGTTCTACTATATTCAATCAGATACCACTCTTTATAGGTTTAATCCTGACCTTGTACAAATAGGTACAAAATTCGGTTTCCCCATCACAAAAAGGGCTGACATGGGCATAGGAGCATATATTGAAATACCCATATACCTTTTTACAAAGAAGGACAGTCTGGATATAAATGGCCTCCCACTTTCACATAAAGCATCCCCAGGGCTTCGTATTTATCATAAATGGACCTCAAAAAACATTGGAATATCCTCGCAAGTTGCATATCAAGGTCCTATATATGGCATGCAAAGTTATTCACTCAATTTCTCTACTACAGTTTTTTACGACTTACATGGCACAAGATTCTTTTTAACCCCACATGGTCTAATATATCCTGGTATATCCGGTAAAGTGCATCCGAAAGCCTTTAGCCTTTTGGGTGGAATAACCTTTATCTCATCTTTTAACACATCATTCACCACCTATTTTATATTGAGGCCCTTTGTTAGCACAAATCAAGAAAACAGTGTTTTTCTTTTAAATAGTGCCTATAAATACGGACTTGGCATAATTATAGAGAGTTGGTTCCCTAATAAAACTTACAAAAGGGTATACAAACCAAGGAATGAAAAAGCGGCACGTTTTTTATTGTTGAGACGTTTTTATCATATGGGCATAAAGGTAGCGGATAAAAAGGACAGCACCGTCTTAAATGATGTAAATCTCAGTATTTTTAGAAAAGGAAAACTCATCAAAAGGTTTAAATTAAACAATAGTTTTACTATTGACACACTTAAACATGGGATATACACATTAACGTTTAGTAAAAATGGATATAAACCAAAAACACTCAACATATCTATCAAAAGAGATACATCCTTTACTGTATTTATGGAGAAAAGGCCTTTAAGCGATTCTGGAACGCTCGTAATTAAGGTGAAAGACCAAAACAAGCAACCTGTTCAGAACGCAAAGGTATACATAGTGGAATTAAATAAGACTTTTCAAACAGACAAAATGGGTACAACAAACCTTAAACTGAAAAGTGGAACATACCTAATAAGAGTACATAAAAACGGGTATAAAACAATATCAAGATACATTGCCCTAAGTAAAGAGGAAAAGAAGAAAGTAGTAATTACTATGAGGAAAAAATAATCAAAGGCCTTTTACAATGCTGTCTATCTCTAATAAAACCTTTAATAGGTCTTCAATCTCTGAAAGGGGCAACATACTGTAGGCATCGGATAATGCCTTATGGGGCTCTGGATGCGTTTCAATAAAAATAGCATCAACACCCGCTGCGACGCCAGCCCTCGCAAGGCCTGGAACATCCTCTACAGAACCACCTTCTGGATTGCTCGAAGGAATACCATACCGCCTAACCGTGTGTGTTACATCAAAGACAACAGGATAACCTGTCTTTCGCATTGTTCTGAATGACCTCATATCAACCACAAGATTGTGGTATCCAAACACAGTGCCACGCTCTGTAAGTAAGATATCCTTTGCCCCCCCATACTCCAACTTTCCCACAACATGCCTTATATCCTCTGGTGCGAGGAATTGTGCTTTTTTAACATTTACCACTTTTTTCGTCTCTGCCACCTTTAACGCCAATTTTGTCTGCATGGACAAAAACGCAGGTATCTGTATTACATCAAGGACATCCTTTGCCATATCCACCTCATCTGGATAATGAACATCCGACAAAACAGGCACCCCAAAGGTAGTTTTTATCTTTTCAAGGATTTTAAGTCCCTTTTCTAATCCTGGCCCATAGTAGTTTTTGACACTTGACCTATTGTCCTTTGCGTAAGATGATTTATAGATAAAACCCATGCCGAGTTTTTCTGTTATTTTCTTAAGTTCCTCTGCAACATACATATTAAGTTTTTCATTTTCTATCACACACGGGCCTGCAATAAGTACCAGTTTCTTTCCTGCACCAATTTCAACATCCTTCACTTTTACCAATTTTGTTTTTATTTCATCCATCTTATTTCCCCTCTTTTATTTTATAAATTAAAACATCTTTAACCCTTTTTGGCATATTCATGTTCTTTATGCCATTTACAACACTTTCTATGTCATATTCAAGTTTCTTTTGATAGTATTTACCATCTTCAAAAACCCCATAAGAAGTCCTTGGGTCATCACCTTTTGGAAAACCAACAGATCCAGGATTGATAATAACCAGGTTCGAAGACAGCCTCTTTTGCATAGCATAGTGTGAATGCCCAAAGAGGACAATACCCTCTGCTCCATCCATCTCCTCTCTTATCTTATTTTCTTCTACAAACGGTGCAACAAAACCATAAAGTGGATGTCTTATGCTTCCATGAACCAGATTTAGAACAAGTCCATCAATGTCTAACTTGAGCCTATGTGGAAGGCTTTTAAGATACAAGATGTGTGATTTGTTTAATCTATCTAAAACAGCCTTTCGTGAATACATAGTGAGGTCTATATATTCCGAAGTGCACCCACAATCTCCATCAAAAGCAAGGGAATAATCATGATTTCCCAGGACCACATAGTCTGCATTCTCCTTGATAAAATCTATAACCTCATCTGGCCATGGTCCATAATCTACAAGATCACCAAGACACAACATCATATCCCATGATTCCTTCTTTGCTATCTCTTTTAAAGCGGGCATATTTCCATGTATATCTGCTAAAACAAGTATCCTCATTCCCACTCTATTGTTGCAGGGGGCTTGGTGCTTATGTCATACACTACCCTGCTTACCCCCTCTACTTCATTTAATATCCTTCTTGAAAGTTCTGAGAGAATACTATACGGGATACGAACAAAATCACAAGTCATGCCATCTTCGGATTCTACCATCCTCAAAGCACAGACCTCATCATAGCTCCGTTCATCACCCCGCACTCCAACACTCTTATCTGATAATAAAACTGCAAGAGCCTGCCATATCCTATCATACCAACCACTTTCCTTCAATACTTCATCCAGTATTTTGTCAATTTTTCTTAATTTCTCAACCCTTTCCCTTCTCACCTCTCCTATTATCCTAACGGCAAAACCAGGGCCTGGAAAGGGATGCTGCCACAAAAGTTCACGAGGTACGCCAAGAAGGCTACCTATTTGCCTAACCTCATCCTTAAACAGTAATCTAAAGGGCTCAAGTAATTTAAAACCTAATTTTTCTGGAAGTCCTCCCACATTATGATGACTCTTTATTGTTTTAGCAGGTCCTCTCTGCATGCCAGATTCAATAACATCTGGATAGAGTGTCCCTTGAGCAAGGAACTCCAGTTTTACCTTACCTTTCAGTTCCTCTGCAACATCAGTAAAAATGTCTATAAAGGTCTTACCTATTATCTTTCTTTTTTCTTCAGGATCGACTACCTTTTCAAGTTTTTTAAAAAACACATCACTTTTTTCAACAATCACAAGATTACCAAACATACCAAAATAATTTTTTATCCTTTCTACCTGACCGTATTTTAAGAGACCAGTATCAATAAAAACAGGATACACCCTTTTTTCGCCAAGAGCCTCCTTTAGCAAAAAAGCAAGTGTTGATGAATCTACACCGCCAGATAGGGCAAGTAAAACATTGCCATCTCGTACTTTATTTTTAATTTCAAATTTAAGCACTTCAAGGTAATTCTCCATGTCCCAGTTTTTCTTAAGGCCTGCTACCTTAAAAATGAAGTTTCTTAAAAACTTTTTCCCTTCCTCAGTATGGACAACCTCTGGATGAAACTGTAATCCGTAAATCCTTGCATCATAACTTCTTATTATTGCATAGGGAGAGTTTTCAGTATGTGCAATACCTATAAAACCAGAGGGAAGGGACCTTACCTTATCCTTATGGCTCATCCACACGGGTTTTTTAAGGTCTATACCCTCAAAAATAACATCATCTGTATCCTTCACCAAATACGCAGGCCCATACTCCATCCTTTCACCCTTTGCCACATCTCCACCAAGCACATAAGTCATAAGTTGTAGTCCATAACAAATACCGAGTATAGGAATACCCAGATTAAATATTTCCCTATCACACAAAGGAGCGTTTTCATTATAAACATTATCAGGGCCTCCAGATAGAACGATGGCAAGTGCTTTTTCTTTTATTTCTTCCAAGGGAGCATTATAAGGAAGTATTTCTGAATAGGCCCCTAATTCCCTTATTCTTCTTTGTATAAGTTGTGTATATTGAGAGCCAAAATCAAGAATGACAACACCCTTCAACGTATCCTTCTCCCCTTGGGTAACTGGTTTTTAAGCATGCCTTTTTTATAAATCGCAGAACCGATAACATCATCCTTGTACTTTACTATAACCTGCCCCTCCTCTACCCCTTCCATAGGTTCAATCTTTATATTCTCACCCTTTAAAAACCTATCAAGTTCATCATCCTTTATATAAACAACATTCTTTGTTGCATACCTTCCAAAAATCTGCATTCCTGCTGTTGTAAACTTAAATCCCTTTTTAAATACACGCACAAGACGTATTCCTCTTCTCTTCCAGAACTTCATATTAAAATCTCTTGCCATCTTTGAACAAACCCATATATCTTTATCCTCTACGAGTGCATAGTCTTCAAAAACTTCTTCCCGAATACCAAACCTCTCATAAAGAAAATTAAAGGTTGCATTTACCAAAGACATATAAAGATTTTAAAATAAAACACATGGAATTAAAAAGAGAGCATAATGGAACCACCAAATATGATCCTTGCACAAACGGATTTATTAGTTTATAATTATTTTAAAACTAAAGGGGGGTAACATGAAAAAGATGACTGAAAAATCTCTAAATGAGGCCTTTGCCGGTGAGTCAATGGCTCATATGAAATACACCATCTTCAGTGAGATAGCAGAAAAAGAGGGCTATCCAAAGATAGCAAAACTATTTAAAGCAATCGCATATGCTGAGTATGTTCATGCAAGAAACCATGCCAGGGAATTGGGGATTGTAAAAGACACTGTTCATAATCTTCAAACTGGCATTGAGGGAGAGACATTTGAGATAGAAGAGATGTATCCTGCCTACGATGCTATTGCAAAATTACAGCAAGAAAAGGGAGCGGAGCGTTCTATACATTTCGCTATTGAAGCAGAAAAAATCCATGCAGGGCTATACAAGGATGCAAAAGAAAAGGCAGAAAAGAACGCTGATATTGATATTGAAAATGTATACATATGTCCTGTTTGTGGATACACTACAATTGATGAAGTTCCAGAAAAATGCCCTGTTTGTGGGTATCCAGGGGAGAAATTCGTTAAATTTTAAATAAAGTTACTATTACTTAAAGTGTTAAAGGGGACACCATTATTGATTCCCCATAGAAATACTACTATTTCGCCCAATTATTGAGTCTTTGACCTTAGGTATTTATCTACTTCTTTCTGCGTTAAATGTATGGCATAGAGCATTATTATAGCATCATCCAACTGTCCATGGCATGGAATATAGTCAGGAATAATATCATTTTCCTCAAGTATGTACTTGAGGGCATAAGCCATTACGCTCAAGACAGAAAATGGTATAGAAGAATACACTCCTTTTTCATACTCCTCAATTATCTTAAGAAAAATGCTAATATCGTCTTTAAAATGTGAAAGGAGTTTATCCTCTTGACATTTTGCTATAATTTGATCCTTCTTTTCTATTAGACCTTTTAATACATCAGGGGTTATCTCCTCCTCTGCCCTTTGTTTTACATAGTCCATTGTGAAATCCCTCAAGGTTATTTTGTCTTTCATATTCCCTCCTTTTTTAAATTTTTTAAAGTCTCCATATCTACCCTTATTCTTATATGCCCTCCCTCTTCAAATCCTCTGAGAGATGAGAGTGCTCCAATGATGGTGCTTCCAAGAAAATCCTGAACAAACGACTTCATTTCAATCCTTTTACCATCTACCCAAACTGAGACAGCGTTTTTTGAGAGTATCTTGCAGTCTTTTAATTTAACCTCATCTTTGAGATAGGATCTTGCAAACTCAAGACATGTCTTATATCCACATTCTCCACAGTCAAGATGTGGCAAAAGTGGCATGGCTTTGCTTTTCACTATCTCATATATCCTATTAAAATCCCTATCTATATGTAAATCGCCTTCATTGTTAAATGAACATGTGTAAAGTACCAAAGGGTCGTTCTCTACAGTTTCCATCTTATCTTTTATACACTGCATTTTGGGGACATAGATGGATGGATTGCCTTCAATGAATAAAAAATCAAAACCTATGAAATGCTTTTTTATAAAATCTATCTGATCCCTCGGATTGTATTCCCACAATACAGAACCCTCATCATGCAAGAGCGCTATTTTTCTTACGCCTTTTTGACTGATTCTAAAGGTATCCTTCCCCTCTTTATCAAATGAGCCCTTATGACGGGTAAGTTTCAAATACCCTACTCTGTAACCTTCATCTTTAAACTGCTCTGAGAGTTTTTCTAAAAGCGTGGTCTTTCCTGTACCTGAGTGCCCGAAGAATGCAAAGAGCCTCATTAAAACTCCTTATAGATTCTACCAAGTGGATGCCCTCTCCATTTTGACTCAAAGTCAAGAAACCATCCATAAGGGGTCTGAAAGACCTCATACCCTACATTTTTTAGCCTCTCCTCTACCTTGTCTAATACCTCTTTACCAAACGCTGGATTGGATTTTTTCTCCCCAAGATGCGCAAATGAGTGCAGTAAAACTCTTTTTTTGTTTAATTTTCCGCACAGCCATTTTATATTTTTTAAAATTTTGGTTATTTTTTTACTACCATATTCCTCATCATCTGGTTCTGCATGTACAAAGCATAAGACTACATCTTCAAATTGATATTCTTTTACTTCTATATCCTCACCTTCTTCCCACCCTTTTTGAGTTGGTTTATACCTCACATATGCTGCATCAAACATTAATAGTCTCATTTTACACCCTCCAAAAAATAATAAATAGCCATTATATCACTTGGGGAAACACCTGGCACCCTCTGAGCCTGTCCAAGTGTAAGGGGCCTTTTTTTCGTAAGTTTTTCCCTTGCCTCGTTGGATAGGTTCTGCACACGATTAAAATCAAAATTATCAGGAATCCTCATAGATTCTATTTTTTCCAGTTTCCTTGCCTCTTTTTCCATCCTCTGAATATACCCATCATACCGTGCCTCTATCTCCACCCTCTCGACAAGGAGGGCATCTACCTTTGGAGCAAGTCCCATTTGAACGAGGTCATTATAAGAAATACCCTTTATTTTAAGTGCATCAAAAAGAGTTGGTGCATCATGTAGTTTAAGGTTTAAATGAGGAAATTGCTCTCTAAGAAGTGTAGATTTCACCCTTTTATGTTTCAAGTAATCAAGGAGTTTCTCCCTCTCTTCTTTTTTCTTTAAATAATCCTCATACTCTGTCTTCTTTATAAGACCTAAATTGTATCCATAATGCATGAGTCTATCTTGAGCATTGTCCATCCGAAGGAGAAGCCTGTATTCTGCCCTTGATGTAAAAAGCCTGTATGGTTCATCTGTACCTTTTGATATAAGGTCATCTATTAAAACACCTATATAGGCCTCGTGACGCTTTAGATAAAACTCCTTACCATCCTGTCTTAATAGTGCATTTACGCCTGCAATAAAACCTTGTGCTGCCGCCTCTTCATACCCTGATGTACCATTTATCTGCCCTGCAAGGAAAAGTCCCTTTACCTTCTTTGTTTCAAGATATGGCAAGAGTTCAGATGGATCAACATAATCATACTCAACTGCATAACCAGGTCTTATAATCTCTACATTCTCCATGCCCTCAATGGACCTGAGCATTTTTATCTGATAATCCATTGGTATGGATGTAGCAAGGCCATTTAAGTAATACTCAAAGGTATCCCTTCCTTCTGGCTCAAGGATTACCCTGTGGCTTTCCCTTTCTGGAAAATCAACGATCTTTACCTCAATGGATGGACAGTACCTTGGCCCCTTTCCCTCTATCATCCCCGTATAAAGTGGAGACCTTACAAGTGAATCGCGTATCAACTTGTGTGTTTTTGGGTTCGTACGGGTTCCAAAACATGGCATCTGCTTGACATTTAAAAAGGGATGCCTAAATGAAAATCCCCTCGGTGGTTCATCACCGTGGAGTTCTTCCATCTTGTTCAATTTCACTGTTCTTATGTCTATACGAGGTGAAGTGCCTGTTTTAAACCTCCCCATTTTTAGATTGAGGGACTTAAGAGAGAAAGAGAGTTTCTTTGATGGAAACTCATACATCCTACCTGCTTCCATCATATTCATACCAATGAAGATCCTACCTCCTAAGAATGTACCTGTTGCCACCACCACTGAAGGCGCCCTGTAAAATAGACCCGTATTGGTTATCACACCTAAAACAGCATTATTTTTAACAACAATCTCATACACCTCTTCCTGTTTTACCCACAGATTCTCCTGGGATAACACAACATCCCTCATGTATTCTCTATACGCCTTTCTATCGTTTTGTGAACGAAGAGACCAGACAGCAGGGCCCTTTGATGTGTTTAACATCTTAAACTGTATGCCAGTTGCATCTGCTGCTTTACCTATCTCACCGCCAAGGGCATCTATCTCCTTTACAAGATGGGACTTTGCAAGTCCGCCAATTGCTGGATTACATGACATCTGACCTATTTGTTCTACACTCAATGTAAAGAGTAAGACCCGCCCCCCCATTCTCGCGGCAGCAAGAGATGCTTCAATACCTGCATGTCCACCACCTATAACAATAACATCAAAACTCTGGGGATATGCAATCATAGATATTAACCTCTTTTAATAAAAGCGGGAGACGGGATTTGAACCCGCGACCCTCAGCTTGGGAAGCTGATGCTCTGCCAACTGAGCTACTCCCGCATAGTAATAATATTATAATGCAATAAAGATGAATCTACAAATGAAAAGGTCAAAGCCCCTTTCAAAGTAGCTACAGGTCAAATACTATACCGGAAGTGAGGTCCAAGGTTTTATTATCACTAAAATACCCTATACCAAAATCAATGTTAAAAGGCGCAACCTCAAAAGCACATCCCACAAGACTTGAAACACTTTTCCTCTCTAAATTATATCGTATATCAAGGCCTAAGGACAGTCCTTTTTTCAACTCATAAACTGGAGAGAGGCCAAGTTCTACGCTTTGAAGGGAGGACAAAAGAGAGAGATTTAAGTTTATTAAGAAACAGTTTTTCTCAAAAGATGCGATATTATTAATATCAAAATCCTTTGCCCCCAATCACCGCTAAAAGAGAGCGTGTAATGAAAAGGTGCATGATCCAAGATATTGAGTTTTAAAAATGCATTCAAATCACTTAAACCAGGATAGTTATAAGATAAAGAGAGGTCTAACTCAGACCTTGGGGAAAATCCGTGTTTTATCGCCAGATAACTTGACAGCGTATTATCTTTTGTTGTATAGTCATTACCCTACTCGAACTCAACGACATCATTTCCTACGACCCCATAGTCATCTGTCATGTAGGGCCTTGCTCCAAACACTACCCCTACTGTTATAAGTACTGAGATTATATAACGCATACACACCTCCTTTTTAAATTAATATCTTAGATAGATAAAAGGCAATAAGTGCCAATATATATGCTACACTCATTCCATAAACAACTGACAATATCATCCATTTATAGTTGGTTTCTTTATATATGGCAAAAACAGTTGCAACACAAGGAACATACAAAAGAGAATAAACAGAGAAACTTATCCCAGATGCAATGCTGAAATAATGTGGCAATATCATTTTCAATCCCTCTTCACCTGCACCAAGAACTGTTCCAAGGGTTCCAATTACTGCCTCTTTAGCCAAAAATCCAAAGAACAAGGCCACTGTAGATTGCCAAAAGCCAAATCCAAGTGGTTTAAACAATGGGGCAAGTATGCGCCCAAGATGACCAACCAATGAATTTGAACTTGCATACTCCACACCAAAAGGTAGTGAACCTAAAAGCCATACCAATACAATGGTAAGAAATATAAATGTTCCTGCCTTTTTCAAAAACATACCTGTTCTTTGCCATGTAACTCTCCAAACAACCTTAAGATCAGGGAAACGATAAGGAGGGAGTTCCATGATAAGAGGTGCACTTATACTCTTAAAAAAGAGTCTCTTAAACAGCAAGGCAGTAAAGAATGCCACAATGATACCGAGCACATACATAGATAAAATAAAAAGCCCTTCATGTCCTTTAAAGAACACGGATGCAAAGAGAATAAATATGGGAAGCCTTGCCGAACAGGGTATAAATGGTATAGCCAATATTGTAAGCAGGCGATCCTTTTCTGATTTTATTGTCCTTGTAGCAAGGATGCCAGGTATATTGCAGCCAAAGGAAATCACAAATGGTATTGCTGATTTACCGTGAAGACCCACCTTATGCATTATCTTATCAACGACAAAAGCAGCACGAGCCATATAACCTGAGTCTTCCAATATAGCAAGTAAGAAGTAAAGTATCATGATATTTGGTACGAATACAAGGACAGAGCCCAGCCCTCCTATTACACCATCGTTGATGAAAGAAATTAGGGTTTTTCCTCCTCCTATATGTGATAAGAAGTCCTCTGTATGCGTAGCA
>CAJXJZ010000007.1 GCA_913055745.1 uncultured bacterium | reverse complement strand
CCCCTCCAATTATAAGAACTTTTGCGGCCATATCATCCTCCATGTTTTAAGGATGTAAATATACATATTACAAATTATACATTAATACAAATAGACAGTCAATCATACTTGCATACTGGATGCCCTTCCTTTAAATATTTATTTTGAGAAAACAATACCCGCTCGTGTAGATTATTTTTGAGGAATGCCAAACACCGTATTTCCTCAAAAATAAATCTATTTGAAATTAATGTTGAGATTGTATGTTTAAACATACCTTATATTTTTTTATCCTCTTTGACATCGTATATTTCAATAAGGGAGGGGTCCCCTTTGTCCCCCTTCACCAAGGGGGAAAACTACTAAAATTCCACCTTCTTTAGAAGGGGTGTCCCGAAGGGACGGGGGATGTTGTTCTCAATCCATATTTTTTCATCCTCCTCTTTGGAAACAATCCCCCTTAGTCCCCCACCAAGGGGGATAGTAAGAGAAATTCCCCCTTCTTTAGAAGGGGGGTAGGGGGATGTTTCAACCGAATATACTCTTTAATCTTCTCAACATAATACTCATTCTCACCTTAATGTATTTTAAGGAATGAGTCAATATTTATTTTGAGGAAACAATGGTATTTCGTGTAGATTATTTTTGAGGAATCCCGATTGTTTGCATTTTCATCATAAATGGGTTATAATTTTAACACCCATGTGGGCCCGTAGCTCAATCGGCAGAGCAGCGGACTCATAATCCGTTGGTTCGGGGTTCGAGTCCCTGCGGGCCCATTTTTTTATGGGCGGATAGTTCAGGTGGCGAGAACACTGGTCTCACATACCAGAGGTCGGAGGTTCAAGTCCTCCTCCGCCCATATTTTAAACTCACTCTTTACTCTCCACTATCTTGACTTTAATATTAAACTAAACAGAGGAGGGCAATATGCGTGGTGTATTTAACTTCATAGTTTTGGTGCTTTTTGCGGGTGTTATAACCACAGGGTGTTCCACTTCAAACAAAAAAACTTCCAAAAACTCGCTTACAATATGGGAAAGTTATAATGATGAGGAACATGGGGTATTTATGGCAATAGTTGATTCTTTTGAAAAAAAGACCAACATTAAGATAAATGTCCAGAGGATCCCTTTCAATGGCATGGAGCAAAAATTACTTACAGCCCTCGCATCCAGAACAAACCCTGACATAGCAAGGGTTGATTATGCATTTGTTGCAACATTGGCAATGAAGAAGGCTGCGGTTCCCATTGATGATAGTATCGCCGATAAACTTAAAAATGAACTGGTGAAGGCAGCATTTTATTCTAATTATCTGAATGGAAAATTTTACGGCATTCCTGACCAGACAAACTGCCTTGCACTCTTTTATAACAAAGAGATATTTAAAAATAAGGGTATAAAATCGCCTCCTTCCACATGGGATGAATTCATCAAAATAGGCCAAAAGATCACCAATGAGAAAAAAGGCATTTATGCCTTTGGTATGCATAACTCACTGTGGTGGACTTTTCCTTTCCTCTATGCATATGGTGCAAAGTTTGTATCCCCTGATATGAAGAGGTGTCTTCTTGATTCAAAGGAGGCCATTGAGGGCTTCTCCCTTAAGGTGGACCTTTATAGAAAATATCATATTGAAGCAGGGGCATGGCAATCAGGGGCAGTACCTCCTGAAATGGGTTTTCAAAACAAAAAGTATGCCATGATATTTAATGGCCCGTGGGCCGTTAAAACATTAAAGGCGTCTGGTATTGATTTTGGTGTATCCTTGATACCGTCTGGACCTAATGGGTCTGCAACAACTGTGGGCGGGACCAATATGGTTATTTTAAATGATGAAAAGAAGGATATAGCAGAAAAGTTTTTACTTTATCTCACCTCTCCCGAGGTCCAGGCCATGTGGGCTGATAAACTATTTCAGATACCTGTAAACAAGAATGCTGAAAAGTACATGAAAAATAAGAGTCCTATAATCAAAGTCTTTATGGAGCAGATGAAATATGCAGTGCCAAGACCACCTATACCGGATTATTCGGAGATTGAACAGATATTCAATGGGGAAATGGCTTTAGCACTTTCAGGGAAAAAGAGTCCAGAAAAGGCCATGAAGGATGCAACAGAACGTGTAAATAAAGAGATTTTGAAGGGAGAATAATGGTTATCTTGCTTTTTATCTTGAACTTTACTTACCACTCAGTATCTTTAAGTGGTGATTTAAGCGCCTTTTCAGAAGATGAACTTATATATCAGGATGCCCCTTATGATTCTTACGCACAGGGTAATGAGTTATACGGATTGTACCTCACATGGGATAGGGATAATTTATATATTGGGCTCTCCTATCGGGTTCAAAATAATGCTGTTTTGCTCATATTAGACCCGGGAAGGAATAGGGGCGTAAGCGATATAAATAACCTTGATTGGTATCCAAGGAATTTTCAGTTTTACGGTATGAAAGCGGATATTTTATGTGCGTTATGGAATGCCGATATATCAACTGGTGGCGTAAGGGAGATTATGGCAAAAGACCGTACACAGCCGTTAAGTGGGGTAGAGGTGATAAACAACGGGATATCTGGAGATTCTTCATCCCTTATGCTGAAAATCCCATTCTCTGTGCTCTATGGAACAGATCACATCCCATCTGGCGTGACATTAAAACTGGTTGCCCTTATTGCAGGCTCTGACCATACTACAGGCAAGGATGCAATACCTGATAACGAGAACCTGGGTAGTTCATCAGCGATCAGAACATTTATAGAGATACCCTTAGACAGGAATATGGATTCTATCCCTGATGATTCTGTAAGAATTAAAGATATAATGAAGGTCATCACCTATCCCAAAAAGGCATTAAGGTTGAGCGAGTTTGGTATAAGCCCGACCAAATTAGGAGAGGGTATGCCACTTACAGTCAGTTTTAAGGCAACAGACTATTCCTTTGCTAAGGTATACATTGTTTCTGAAAATGGTAGGCGTGTATATGAAAGACATTTTGAGTCTCTCACCCCTGACGCAACATATACCTTTACCTGGAGTCCCAAAGGTGACCTTGCAGGGGGTATTTATTTTGTAGTCATTGACGTAGGCGATATTATAAGGGGAAAAAAGGCGTTCTTCTTGAAAAAATAGTCTTTACCTTGTGCGAATAAAGTATTTGCTCATGTGATTTTTTTCAATACGCCCTTTTAAAATCTCAGTATTTCTGTCATGTCTGTAGCCAGATGCAAATGGTACATCCCCAAAAAGGCCAAATCTTTCACATATCGCCTTCATGTAAAGTTCTCTTACATATTTTCCTATGATACCTGCCAACATAAGTGGAAGGTACATTTCATCACCATTTAGAAGAAAATACATCTTTTGATCATTTATTTTATAGTATGATACTTCTTTTTCCTCAAGTATGACCTCTGGATACTCTTTCGTAAGTTCAAAAAATTTTTGGTAGTTATTAGTGCCACCTATTTTACCCATCATATACACATCTGCATTTAATTTGTCCCTTACAAGTTTGAACCCATAAAAATCAAGAAAAGATTTATTGTTATACCTTTCAACAAAATCATTAAACCTCTTTGCCTGGAATACCTCAATATGAATCTTATCCACTTTTATATGTTGAGGGAGTAAAAAATCATCTATGTGTTTTTGATCTTGCCAAGTGGGGAGGTTGAAGTCAGCAAGGTCTAAAGGTGTGGCGTCTGATAAAGAGGACAAAAGGGAATGAAAACTCTCTATGTTATACCCTGCACTTTTGAGAATGCTTAATGCGATGGACTCGCCTATTATGTAACTTCTCCTGGAACGTTTAAATACCTTTTTAGAGTCCTTTATTGATTTGTGGAAGTTTAAAATATATCTTGTAGTTGAATATATAGAGTCATAGGGCAGAATAAGTCTTATACCTGTTATTATTAAAGGACCAATGAGCGGTCCATATCCGTTCTCATCAATACCTGTAACTTGCTTCTCTTCACCGTTGAATATAAACCTTTCAGTCATAATAAATATGCCCCCGGCAGGATTCGAACCTGCTGCCTGCGGTTTAGGAAACCGCCGCTCTATCCTTGTGAGCTACGGGGGCTAAACCTAATTTCAAAACCCTCAGGCTCCTCTTTAAGTATAACTTCTGTCCTTTCCACGCTATCAACACGGGAAAGTAAAGGACCCCTTTTAACCTTTTTCTCAAATTCTTCCTGTTTCTTTGGATCAGTGGGGATGTAAACGACCTCCACACTACCATCTGGCAAATTCCTTACATAACCCTTTATATTTAATAAGTCTGCGTGCATAAACACATAATTCCTAAATCCAACACCCTGCACCTCACCCCGCAAAAGTAACCTGATACCCTTTACCATACATTGTAATATTATACAGGCATATTTACGAAAAGCAAAACCAAAATATCTTGAGGATGTAAATGTGTTGAATGTACTGCCTAATTAAATTAAAATTTTATAAAATAGGAGGTCAAAATGAAGTTCGCAGTGGCAACAGATGATGGAGAAACTCTTAGGTTTGGACACTTTGGTGATGCCAAAAGGTACATGATATATGAGTATAAAGATGGGGAGTTTGTATTTCTAACCGAGAGGGAAAATCCTTACACTGATGAAAAACTTGGTATAGAAAAGCATGATGACGCCCGGAAGGCTGGATTGATAAAGGATTTACTACAGGATGTAGATGTATTTGTGGGTCATTCTATGGGAAGGCAAAATAGAGAAAGACTTAGGAAGCAGGGAAAGAAAATGGTGCCATTACTTAAAAAGAATATAACCATTGAAGAAGCCTTAAAACTGTCACTGAGCAAAATTGAAAATCCTTGAACCATGTGTCCTGAAAAGAGGTTTAATGGAGATTGAGATATGGCAGGGATTAACTTAAAAGACCCAAAGATTAAAAATGCAATTAAAAATGCTACTGTAGGTAATCCCTATTTTATACCTTTTTTGATATTTTTTGTTATCTCTTTCTTTACTATCATTGTCCTCCAGAATGGCTATGTAAAAGGTGTAAATGAACTGGAAAATTACACATCCAAGATATACAATACCTTCTTTTTAGATGGCATTGATAACTTAAGGAGTGAAGTTTTCTACAAACTCAGGCTTACAGAGGGGGATTTGCGAAAATTCACATTTTTTATAAGGGACTTAAAATCTCGCAATATGAACATTGACGGCGCTTTATGGAATACAAAGGGTAAACTTATTTATTCCTCTAATATTAAAATATTTCCTCCCAAAACCATGCCTAAAAAAGTCCCTTACTATTTTAGAATATCGCTTCTTAAAGGTAACCCATATTACTGGACAGAAGTGGACCTTAAAAATGGTCATGCTTCTGTTGCAATACCCATTGATGCTTCGTTTTTAAGGAAACTTACAGAGGGCATACAATCCGATGTGGCTCTTTATCAAAATGGAGAACTCGTTGTTGCAACAACACCTGTCTTTCCGCAATATCTTAAAAAGGTACCTGATAAAATTAAGGAACGTAAGGCCGTTGCCTCAAAGATTGACCATGATTTTACATGGGTGCTCCTTTCTCCTCCACTTGCAAGAGGGATGAACAGTGCTGCTTTTTTAATATCAGGGGCATTCCTTCTGTTTGGTTTTCTGCTTGCCATAGCCTGGGCATCCCAACTTACATATTTGAAAATGGATATAGATGAAGAAGAGGTAAATTTAATAAAGATGTTCTCGGAACTATTGGAAAAAGTTCATGAACACACTACAGATTACGAACAGTTTCTTTCTTTGTTTAAACATATCAAAGCAAAATTTAAACTTGAATTCGTGGGTTATTTTAATGCCCAGTTCAAACTTATCCTTAAAGAGCCCTTGGAGTTTGATGAACAATACATCTTTGAAAAACTCTCAGGCTTTGATTATTCTATCGCAGATATAAAAGAAGTAAAAAGGGAAGATTACTACATTACTGTTGTCCCTGTTCCCTTGCACTCAACACTTAAATATGGGTGGATCATTGTTGCGAAAAAGAAAATACTTCTCAAAAACGATAAAGCGAGATGGGCACTCATTCATCTTGCAGAGATCCTATCCCTCTATGAGTCTGGGAAGAACCTTGCCAAGAAACTTGCGAAAATGGCATTCTTGGATCCACTTACACAAATATTCAATCGTAGATTCTTTATGATCAGGGCAACAGCAGATCTACGAAATAATCAAAGACATCAAAACCCTTGCTCTGTTATCATGACAGATATAGACCATTTTAAGAAATTCAACGACACTTATGGGCATCAATACGGTGATGAAGTCTTAAAAACCGTTGCTGGCATACTATCCTCAAATCTCAGGGATACTGACATCCTGGGTAGATATGGCGGAGAGGAATTCGTGATATTTCTCCCTGGAACTTCCTTAAATGAAGCAGAAAAAATAGCAGATAGGCTTAGACAACATGTAGAAAAGTATCCAATGGCGAAATCAAAGGTTACTATAAGCCTTGGGGTTGCAGAGTGCAAGATGGGTGAAACCCTTGATAGTGTTATAGGAAGGGCTGATAAAGCACTTTATAGGGCAAAAGAGAGTGGACGCAATAGGGTGGAGGTGGCTAAAAGATGATGGAAGACCTTGAAAAAGTAAAGAAGGAAATAGAAGAGTTAAGGGAGAAAATTCGTTATCATAATTATCGTTATTATGTACTTGATAGTCCTGAAATAACGGATGAGGAATATGACGCCCTATTTAGAAGGCTTTTGGAACTTGAAGAAAGGTATCCTATGTTTAAATCACCCGACTCACCTACTCAGAGGATAGGTGCTCCACCCAAAAAGGAATTTAAACAGGTACGACACGAAATAATTATGTATTCTCTTCAGGATGCGAGAAATGAGGATGAATTAAAAGAGTTTGATAAAAGGGTTAAGAGACTCTTATCTATGCCCTCTGATGAAAACGTTGAATACCTTGTAGAGCCCAAGTTTGATGGGCTTTCTTGTGAAATAACCTATATGAATGGCATACTTACTGTGGCGTCAACCAGAGGGGATGGATTTGTGGGTGAGGATGTCACAGAGAATGTAAAAACCATAAGGTCTGTGCCGCTTAGGTTATTTACAGAAAATCCTCCTCCTAAGCTTGTGGTGCGTGGGGAGGTTTTAATGAAAAAGAAAGACTTTGAAAAACTCAATAAATTACTCAGCGATCAGGGTGAAAAAACCTTTGCAAACCCGAGAAATGCATCGGCAGGTTCGTTAAGGCAATTAGACCCAAAGATAACTGCACAGAGGAAACTGGATTTTGTTGCATGGGGTGTGGGCGCTTTAGAAGGTATCAGTTTTGAGAGGCAGTCTGAAATTCTAAACACATTGGAAAAATTTGGGTTTAAAAGTTCCAAACCAAGGAAAAAGGCAAATGGTATAGATGAAGTTATAGAGTTTTATCATTATATGGAAAATTCAAGGGATAATATTGAATACGAACTTGATGGAATTGTGGTAAAGGTGAATGACCTTAAACTATGGCCCAGGCTCGGTGAGACATCTCGCACGCCAAGGTATATGATTGCAGGAAAATTTTCTCCTAAAAGGGCAGAAACGGTATTAAAAGATGTTATGTTCTCTGTTGGAAGGACGGGTATAGTTACCCCCGTCGCCATACTTGAACCTGTCTATGTAGGTGGCGTTATTGTTCAGAGGGCCACGCTACATAATTTTGATGAAGTAAAAAGACTTGGTATAAAAATAGGTGATAGGGTCATTGTCCAACGCGCTGGAGATGTTATTCCAGAAATAGTAAGCCCAATAAAAGAAAAGAGAACAGGTAAAGAAAAAGATATAATTCCACCATCTCATTGTCCTGTATGTGGTTCAGTATTGGTAAAAGAAAATGTGTACTTAAGATGTGTAAATATGTCATGTCCTGCAAAACTTAAAGGAGCACTTAAGCACTTCGCACAGAGAAAGGCTATGGACATACAGGGGCTCGGGGAGAAACTTGCAGATATGCTTGTAGATAAAGGACTTGTGAAGGATATTGCAGATATATACTACTTAAGAAAGAAAGATTTATTACGCCTTCCAGGTTTTGCAGAAAAATCTGCAAGCAACTTAATACAAGGTATAGAAGATTCAAAAAAAAGGCCTCTTGCAAGATTTATTTATGCCTTAGGCATACCCAATGTAGGGGAGTTTACCGCACAGGTACTTGTTAAGCATTTTAAGACACTTGAAAACATAAAAAATGCAGGTATGGAAGACCTTCTAAAAATAGAGGGTTTTGGTCCAGAGATAGCGCGTTCTATATATGAATTCTTTAAAGATAAGAACAATTTGGAGACGCTTCATAAGATGTTTGAACAAGGTGTAGAACCTATACAAGAGGAAGATGTACCTACAGAAAGTCCAATAAAAGGTAAATTCTTTGTGTTTACAGGCACACTCTCCTCTATGAGTAGGGAAGAAGCAAAAAAAATAGTTGAAGGGATGGGAGGCATTGTAAAAAATTCAGTATCAAGAAAGGTTGATTTTGTCGTTGTGGGCAAAGACCCAGGCTCAAAATACCAGAAGGCAAAAGAACTACAAATAAAAATACTAAACGAAGACGAGTTCCTCCAATTAATAGGGAAGAAGAATGAAGCGATTTAGTGCCTTTTTAATCGCTTTCAGACTATTTTCATCAATGCATCCTACATGGGTTTATGTTGATAATGGAGTGGTGCATAATCTTTTTGAAAAAAGAGGGCAAAATCTCTTGCAGGGTGGCATAGTTATAGACTCATATAATTTGCCTTATACGGATTCTGTTGTTGTTGGCATAGAAGGAGTAGAACACACCTACAGAGGTGCAATTTCCATTTATGTTGACCCGCTTGGAAATCTCAATATAATAAACCACATTAAATTAGAGGATGCTGTAAAGTCCATTACCCCCTCTATTCCAGTTGGAAAGAAGAACGGTGAACTTATTAAGTTAAAAAGTATAATAGCGAGGACCACACTATTGTATCTCGCGAAAAGGAACAGAATAATCCCCGATAGTTCAGATTTTTTTGTTTACAAAGGGAGAGACACAGAGACACCCCTTTCAAACTTCACAAGCAAGTTTACCATAGGTGAACTACTTACAGAGAACGATTCTCTCATTATCCCCTTCTTTCATATAAATTCAGGCGGTTTAACGGAAAGTGGGGAAGATTTAGGCTGTCCTTACGATTATCTTACCCCTGTTATAGACACATTTGCAAGGTTTGGCAGACATTTTACATGGGAAAGAAAAATAACCAAAGACTCACTTAAATCCCTTTTGGGTATTACAGAACTCAACATACTTAAGTTTACGACCTCAGGAAGGGCACTAAGTTTTGCAGGTCCTGGCGATGATGTAATAGATGCCGATTATGTTAAAAAGATATTAAACTTGCCTTCACTTTTGTTGGATGCAGAAGAGCAAAAAGATACCATCTATATCTTTGGAAGGGGCAAAGGCAAAGGGCTTGGCATTTCACTTGAAAGTGCAGACTATATGACATCTTCTGGCATGTCTTATATTGATGTTATTAGGTTTTTCTTTAAAGGAAAAGTTGAAATTACAAGGAGGGAGGAGAATGAAGAGTTATACAGAATACCTCTGGTTCAATACTTCAAAAAAGCGGGAACTTGTTCATATAACAGGCAAAATTGAGGAAATTGTGGAAAAAAGTGGAATAAAGGAAGGTTTTTGTCTTGTATCTGCTATGCATATAACAGCAGGTATAATTGTAAATGATTATGAAGAAGGCCTTTGGAAGGATATATGGGAATGGCTTGAGAAACTCGCACCATATAGGGATGATTATAACCACCATCATGCAGGTGAAACAAATGGGGACGCACATCTTAAGAGAATCTTGGTACATCATCAGGTTATACTGCCCATTACAAATGGAAAGTTGGACTTAGGCCCATGGGAAGAGATATTTTATGCTGAATTTGATGGCCAAAGAAGAAAGAGGGTTGTTGTAAAGATAATCGGGGAATAATATCTATCTTTGATAAACACCTACCATAAATTATAATGTATGTTAAAACACAAGGAGGTTAGGTATGCATAAAATGTCATATCTATTGCTCATAACAGGGCTATTGATGGGAGCAACATACAAAAACATTAAAAACAGTGCAGACGATGCATTAAGAAGGGGAAATGTTCAATTAGCAATAGTTCAGTATGAAGATTTTTTAAAACAGAAGGATATAAATAAACAAGATCGGTTTGATGCATATCTTGAACTTGCCGATATATATTTTTATAAGTTAGAAAAACCTAAAAAGGCACTCCTTTATCTTACAAAAGCACAGCACTTATTCCCTGATACCTATAGGAGAATGGACGAGGTGCTTTATCGCATGGGCCTTTGCTATGAGAAGTTGGGAGATTATCAGAAAGCGGCAGAAATGTATGAAAAGGTGGTAATGAACTTTCAAAAATCTAAATACTCAAAAGAGGCGTGGGATAGGATAAATATTGCCTTTGCACATAACTACCAGGACACAGTGGCTTATGTCGGTGGTGAATATATAACGAGCCTTGAACTGGAGAACCTCATTGAAAACCTCAATCCTATGGCCAAAAGATATTACTCTACAGAGGAAGGTAAGAAAAAACTACTTGATGAGATGATAAAAAGGAAATTACTCGTAAAAGAGGCAGAACAAAGGAAACTATACCTACGCTCTGATGTTCAAAACAAATTGGAACAGTGTAAGGAAAATGTGCTTTGGGGAGCGATGATAAATGATCTCAGAAATAGTATCACTGTATCAGATAAAGATGTAGAGAAGTTTTATAGGAGCCATCTTAACCAGTTTAAAAATCCTGCAAGTATCAAGGCATTTAGGATAGTTGTAAAAAATAAGCGATTGGCTGACTCTCTCTACAAACTCATTAAAAGGAAAAAAGCAAATTTTGATTCTCTAAGATACAAGTTTTCAAAAGCAAGTGATAGTAAAAACAAATCACCAATGGTAATTACAAAAAAAGGGCCCAAAGATAACATCTTTGAAAAGATATTTAAAATAAAAAAGGGAAAAATATCTAAACCTATTCAAATGAACGATAGTACTTATGTGATATACAGGGTAGTGGATAAAAATAAAGAAGGATACAAGCCCCTTAAAGAGGTATCTTCTCTGATAAAGGCGAGAGTACAACAAAATAAGGAAAAAGAGGCTTATAATAACCTTATTGAACAACTCAAAAAGAAATACAAGGTTAAAGTCTTTACAGATAAACATGAGGGGAAAACACAAAACAGAAAAGACGAGAAGAAGTAATGAAGGCATAGTTATTCTATTTGATGATAATAGGGGAGAAGGAGTAATTAGATTGAATAATGGGCAGAGGGTGAAGGTAAGTTATAAAGATATTAAGAAAGAATCTATGTTTTTTCTATCAGAGGGGGAGAAGGTAAAAGTATTTTTTGATGAAGATGGAAAGGTTATAAAAGTTGATAAGGTTTGAACTCTTAAAAAAAGAAAAACACACAGGGGCAAGATTAGGCATACTTCATACACCTCATGGTGATTTTGAAACACCGTTTTTTATGCCAGTTGGGACGCAGGCCACTGTTAAAACCCTCTCTCCCCGTGAACTTGAGGAAATCGGTGTGTATTTTATAGTCTCCAATACCTATCATCTTTACTTAAGACCTGGTGATGAGCTCATAAAGGAACTTGGTGGGTTGCACAAGTTTATGAACTGGAAAAAAGGCATATTAACAGACTCTGGAGGCTTTCAAATATACAGTTTATCAGACCTACGAGAATACGACAGAGATGGCGTTCGTTTCAGGTCCCACATAGATGGAAGGTACATGAGGTTCACCCCTTGCAATGTAATGGATATAGAGGCGAACCTTGCCCCAGATATTGCCATGGTACTTGATTGGCCCTCAGAGTACCCCACAACATACAAGGAAGCAAAAAGGCATCTTGAGATAACGCATAGATGGGCAGAAAAAGCCCTATCATGTAGAAATAGTTATCATCCTCAGCAAGCTGTATTCGCCATAACCCAGGGGTCAACATTCCAGGATCTAAGAAAAGAAAGTGCTGAGTTTTTATCATCCCTGGAGTTTGACGGTTATGCCATAGGTGGGCTTGCCTTTGGTGAACCAAAAATAGAAAGGGACAGGATTGTTGAAGAGAGCACCCAGATACTCCCTGAGAATAAGGTAAGATACCTTATGGGTGTTGGGTATCCAGAGGATATAATAGACAGCGTAATAAGGGGAGTTGATATGTTTGATTGTGTTCTTCCAACAAGAAACGCAAGGACAGGTACAGTTTTCACACACTATGGAAAGTTAGTAGTAAAGAATGGGTCATACAAAAAGGATAAATCTCCATTGGACCCAGATTGTGATTGTTATGTGTGCAAGAATTTTACAAGGGCGTATATAAG
Source organism: uncultured bacterium (assembly GCA_913055745.1). Taxonomy (GTDB): domain Bacteria; phylum Hydrothermota; class Hydrothermia; order UBA1063; family CAJXJZ01; genus CAJXJZ01. The sequence goes on along the minus strand of CAJXJZ010000007.1, from coordinate 47,796 downwards.
GCATCTCTTTAATGCAGGAGAGATACTGGGTCCAAGACTTGCCACATACCACTCTGTTTATTTTTACACAAAACTCATGAAAGATATAAGAAATGCCATAAAAGGAGACTATCTCCTTGATTTTAGAAAAGCATTTATGGAAAAATACACTGCCCATGCAATCTCTAACTGAATAAAAAATACTTGTATAAACAAGTACCTTGATATAAAATTGTTCTAAAAGGAGGTTTTTTATGTGGCTTATCTTATCCATGCTCATTATGAGCCAAAAACAACCTGTAATACATCCAGGGAGGCTTATTGTAAGAGCCTCTAAGGGCAAGAGCAAAAGTGCAGAGATGTACCTAAGGGACCACTACAAAATAAAAGATATAAGACCACTCTTCCCTATAACCCCAAGGACCCATAGAGACCTTTATGATAAGTACAGGCTCGGTGATTACCTTATAGTGGATTTTCAGGATAAGAAGGACAAAGAAGACCTTTTGAAGGTTAAAAGTGAACTCCTTGCCAATCAACTCTTTGAAAAGGCTGAATTTGACTATAAAAAGATACCAATGTACATGCCCAATGACCCAGAACTCTCATTGCAATGGGCTTTGTTTAAGATTTCCTCCCCTGCGGCATGGGATATAACAAAGGGTGATAAGAATGTAAAAATCGTTATTGATGATACAGGTGTTGACTGGAGGCATGAGGATTTATTGGATAACCTCTGGCAAAATCTTGGAGAGGATGCAGATGGAGATGGTCATGTGATAGAACTGGTAAATGGAGAATGGCAATTTGACCCAGGGGATATAAATGGCGTTGATGATGATGGTGATGGTCTTGCGGATGATTTTATAGGATGGAACTATTATGCTGGCAGCAATGATCCTCAACCGGATACCACACAGGATGGATACTATCATGGAACACATGTTGCGGGTATTTGTAGTGCAGTGGCGGACAATGGCATTGGTGTTGCATCCGTTGCATTTTCTGCCTCTATCGTTGCATCAAGGTCTTACTGGCTTTCAAATTCCTCAAGTGCTTTACAATGGGCAGGTGATATGGGCTTTGATGTGTTTAATATGAGTTGGGGTACATATTCAAATGTTTCTTATCTTGAAAGTGCAATAAACTATGCACACGATGCTGGGGTTTTACTCGTTGCAGCGGCAGGGAATGAAGAGACGAGTGATTCCCTCTATCCCGCTGCATATGCCAATGTTATTGCTGTTGCTGCAACAAACAGGAATGATCAGCATTCATACTATACAAACTATGGGGATTATATTGATATAGCGGCACCTGGAGGTGATGGCTATGTAGATCCCATGATATACTCCACCATGCCAGATAGTTCATACGATTACCTTCAGGGCACATCCATGGCATCACCGATGCTTGCATCTGTTGCAGGTCTTGTAAAGGCGGCAAACCCATTCCTTTCAAACGACAACATAAGGGATATACTGTTAAATACAGCAGATTCTATAAATGACACTCTTTATGAACAAGGTCAATTGGGTGCAGGAAGGGTGAATGCATATAAAGCCGTAAGAGAGGCTGCAAGAATGCTTAGGGCATTTGTCATAGCAGATAGCATTGATGTTTCGCCAGAGAGGCCACTTTCAGGGGATACAGTAGTCTTTAATATTACTGTGCTGGATTCTGCAGGATGGCAACAGGCTACGGATTTACAGGTCTCATTGAGATCAGACAATCCCAATTTTGTATTGCTTGATACAACAGTTTCTGTAGGGAACTTGAGTGCTGGTTCAAGACAGACTGCAACCTTCAGAGGCTTTGTGCCAGATAATTTTAAGCCTGCAGATGTTCATTTTGTCATATCATACAGTGCATCAGGTTATATTGTGGAAAGGACAGACGAGTTTGATAAACTCATAGGACATCCCTATATTCTCGTTGTTGATGATGCCAATGATTCTGGAGCATATCTTGATTACTACACAACATCCTTAGATACCCTGGGTTTTGTTTATGATGTAAGGGATATAGCACAGGAGGGTGTGCCTTCTGTGAGTGGAACATGGGGGCTTTCATCCTATCAGGCAGTAATATGGTACACAGGAGACGATACAACTACACTCACACAGGAGGAGATTGATACCCTCATATCTTCCATTGATAGAGGAGTAAATGTTTTTATTAGCAGCCAAAACCTTGCAGAGAGGTTGAATAGCTCTACATTCTTGACGGATTATCTTGGCGCAGGCTTTGATACATCTGGTATAAGCGATGTTTTTGTTAAAGGCGTTATGGGTGACCCTATTGGTGATAGCATATCCCTTGCTATAGCAGGTGTGGGGGGTGCACAGAATGCGAGTTCAAAAGATGTAATACACGCAGAGGGGAGTGGCGTTGTGTTCTTAGGTTATGGAACAGATGGTTCAAATGGTGGCGCAGGTGTAAGAAACGAAAAGGGTAGTGCAAAGATTGTGTTTATCTCCTTCCCATTTGAGGCTATAAACGGGCAGGTTTCAGGTCAAAATACCCGTGTTGAATTCTTGGGCAAGGTCCTTTCATGGATGGGGCTTACAGGTATTAAGGAACAAGCAAGCCCAAAAGAGCATATCAAATGGAATGGCATTGTTCTAAGAAGGGGCACTAAGGTCCTTGATATAAGTAAAATATACAAAGGCGCACGCCAATGCTCTGTTTACTCAGTCTCAGGAAGAAAGGTTCTGAATATTAAAAACGGCATTCTTCATACAGATAGATTACACAAAGGTATCTATATCATACAGATACCTTCTATGCGAAAGAATGTAAAACTCCTTAAATTAGAATAAAAAAAGCGGGGCAAAGCCCCGCTTTTTTTATTTAACGGGTGTTATTTTAATATTGTCGTAATAAGCACCTCCCCGAGAAAGACCTATAGCACCTTCCTGTAGAGATGGATCATTGTTTGGCATATCTATGTACTTTGTGCCATTTATATATACCTCTATGGAACTCGGTGTGACCTTTATCTTACCATAGTTCCAATCATCACCAACTTCAAAACCCGAAGATTTCGCTATTTGCATTTGGGTACTTCCAGCAAACTTGTTAAGTGTTACAGGGGAACCTCCCCAATCCTTATCCACATAGTATCCGGCAGTGGCATCACCATTGAGAAGGAAATATACCCTAAGTTGCTTTTCAAGTGGCTCTACCTTAAAGTTAAATTCCAGTGTAAAGTACTTAAAAGAATAGTTTAGCATCAGGATACCATCACCTGCCTTTAGTATATTCCCCACGCTTTTATCTGGCTGAACGCCTTTTTCTATATGTGCATCAGTGTTTATGTTCTTCCATGGTCCAAAGGGCGCAACAACGCCAAGGGGGTATTTGTTGAAGTCATCAAAAAACAAAGCAGAGGGATCCCACTTTACAACCTTGCGTCCTGCTTCCTCTCTCATCTTTTTGAGTTTATGTTGTACATTCTGAACCTCGGGTGGCACATTGGGCACTGCTTGCTGAATGCTGGCACATCCAAGAATGGATGCTATACCAACCATTAGTGGGATGTATAGTATATGTAAATTTTTCATACACACCTCCTTTTTGTTGATTATTTTAAATATTTATTCAAGGAAAGTCAAATTTAATAACTTGACCGCTTGAACTATTTAGTTTATATTTATTATAGTTCTAACCTAATTTGAAAATGGAGGTATTTTATGGGTTTTGAAGGCTATTATAGGTATCCAACCATCCATGAGGATACTATAATTTTTGTATCTGAAGATGACCTATGGCAGGTAGATGTAAAAGGAGGTATTGCCAAGAGGCTTACATCCAATCTCGGTGAGGTATCCCATCCATTTATTTCTCCTGACGGGAAGCATGTGGCTTTTGTAGGCAGGGAAGAAGGGCATCCTGAGGTTTATGTTATGCCGTCTGAAGGTGGTGAGGCAAAAAGGCTTACCTTCTTAGGTGGAAGCGTTATTGTTCTTGGATGGCTTGATAACGAGCATATTATCTTTGCAAGTAATCACGAACAGCCTTTCCGCTCTTTATACTTTTTATACAAAATAAATAAAGATGGTGGACTTTCAGAAATGCTCCCTTATGGCCCTGCAAGAAGCATAAGCATTAGCAAACAAGGTGTAGTCATAGGAAGAAATACTGGCGACCCAGCAAGATGGAAGAGATACAGAGGGGGAACAGCAGGGGAATTATGGATAAAGGTGAAAGATGAGAAATTCAAGAAACTCATAGAACTTAAAGGTAATCTTGCAAGCCCAATGTGGATAGGTGAAAGGATATACTTTATTTCTGACCATGAAGGTATTGGAAACATCTATTCCTGCCTTGCGGATGGTTCTGACCTAAAAAAACACACGCATCATAAAGATTTTTATGTAAGAAATGCTACAACAGATGGAAAGAGGATCACATATCACAGTGGCGCGGATATCTATGTGTTTGACCCAGTGACAGGGGAGGATGTAAAGGTAAACATAGAATATCGTAGCCCACTTGTCCAGAGAAAGAGAAAGTTTGCAGACCCTGTGAAGTATCTTGAAAGGTTCAGTCTTTCAAAGGATGCTGCATATATAAACATTATCACAAGGGGTAAGTCTTTTTCTATGGGGCTTTGGGATGGTCCTGTATCGCAACATGGCATAAAACACGGTGTAAGGTACATGGTATCTGCTTGGCTAAACGACACAGAGAGATTAGTGGTGGTGAGTGATGAGGGTAACAAAGAACATCTTGAGATACATTCCAAGGATGGTAAAATCCTTAAAAAATTTGAGGACCTGGATGTAGGTCGTCCATACTCCATGAAGGTATCTCCTAAGAAAGATGTGGTGGCTCTTAGAAATCACAGGGAAGAACTTATTGTTGTTGATGTTGAAGAGGGGAAGATGGAGAAGATAGACAGGGCAAAACAGGGTTCTGTTAATGGATTTTCGTTCTCTCCATCTGGAAGGTATCTTGCCTACGGCATAAGTATATCTATATCACATAGCATTATACGAATATATGACCTGAAAACCAAAAAAATACACGACATTACAGAGCCTATGAATGATTATAGCCCTGCCTTTTCTGCTGATGAAAAGTATCTATTCTTTTTATCAAAGAGAATATATAACCCAGCAGGTGATGGCATCCATTTTGCTCTTGGCTTTCCATGGGGCTCTAAGGTTTATGTCATTACCTTGAAAAAAGATGTGCCTTCTTTGCTTTTAAAGAAACCGGAAGGATTTGGTGGTAAAGAAGAAAAAACATCTGAAAAAGAAGAAGAGATAGAAATAGATTTTGACGGCATTACAAAAAGAGTAGTACCTCTTCCTGTCCCAGAGCGCATATATTATGCACTTGATGTGGCAAAAGACAAGGTATTTTATACGGCAAGCGACTCTCCAGAGAGGCTCCTTGATACATCTTTTGAAAAGATAGAGCATCAAAGGGACCTTTATTATTTTGATTTAAATAACTTGAAGGAGGAGGTCTTCTTCAAGGGCGTATCTTCATTTAGTATATCTTTAAATAGAGAGGCCATAGGATTTAAGACGAAAGATGAAATAAGGGTTGTATCAACTGGATCTAAGCCCGATCCCCAAAAACAATCTTATGGTAAAGAGAGTGGTAAAATCAACATAAGAAGGATAAAACTTGAGATAGAACCCCCTCTTGAGTGGGAACAGATGTTTAAAGAGGCATGGAGGCTTCAGCGTGAATACTTCTGGCGAGAAGACATGTCAGGGGTCCATTGGGATAATGTACTTAAGAAGTATCTTCCACTTCTTAAAAGGGTCGCAACACGGTATGAATTTTCCGACCTTATATGGGAGATGCAAGGTGAACTTGGTACATCCCATGCGTATGAGATGGGTGGGGACTATAAGCCAAGACCAAGATATGATATAGGCTTCTTAGGCGCTGATATTGCATATGACAAAGATAAAAAGGCCTTTTTTATTAAGAGAATATTAAATGGTGATGCATGGCATGATAAGTATTTTGTTCCACTCAACCAACCTGGTGTGAATGCCAGAGAAGGGATGATTATAGAGAGTATTGAGAATGAGAAACCTACCATAGAAAATCCCCCAAACAAACTACTGGTTAATAGAGCAGGTGATATAGTTAGAATAACATTTAGTGATGGAAAAGAAAAGAAAGAGTTCTGGGTTAGGACCTTGCGTGATGAACTTCCTGTGCGGTATCGTGATTGGGTTGAGAGAAATAGGGCGTATGTCCATGCAAAAACACATAATAAAGTTGGTTATGTACACATACCCGACATGGGCGCAAGGGGATTTGCCGAGTTCTATAGATATTATCTTTCTGAATTTGACCATGACGGCCTGATTATTGATGTGAGGTTTAATGGGGGAGGGTTCGTCTCACAGTTAATTTTAGAGAAGATTGCACAAAAGAGGATAGGTTATGACTTTTCAAGATGGATGGGGAAGACCCCATATCCTTCTGAGGCAAGAAAAGGGCCCATGGTGGCCATTACTAATGAATATGCAGGTTCTGACGGTGATATATTCAGTCATTCCTTTAAACTCCTTAAACTCGGTAAACTCATTGGAAGAAGGACATGGGGAGGGGTTATTGGTATATGGCCAAGAAACTGGCTCGTAGATGGAACAATTACCACACAACCCGAATTTTCATTCTGGTTCTGTGATGTTGGTTGGGGCGTTGAAAACTATGGAACAGACCCAGATATTGAGGTGGATATTACACCTGAAGACTATGTGGGCGGTATAGATACTCAATTGGACACTGCAATAGAGATTATACTCCAGGAGATTGAAAAGAACCCTCCGCTTGAACCTACGGTTGACTTTAAAGATACCCAATAAGAGGTAATAAGGCAACAACTTGTATGGTCTCTTAACTTGATGGTATGGAAGATATGAGGTATAATTATCAGCATGGATAGAAAGGTTTTTTATGAGAAGATAAAGCCTCTGTTGCTTAAAGCGTGTGCTGTGCCACTTGTAAAAGAGAAAAGGGAGATTGATACGAGAGAGGTATCTTTTGAGGACATGTGGGATATGTTGGGTAAAGAGAATTTCACAGGCTATCTTGCTGCTATATCTTCTGAATACAGGTGGTATACATTTTTAATCTCAGGACATATAAGGTTTAGTGCTTTTTTTGGAAAAGGAGTGGTTTTAAGGGGAAAAGAATCTCTTCTTTCAATGAAAAGCAAATGGAATAATCCTCCCCTATCTATTTCAGTATTCAAAACCACTGCAAAGGCTCTATTGGCTTATTATGGTATATTTAGCGGCATTAAGATCTTTGATGGAATAAATCCAGAGACCATAGGATTGGACAGGGTATTTAAGAAATTGAGTGAAGAAAAATTTACAGGACCTGCCATCTTTGATTCAAGAGATAATAAAATCATATTTCTCTGGCATGATGGGAACATCATTCATATTTTTCCCGGGCACAACGTTGAACTTTTAGTAGATGAAAATACACTTAAAGAGGTAATGCTATCACCATCTTTAAATATAACTGCAATAAAATCTTATAACATGTCTCTTGATATTCCTTACGAAAAATTACTCTATACAAAAAGGTCTATTGAGATAAATCGTCTTTTGAAATGTTCGCAGGAGAAGTTGAAAGAAATTATAGGTAAAAGGCTTGTTGGTTTGATTGCCATAGATACCAAGAGAAAACTTGTAAAAAGACACCCATTTTATGAGGACCTAATACAAATTAAGGATGGAGAACTTCAAATGGAACCAAAGATCCTGGACAAGGGCGTTCCAAGCGACTTTGATGATATTATCAAGGAGATCATTGGGGTTTATCTTGGGCGTGCTAATGAAGATGCAGGGAATTATCTTGTAAAAAAGGTGTTTGATGAATGTAAGACAAAAGGAGCAACCAGTGAGAAAAATAGTTAATATTACCTTTATTATTGGGCTCTTACTTGTTATTATAAGTCTTATAACAGGTTTTCTGAATAGGAGCATGTGGATTTATTCACTTAATATATCCTTGGTTCTTATGATTATCAGCACTTTTGGATTAGGATTATGGTTCTGGCATTCAAAGGATACCCCTTCTACTCACCACCTTGCCTGGATTAGTATTATCTTAGGGATGTTGCTTTTCCTAATTGGCTCTATATTTAGATCGTTAGAGGGAGGCGCCGAAGGTAACCCTACAAATATTTTTATTGTAACAGATTATTTGATTTTAGCCGCTTATGCATTTATAACTGCGGGATATTATTTCTTTATGTCAAGGGCTGGTAGTATAATTGATGAGGTAGATAAACTAAAGATTATATGGGGCGCAGGTATATTCATAATTTTGGTCTTTGACCTGTATATAGCGATCCAGGCTACAGAGATTTTTGGTAAGGCTACGGGTGGCTTACTTGTAAATCTTTATTACGTGACTTTAGACCTTATAATGGTTCTTATAGGTATTACATACCTCTTTGCATTTTATGATGGAAAAATTTCCAGGTTCTTTAAACTTCTCTTTGTTGCCATATTACTTTGGTCTCTTTCTGATATAGTCTTTATTCTCCGTGGTTCCTACACCCAAAATACATCTTTTGTTCTTGAGTGGTTAAAGATACTATCTATTTTTACACTCCTCTTTGCCCAAAAGGTATATGCGGAACTTTTTACGCCTTAATTTAATTTTATCTGCTGTTTTCACATCGTGTATTTACTCTTTTTCAGGAGGTTTCCCATCAAAATACAGAAACGTGTATATAGCACCATTGAATAATGAGACAAACAGACAGGATATCACCCTTGATGTGCAAAATTATTTCATAGATGCAATGCGTGAGGATGGGAGACTAAATATAGTAGGTGAAAAACAGGCAAAAATGAAAATTATCCCCACTCTCTTATCATTCAATAAGAATGCCACTGAGTTCACGGAAAGTGGAGAGATTACTGTTTATACCATAACCATTAAGGCTCAGATACTTACCCATCCAGTTGATGATACGCTATCTTTTCTCAAAGACTCTATTTTCTATGGCAAGGGTGTTTATAGTGCTTCATCAGAAGATGAAGATGCAGGAATAAAAAGAGCCACAGAGGACCTTGTAAATAACTTTATTAACAAACTCTTTGAGATAAAAGACCTTTAACCAGGCTTAAATTGAGAAAGTGGTATAAGGGATGCTTTTAACCTTTGCAACATATCCTCTGCTTTTGTGTCCCCCTCCTCAAGATGTGCTATAGAAACAGCGAATTCAATATCTTTAATTGGTGCAAAATCTGTATTTAATAGTGCATTTTTTACCCTCTGAACAGCAAATTCAGACCTGCCATTGTTAGTAAAGGGAAGTATAAATAGAAAGGAATCTTCAGTATATTTTCCTACCACATCCGATTTCCTGAGTGTTCTCAGGAGGACGCTTGAAACCTTCTGCATGGCAAGTTCTGTCATCCCAGGACCATAAATACGTTTTATATCCTGATAATTGGTAATTTTTAAAAGCACCACAGAGAAAAGAAAGTGGTATCTTTTAGCCTGACTGAATATAAGCGAGACAAATTCTTTTAACATAATCTGGGAGTAGGTCCTTGTGATGAAATCTCTGTAAGTGCTCTCCGAAAGCTCCTTTTTGAGTTTGCTTTTTTCATGGAAAACATTAAAAATAAGGGCAAGGAGTTTCAATGTTGCAATATCATCATTTGATAGGTCTGATCTATCCTTATATGCGAGGATAAACATTGTATCTATTTCTTTGTTATCTTGTGAGAGTGGAATAAAAACGAGAAGAGATAACTGGGCCCATTCCATAAGAACCTGTACTGGACCAAGAAAATCTGGAATTTTGGATGCCTCATATAAGTACGCAAGGCCTGGGGTATAGTAGTCTTCTTTATCAAACTTAATAGAGAGTCTCTTGGGCATTTTTTCACCAAGACCATAGTATGCTATAGGTTTAAATAGTTTATCTTTTGCATCCTTTATTAAAAAGATCCCACCATGGGCCCCTATTTTATTAGAGATGTATTTGATGTTCTTTGATACAAATCGTGGAAAGTTTTCTATTCTATAAGAGTTTTTAAGCAGTTTCTCTAAAAGTACTGTTTTGGGATTGGCTGGTTTTATCTCAATGATTTCACGATATACAAAAATACGAAAAACAATACCTTCTACTTCATAGTTCTTCGTTCTAACACTGTATTTTTTTTCTTTAAGGGAAACTGCACGTTCTTTGCCAGGCTTTAATTCTTTATTCCCTATTAAAGGATAGATAGATGTACCTATTACCGCATCCCTTTGTAATTCAAGTTCTGAAAGTAAAGCGTCTGATACCTCCAGTATCATTCCATTTACATCAGTTATTACAAGCGGAAGAGGATTTTCACGAAAGGCGAATTTATATATATCTTTAGAAAGCGACATGCCTACATTATAAGAGGTATTAAAGGTTCTTCCAATTTTTCCTTAAGGTTCCTCCTTGCTCTCTTCTGTTATATGTTCATCCTCAATCTTAGCCATTTTAGGCCTTTCCCATTCCTTGCCAACCATAGGAAGAGCAAGTTTTTCCCTTATAATTAAAAACAGTTTCTTAAAGAGTTCCGTATCTTCTCGAAGTTTTTCCTTTAATTTTTCTGTGCCCTGGAATGTATCCTGTGTTTCAAGAAGGGTATACCATGTCCCGCTCTTTTTTATAAGTCCCAGCTCCAATCCGAGATCAATAATCTCACCCTCAAGAGAAATCCCTTTACCGAACACAATATTAAATTCTACCTCTCTGAATGGAGGAGCGACCTTATTCTTTACAACCTTAACCCGTACCCTATTGGCGACTGGTGCACCTTCTTTTGACTTTAATGTGGCTATTCTTCTTATATCCAGTCTAACAGAGGCGTGAAATTTCAGTGCAAGACCACCTGGTGTTGTCTCAGGGTTTCCAAAAGCAAATCTGGTGTTGACTTTTTGTCTTATCTGGTTTATGAATATGGCACAGGTTTTTGAACGTGATAGTGCACCTGATAGTTTTCTCATGGCTTTTGCCATAAGTCTTGCCTGTAAGCCTACCTGGGAGTCTGTCATGTCTCCTTCAAGTTCTGCACGTGGGACAAGTGCTGCAACAGAGTCTACCACAATAAGGTCTATTGCATTACTTCTTGTCAGCATATCTGCAATATCTAATGCTTGCTCCCCTGTATCTGGTTGTGAAACCAGAAGGTCATCAACATTTACTCCCAGAGACCTGGCATAGGTAGGATCAAGTGCATGTTCTGCATCAATAAAGGCTGCCTTACCACCCATCTTATGCACCTCTGCTATTGCCTGAAGTGCTAAGGTCGTTTTACCTGAAGATTCAGGGCCAAAGATCTCTATTATCCTGCCCCTGGGATAGCCCCCTACGCCTAATGCATAATCCAATTTTAAAGACCCTGTTGGTATAATATCCACATTAACCGCGGCTTGCTCTCCTAACTTCATTACAGCGCCCTTGCCGTATTGCTTTTCAATCTGTTTCAATACGGCATCAAGTACCTTTTCCTTTTTGGCTTTATCTTCCTTTTTTTCCATTTTTCACCTCATACTTTTGGTGGTGTCACACCACGCTGCCCCTGGTATTTACCCTTCCTGTCTTTATAAGATATCTCACACACCTTATCTGCTTCTAAGAAAATAATCTGCGCAATTCCTTCATTTGCATATATTTTGGCAGGAAGAGGTGTTGTATTTGAGATTTCTATGGTTATATGACCTTCCCATTCAGGCTCAAGAGGGGTTATATTAACCACTATTCCGCATCTTGCATATGTTGATTTACCAAGACATATCCCCATTACGCCCCGTGGCATCCTTATGTATTCCACGCTCCTTGCAAGGCAGAACGAATTAGGTGGTATGATGCAGTATTCACCTTTTAGGTCAACGAATGATTTGGGAGAAAAATTCTTGGGGTCAACTATACTGGAGTACACATCTGTAAATAGTTTAAATTCATCTGCTACCCTTATATCGTATCCATAAGAGGAGAGGCCATACGATATTTTACCTTGACCTATTTGATTTTCAACAAAGGGTTCTATCATTTTAAAATCACGAGCCATCTCTTTGATCCATGTATCATTCTTCAGACCCATAAAATCCTCCTTTTTTACTCACACTTTGAGTATCCACAATCCCTACAAACATAACACCCCTCCTGATATATAAGTACCCCTCCACATTCAGGGCATATATCGGCTTCGCTGGAAGATGCTTTTTTCTCCTCTTTTGCACTTCCAAGGACAATAGGTACCTTTGCTAAAGATGAACTACCTGGCAATAATTCTAACTGCTCTCCTCCCTGAAGATACCTTTCAAGGGATTTTGCAATTGCATCTGGGACAGAGAAAACCACATTCCCATCCTCCTGCCTTATGGGTGTGGAACTCTTGATGCCTTTTAACTGTTTTACGATTTCGTTGGGATTTACTCCAGAGCGGAGTGAAAGTGATATAAGTCTTCCAATGGCTTCTGTAAATGCCATAACAGAAGAACCTGATTTACCAAGATGCACAAAAACCTCTAAAAGCCCTTTGTCATCTTCATTGATGGTTATGTATAGTGTACCCATCTCTGTCTGCATCCTATAGGTTCTACCCTTTACAACTTGTGGCCTTGGCCTTGGATTCCTTATATCTTTGTAAGAAGCATCTTCTTTCTTTGCTGTCTCTAAAACCTGCACCTGTCTTGAGCCATCCCTGTAAACTGTAATACCCTTAAGTCCCTTTTTATAGGCCTCTTTATAGACTACTTCAACATCCTCAACCTTTGCGCTGTTTGGCATGTTAATGGTCTTTGAGACCGCATTATCCACATGTTTTTGAAATGCTGCCTGCATATCAACATGATGAAGGGGCTCTATATCAAATGTCGTATCAAATATATCTCTTACATCCTCTGGTATCTCCTTAAAATCCTTTATACTCTTTGCAACTGCTACCTTCTCCCATAGTTCTTTTGAGTAAAATCCCCTCTCATGAGATAGTTCTTCAAAATACTTGTTGGCATAGACAAGGGATTCACCTTGCAATACATTCTTTTTATATGCAATGGTAAATAATGGCTCTATACCACTTGATGTGTCTGCTATCATAGATATGGTGCCTGTTGGCGCAATTGTTGTTATGGTGCCGTTTCTCATGGGTGGCTTGTGCACAGATAGGTCTATATTGGGGAAGTTCCCTTTCTTTTCCCCAAGTTCCCTTGATTTTTCAAGTCCCTTTTCTTGAATGAATGACATTACCTTCTCTGCGATAACAAGGGCATCCTTACTCCTGTAAGGGATACCAAGTTGAATGAGCATATCTGCGAATCCCATAATACCAAGGCCAATTTTCCTGTTGGCACGAGTCATTTCTGCTATCTCTTTAAAAGGAAAATAATTGGCGTCTATCACATTGTCAAGGAAGTGGATGGCGAGTTTTGTTATCTCCTCTAATTTATCCCAATCTATTTTATCCAATGCTTCATTGAGAGTGGCCCTTTGTTTATGCTCTAAGAGGTATTGCTTGCCTTTTACGAATTTGGCGAGATTTATTGACCCTAAATTACATGATTCATAAGGTAAAAGTGGTTGCTCACCGCACGGATTGGTAGATTCAATCTCACCAGCACCTTTTATAGGGTGTTTTTCATTAATCCTGTCTATGAATATCACACCAGGTTCACCATTACGCCATGCTCCATAAACCAATTTATCAAAGACCTCTTTAGCCTTGAGTTTTCCCTGTACCTTTTTTGTGCGTGGGTTAATAAGTTCGTATTCTTCATCCTTATAAAGGGCATCCATAAAACTATCTGTAATGGCAACGGATATATTGAAGTTTGAAAGTTCGCCTTCCTTTTTCTTGGCATCTATAAACTCTAAGATATCAGGGTGGTCAACACGGAGTATGCCCATGTTGGCACCTCTTCTCCTCCCACCCTGTTTTACCGCTTCCGTTGCCTCGTTAAAAACCTTCATAAAGGATACGGGCCCGGAAGCGATGCCCCCTGTACTTTTTACAATATCGTTTCTTGGTCTTAATCTTGAAAAAGAAAAACCTGTCCCGCCACCAGTTTTATGTATAATGGCTGTTCTCTTTATGGCTTCAAAGATGGCATCCATTGAATCTTCAACAGGGAGTACAAAACATGCAGAGAGTTGTCCAAGTGGTGTGCCTGCATTCATCAATGTAGGGGAGTTGGGCTGAAAATAAAACTCAACCATCATATTATAAAACTTTTCAAAGAGTTCTTCACTTGAATAGCCCGAATTATAGTCTTTTTCAACATCTGATATCACCCTTGCAACCCTTTCATACATCTCCTCTGGTGTCTCTACAACCTCTCCGTTTTCATTTTTCTTTAAATATCTTTTTTCGAGTATTAGTAAGGAATTTTTTGATAGATTAAGTTTTTTGAGATTTTTGGTCATTTATATACTCCTTTTGGTGTAGTTTAGATTATTATGCAATGCATGTATTGAGTCAACGAGCGACTAAGTATGGCGTGATTACTTTGATTTTGGTACATGCTTTAGGCCCAATTGTCACAAATCATTCCATAACTTATTGTAAGACTTAGGACTTAGTTTTCACTGTCCAGTGTGTTAATTTTTATTACATCAAATAAATTTATGTATTTTTTATCAAGGGGAAGGTTATCAAAGTAGAGATTCAATGCTCTGTCAATCTCTTTTAAAAAATAATCGCCTGCATAAAACCTGGTAAAAACCTTAAGTCTCTTATTACCTCTTAATACAATATCTCTCCACTTTGAAAAGGCATAATCATAATGAAGATGAAAGTATTCATCAAGAAAATCATGAAGAATCTTATCTGTCTCAAACACTTTATTTGTCTCTAAGAACATGGATGTTGTGGGCCTATCCATCGTAGGAAATGACTTTTGGTTTACATTTAATCCTATGCCATTTACTGTGTATGAACCTCTTCGTTCAATAAGCATTCCTGCAATCTTGCCGCGAACTGTGTAAAGATCATTGGGAAGGATTATCCTGGTATTTATGCCGTACCTCCAAAGGACATTATGCAACGCCAGGGTTGTGCAAACTAAGAGTTCGTTATTAAACCTTCCTTCCTCTACTATGGAAAAGTACAGCCCCCCCTCCTCTGAGACCCATGTTCGGCCATACCTTCCTCTACCGAAGCGTTGCGATTTAGCCCTTACAATAAATGGCAATCTTATACGCTTTTGTATTAAGAGCTCCCACGCCTTATCATTGGTAGAATCTAAAGCGTCGTATGAAAAGATGGCGTAACTATCCAAGTGCTGCTATGCCAAAAGCAATTGAATAGAGTTTTCTTTCTGGTGTATCAGAACGGGAAAGAAGGATTATCGGCGCACTGGCTCCTGCTATAATGCCCCCCACTTTCGCACCTGCAAAGTAAATTAGTGCCTTAGATAGTATATTGCCCGATGCAACATCAGGACATAGCCATATATCCGCCTCTTCGCTTACCGGTGTAGAAATGCCCTTTATCTCTGCTGCTTGTTTACTTGCCACAATATCAAACCCCAAGGGACCGTCAAATATGAAATCCTTACCAAATACCCCTCTTTCTGCCATCTTTGAGATCACGGCATAATCAACAGTTTCAGGCATCTTTTCTGATACCTGCTCAATGGATGCAAGGCCTGCTGCCCTAATCTCTTTATAACCAAGATTATGGAGAACATAGATGGCGTTATTTAAGATCTCCATTTTTGTGCTAAGGTCTGGCCTTATATTCATTCCAGCATCCGTTAAAAAGACCAATCTATTGTAATTAGGTATCTCTTGAACTGCAATATGTGATAATGTTTTACCACTACGGAGCCCTTTTTCTTTATCTAAAACAGTTTTAAGGAAAAGGGGTGTGGAGATTTTGCCCTTCATTAAAAAATCAGCCTTTTTTTCTTTAACAAAGGATATGGCAAGGTATGCTGCGTCCTGTGGTGTTTCTGCGTGATATACTTCATAATCTTCAAGCCCTACCTCATCTGCTAACCTCTTAATAACCTCACTCTGTCCAAAGAGCACGGGATATGCAAGCTCCTTGCTCATTTTAAGCCCTTCTATGACCTCTTTTGACATGGGATACACAACGCCTATCCTCTTTTTCCCCTTCTTTTTGGCAAAATCAATGAGTTCATCCATGGATTTAATCATAGACCTTCTCCTTTTTTAATAGTTCTTTAAGCAAAGCCCTTATTCTGTTAAAAAAATCCAATGCCACCTCTTCCCTGTAATCAGGGTACGTCCATTCTAAAGGCATAAAGCCATGCCCCTTTCTATAGATAAGTGTTACCTCTCCATATATGCCATCTTTAAGATATATTCTGTGTGAATAACTCTTTGTTGTAACAAGGACCATGTTCTGCAAGGATACATAACCAGGATCAAGGTTGAATACCCTTCTTTTATCTTTTGCGTACCTATTTTCTATATCATTTGTATAATGCTTTATGGATGCAATCTCTTCAGGATCAATGAGTTTTGAAAAGGCAACCCATTTACGCCACAGGCCCTTACCCATTTCTTTTTCATAATAATCAGTGTGCCCAAATTCCATATAGGGAGTTTCATCTACAATATTGCCAAATGCATCTTTTAAAACCTCAACAGCCTTTTCTTTGTAATCTACTTGCGTAATTATGCCAGAAAATAGTAAAACTTTTTGTGGCTTTTTAACATTTCCCATGTTCTATAAGAACATTATATAACTTAAGTCATGTTATTCAAAATAATCGGTGCGCATTAAGAAACTATATTTGCTTACTAAAAACTCTCAAATTTTCGTTCTTCTATTCTTAAAGTGCGTCTTGAAAACATCAATTTGAACACACCAGAGGGACCATTCCTATTTTTTGCCAGTTGAATTACAAACTCTTCTGTGTCACCCACATACTGGTCCATTGAATATGCATAGGGCCTGTGAAGGATGAAAACCATATCTGCGAGTTCTTCTTCTCCTCCCATATCACCGAGTGTAGGCGCTTTCCCCTGAGGGATATCTTTACTGCGTATCTGGGACGAAATTAAAATAGAAATGTCATTCTCACGAGCAAAGTTTTTAAAGAGCATAATGTTCTCAATATCTCGTTCTTTTGCATTCTTTTGTGTTGAATATTGAACAAATTGGAGACTGTCTATAAAGATGGCTTTTATATGTGCGCCTTTTATCTCTTCAATTTCACCTTTTAATATATCTGGTTTAAACATAAACTGCTCGCTTATATACACCGGTAGATTGGATAATGTTTTAACAGCCTCTGATAATCTTGAGAGATAATCATCTGTTTGAGTCGCGCTGTCGCCCCTCTGCTTAAGTTTCTCAAGCATGTTGTCTTTCTCTATAACAGATGGGTCAATCCCTGCAATTATCCCAAGGAATTTTTCAGTAATTTTTCTTGCTGTGGTTTCATACGTTATAAAAAGTACAGGATTTTCCGAATTTGCCATGTTAATTGCCAGGTTAAGGAGCATTGCTGTTTTACCAACACCTGGCAAGGATGCAAATAGAGCAATTTCTTTCCTTCGCACCCCCAATATAAGGTTATCTATGGTGGAATAACCCAATTTTATGGTCTCAACCTCAACGTTTTCTCCTGAGAGAAACTCTTTAACATGCTTAATTCTATCCATCTTCCCCTCCAATTTATAATTTAATTTTAATATCACAACTTAAACCTGTCAAGTAGAAAACAGAGCTTCTTGTTCTTTATCAATGCATAAGGCGAGTTTACTATCCTATAATCTAAAATAATTTTTGGGAGGAATCCCGAAAACTTGACGGTGCGATATATGTATCTTATAATTTTGACACTTCACCCTGCCGGGGTGGCGGAATTGGCAGACGCGCATGGTTGAGGGCCATGTGGGAGTTTTTCCTGTGCGGGTTCAAGTCCCGCCCCCGGCATTAAAACACTTGACAATTTCTATTTTTCCCCTTATTATTAAATGTTATGAAAAATAATGTATTTGTGAATTTTGACGTTATTCTTGATGCAATAGCGAATGTTAAAGAGGTACATGATGTTAGAGTCGTTAGAAGACCTATTAATTATGTAACATGGAACATCAAGAATGATAGAGTTGAAGTCTATTTTCCAGTAAGCGATAGATACCTTAAAAAAGCGGCACTTCGAGTAACTTTTGATGTAAAATCGTTAAATTCACAAGGTATTAAGAAGATAGTAACCGTTATATGGAGGTTTATTTTTTACTATAGTATTTTCCCATTTGAAACTATAAAAACCATGCTAAAAAGTGGTACGATAGAGGACCTTATCTTTTATCTTCTCAAAAACGTTCTTTTCTACCTTGATATGGATGAGGCGAGTTTTATTTTACTCTCAGAGAATCAACAGAGTGTATTGAGAGCCTTTTCATTAACAAAAAAAGCGCAAAAACTCTTAGAATATAAGTCAACTGCGAGACTTAAAAGAGGTCTTTCCAAAAGAGTAATCACTGAAAAGCGACCTATTATAATTAAGGATGTATATTTTGAAGATGATATTAATCCAAAGATGGTAGAAAAAGCGAGGAGAACGGTTGTTGCATATCCTTTAACTTACAATGGTAGAGTTCTGGGTATTGTTTATGTAAATAGTAAGAAAGTAAGAGAGGTGGACGAGAAACTCGTTATGTTCTTAAAAAACTCTTTTGAGATTATAAGCCCACAACTGTTTAAGATGCTTTTAAATGAAAAGTATGAGGATACCATTGACAAACTTAAACTTTTAAACAAGATCTCAGGCGTTCTTGTTAAAAAAGATAAACTTGATGATGACACTTTGCGGGAGATCCTTAATATGCTCAAAGAGCATCTTAATTTGCTACAGATTGCAATACTTGTCCCTTCCAACAACAAACTTATTATAAAGGCTGAGTATGGATTTAAAATAGACAAGGAAAAGTTCTCACTGGACATATTCGGGAGAGGAATAGTACCTTATGTATACATTACAGGAAAAGAATACTATTCCCCTGATGTTAAGTTTGATGATAAGTACTTCTTTTACGATAAGAAAGTTCGAGCCGAGGCTGCTTTTCCGTTGTACAGGGGAAAAAGAATAATGGGCGTTTTAGATGTTACAAGTGATAGAATAAATGCCTTTTCTGAAAAAGACCTGAGTTTACTGGAATCTGTGGCAGGTATAATATCTCTTGCACTTGTAAGGAGTTTTGCCTATGAAAAGATTGAAAAAGATTCTTTCTTAGACCCTCTGACAGGATTAAAAAATCGAAGGGCACTTGAGCATGATGTGCCTGAATTACTAAAGGAGGTTATATATACCAACTCTACATGTGCATTTGTCCTTTTAGATCTTGATGGATTTAAAGTGTTTAATGATACCTACGGACATACAGAGGGAGATATGGTTTTGAAAGAATTTGGTAAAATCGTTATTGATTCTATAAGGGATTATGATATTGCAGTTAGATATGGGGGAGATGAGTTTCTTCTCGTGCTTTTTGGCATGAAAAAGGGAATAGTAGAATCAGTGCTTGAAAGAATTAGGGAAGGTATAAAAAAAGAGTATCCTGAAATAGATTTTAGTTATGGGATTGCATGTTCACCTGAAGATGGGGTATCACTTGAGGAATTGCTTAAGAAGAGCGATGAAAGGCTATATAGTAACAAAAAGATGAAAGAAGAGCAACATGGTTAAATTACATAATTACAGCCTTATTCTCTTGGTATGAGATAAAAAGCATGTCTTTGTTATAATCTTTTAATTTTTAATAATTATTTCCATTCATCTTTCGTTTTTTTACAGTTTTAAGAGCCACGGAGACCCAATGCTCAAGGTCAGACATGCTACCCTGCATTTATTTTAAAGGTACATAGCCCACTTGACAAAACAAATAAGATGTTTTATTATTAAATCAATATGTTTTCTTCTTTGAATTACAACAATAAAAGGAGGCACTATTATGGATATGGATAAAGATAAAAAAGAATTAGTTATAGAAGAATTAACTATAGATAAAAAGGTATTAGCTATATTTGTTATAGGAATAGTATGTATAATTGAGTTTATTGCTATTATTAAGTTAAATTTGAAAAACAATAATTTAAAGGATGAATTCGGAGAAATATCTGTAAAAAATGCCGAATTAAAGGATGAAATCAGACGAATATCTGCAGAAAATGCCAAATTAAGGTCAAGGGTTAATGCCTCAACCTATAAGGCAAAAATTTCTGAAATTAAAGACTTTATCTCTAAGGTTAAACTTACAAATGAGGATGATATAAAAAGCATCATAAGTAAATTACAAGATGTGCAGTTTGAGCAAAATGCAGACAAAATCCAAATGATTTATGGCTCACGAAGTGGTACGATAATCAACTCGGCAAAAAGCATATTAAGTGCCTGGGACAATTACAATGACTCTCTACAAGGAATGAGAAATGAGATATACTCATTAGGTGAAAAATTAGAGTCTTTGAATTCAGATTTAAAAGAACTAAAAGATAAAGGCTATCAAGGAGGCTATCAAACAAGGACCTTCATTCGCATAAGCAGTAGATCTCAAGATTATTATAACGCCATTGATGTGAGTAGCCATGAAAAGGTCATTTTAATAGCAGACACATCAGAGGCTGAAGGTTTTTCAGAAGGTAAACCCATACGCCTTGTAGTGAAAAGATTAGGCAAACTACCCTATGAAGAGGTAGAATTAATATCCGGTAGTAGCATATATTCCCATACAGTATACTACGAAACTTATGAAGTTATCAGTGATTCAGAGAATCCTAATTTAATTAGGAAGAGAATAAAATCTTTAAAGAGAAAAATTAATGAATACAAAGTTGCTAAAAGGAAAAAATTCATAGAACTTGTAAACAAGATAGGCCCCGAAATAGACAACTTAAAGCAAAACTTGTAGATTTAATTCGTTTTTAGCAATATATTTTAAAAGATGGATGCCCTTTCTTCCAATATTTATTTTGAGGAAACAATAAGATTTCGTGTAGATTATTTTTGAGGAATCCCGGGGGTTGACAGGGCTCGGGTTTGGGTGTATACTTTTGATACTTTTTAATAAGTTAAATGGAGGTAAATAGATGTCTGATGTAAAGAAAGGACGGGTCAAATGGTTTGACTCAAGGAAAGGATACGGGTTCATAGAACTCGAGGATGGTAGTGGTGATGTGTTCGTACACTTCAGCGACATAGAAGGTGAAGGATATAAGACGCTGGAGGAAGGAGAAGAGGTAGAGTTTGAAATTATAAAATCTGAAAAAGGGCCTAAGGCCGCTCATGTAAGAAGGCGGAGGTAAAAGGAAGAAAAAAAACTCATTTTGGGGCGCTTTGGCGCCCCTTTTTGTTTTAAATAGATTTGGATACAATAAGTTTAAGTCCGTTGAATTTTGGCATTATTCTACACATCCCTCCAGAGCATACAAGGCCACCCCTTTGTTTTCCATAAAACAGGGAGATGTTTCCACCTTCAATATTAAAAGATACCTCTACCCCAGGCCAGAAGCGCTCAAAATCGTATCTCGCTATCTTGGAAGTTGCATACTCAGTAAGAAGTTGGATATTCAAGTTTGAAGTTATATAAAATGTGCTATTGAGAACGCCTTTTAAATATTTGCTTGTATCTTCAGTGAATCTATCAAGCCTTAAAAAGCACTCTAATGATAGTTTTAGTAAGTCTATGTCTGACTGTACATATATGTCTTTTAAATGTGTATATTCAGGTTCAATTCTCAACCTGTGTTCATACCCGGTTTTTATAGTGTAATTGATTGCATCATGGTATCTGTTTGTCTCAATATAAACCTCTTGATATGCCCTTCCATTTTTAGGATAAATGTAGGAGCGCTCCTTTAGGGAATAAATAGCGCCTGAACCTATTTCTATGCTTCCATCACCATGTGGCAAAGAAAGGGTAAATGAGCCACCTTTGTCAGAGTTCCCAGAAGAGGGCAGAATCTCTGTTTTTATTGGCACAGGGGGTAGGTTGATATTGTAAAAGGACAAAGAATCATAGCGTGCCAACTGGACAAGTAAATCGTATTGTTCTCTTGAAAATTCCATTGATAAAAATAGGCCATTGCCCTTCTTCCTTGTATAAGAAATAAAATCTACTCCTTTTTTGAAAGCAGCGTCAAGTAAAAAGGAAAAGGTGTTTTTACTAACTTCCAGGCCAAGACCACCTATTTCTGAAAAGGCATACGGTGCTGGCATGTTGTACCTGTTTAACCTCAGGTAAGCGGTGCTGATATTAATGGATGCAAGATCTAATGAGGTTGAAATTCCACGAACAATACTCTGTGTATCCTGTGTAGTGGAATATGATATGCCGTCAAATTGAAGGTCTTGTGGAAAACCTGAGAAAAGATTTATGTGAAACTGTTTGTATGTTGCTTCTGCGCTTATCCCTTTAATGTATCTAAATCTTTTGTATTCAATATCATGGGTCTGGTTAAGTATAAGGCCGTGCAAAAGGGTTTTGTGAAAATAACCTAAAAAAAGTTGCATTTTTCGTGAAGTTGCTATGAGTGAGGGAAAGAGAAGATATTTTCTTTGGGTATTGTATATGTTGTCCTCTATGAAATAGTCTGTGAGTAAGGCTATGTTCTTCTCTCTTATAGAAATACTACCAAAATCCTCAAAATGCTCACTTAGACTGTCCGAATATAGCCAGTATTCTCCATGTGTGTTGAAATTAATGTAAATTAGTAGAAAGAGTATCCACATATAAACTATCCAGCAATTTTATGAAGTTTTTCTCGTCCTTTGAGGAAAATCCTGTAAAACGTTTTACTAAATGGCCCTTTGTATCGTAGAGAAAGGAAGAAGGTAGTGCCAATATACCAAATTCCCGCATGAGTTTTTGACTTTCATCCAGAGCCACAGAAAAACGCCACTTATGACCCTTTGTAAAGTTTCTGACCCGTGCCTTTTTCCTTTTGCCATCTTCGTTTATTGCGATGACAAAAAAGTTCATAGAATCTTGCAATGTATTTATTTTGTCTAATTCCTTTATACATTGACTACACCAAAGTGCCCAAAAACTTATGTATACAGGTTTTTGGGTATAAATCGTGTCAAAATCTATAATATTGTGGTCTATGGTAGTAATGGTTTTAAGTGGAAAAGTAGAAATTACAATGAAAAAAAGTAAGTGCATATTAGTGCCTCCTGTAAATCTTTATTGCCTTTTTGCCGTGTGTTGTTTTTATAATCAAAAAGTATACACCATGCCTCAAACCACCTGTATAAATGCGGTTATTCTTAGGGTATAATGTTCCCAAAAGCCTACCGTCTTTTGTAAGCACCCGTGCACTTAATAGCCCATCTCCATAGATGTAGTCCCCTATGCTGTAGATATCCTCTTTTTGTCTTTTTTCAAGAACAGGAACTCCCCCTGTAATTTCTACAGAGTCTCTATCATTTTGGGCATTTTGGTCATAGACAAGATAGAAGATATCCAAAGGACCTGTGTTATTCCCCCCTATAATATCCAGCGTTATGGTATCGGATGCACCTGCCTCCACATTTATTGCACTTGAGTCACCTGCATGACACGAACCATTGAAACACATATCAAATGATAGGTCAGAAGGTGCACTTAGCCTTTTAATAACAAGATTGTAAGTGGCGTTCATAAATGCGTTATTTTGTAATTCAAACCGAAGCGATGCATAACCATTTGCTTCTATGTACACATGGGTGCTATCCAGTGGTGTGAAAACAAAACCTATTATTAGACTCAAAACCATCATGTTAAAACCTCCTTTGTGCTACACTTATAATATTTTTATTTACAGTGTCCTGAAGCATCATAATTAAATGTTTCTGCCTGAGATATTCCTTACTAAAAGACAGTGTCTGTGGAAGGGTAGAAGGCAATAATTTCATCTCCCTTACCACATTATTGTAAATGGAATCTTCAGCACCACTTAATTGAAAAAACACTGAGTCCTCTGTTATGCTTAAAAATATTACATCCTTTAATGTGTCAATATTCATAATAGAATCTGCATCAAGGGTTATAATAATGGTATCATTCATGGTATCTGTGGTGATGTAAAGGCCTACAGAATCTTTCTGCGCGCGTAAAGCATTATAATAACTCTTAAAACTCTCCAACTGGGTCTCTTCGCTATCTTCTGCTCCATCTATTCGACGCGTTCCCTGAATTATCGTGCAGGGTGCAGTATTTTGTATGTTGTAGAGTTCTGTTTTTGTATTGATCTCCTCTGGACTTAGCGTATCACCAAGAAGGCGAAGGTGGTATTCAAGTATTGAAACACTGTCTTTGTATAACGCTTTTAGTGAGTCTGTGGCATGCTCCACCAATGGGCAGTTTGAGCACCTTGCATATCCAAAGACCTCAAAAACAGGTATAATCTTTTTTTCAACATCTGTCCTTGGCACTGGTGGAACCCTTGAGCAAGAAAGGATTATGAAGGCGATGGGCAAAATCCACTTCATCGTAGTTATTTTAATGCGAATGATGGGAATTACAAAGATGTTTTCCGTATATAAAACTTTATAATAATAACAAAATGGAGGCTTTTCATGATTTTGATACTCCTGGCTGTTAGCACGGTATTCTCTGCATTCTATTTTACGCCCTCTGTGTCCCCTACAGGCTCTAAGATAGCCTTTGCATACATGGGCGATATTTGGGTTTTTGAGGGGGATAATGATGGGTATGCAAGAAGACTCACAGATTCAAAGGGATACGACAGAGGACCTGTTTTCTGGTCAGAGGATGGGAAGTATGTGTTTTTCTCCTCCAATAGGTATGGAAACATGGATATCTTTCGTATCTCCGTAGATGGGAAAGGGGACCCAAAGAGGCTTACCTATCATCCAGGTTATGAAAAGATACTCGGTATAAGGGATGGATATGTGTACTTTTCTGCATCACGCACGGAGTTTAGAGGTGCTGTTTATAGGGTAAGTGAAAATGGTGGCTTTCCAGAGAAGGTATGGGATTTTGAAGTAAATGCACTTTCATTTGGCAAACAAGATACAGTATTCTTCGAGCGGGGATATACTCCCTCGTGGCGGAGAAAATACAGAGGTCCAGCCAATAGAGATATATGGATTATGCAGAGTGATGAAAGCAGTATGCACAAGATTACCACCTTTTCTGGAAGGGATGCATTTCCTATGTATTCGCCTTATGATGGGAAGGTCTATTTTATCTCAAATGACAATAAAGACAATGTTAATAACCTGTACAGGATGAACCCTGATGGGACAGAAAGAGAGCAGATTACTTTCTTTAACGACGAGGTCTTTGACCCATTTATGTCAAGGGATGGGAAAACAATTGTTTTTACTGTGATGGGGAGGATTTATCGCTACAATGTTGTAGACAATACATTAGATACCCTCAATATCCATGTATCAGAAGATAAAAAGAGCGGAAATCCTTACTATAAAACGCTGACAAAGGATGCAACAGAGATGTTGTTATCACCTACGGGCAAGGAACTCGCATTTGTCCTTTTTGGGGATATTTATGTAATGAAACTAAAGGATGATGGAACTCCTCAAAATGTAAAACGTATTACATTCACACCAGAGCCAGAAAAAGACCTCTCATGGAATCCTGTAAAGGAGGAACTCGTTTTTACAAGTTTAAAGGATGGAAACTGGAATATCTACGCAATAAAACCAAAAGACGATAGTCTTTTCGCAGATGCAACAGAGTTTGAATGGATTCCTCTTGCCTCCTCACCTATTACAGAGAAAAACCCTATATACTCAAAGGATGGAAAGTGGATAGCATTTAAAAAGGGAGAGGGCACGCTTTATGTTATGCGGTCTGATGGCACAGATAAAAGGAAGTTGGCAGACTTTAACGATGTGTTATGGGTTTCATGGTCATGGGATTCAAAGTGGATCGCCTTTTCAAGAACAGCACTGGGATGGCGGGAGGATGTTTATGTTGTCCCTTTAAACGGTGAGAAAAGGCCTATAAATATTACCAATCATCCCAATGATGACTATAAGCCTATGTGGTCTTATGATGGAAGGAGGATAAGTTTTGCCTCAAGAGATGATAAAGGTGACCTTTATATCAAATATGTAGTGTTGAGAAAAGAGGATGCAGGCAAGGATGCAGAGTATTATAAATCACTTAAGGATAGTTTAAAATCACCGGGCGAGGTGAAGATAGATTTTGATGGCATTGAAGATAGAATAAGGACTGTTTACAGGTTTCACGGGGATTATAATTATTTTACACAGGATAGATGGGGTCTTCTTTTTGCGGTAGAGGCAGAGGACTTAGGTAAAGATGATATATGGAAGGTTGATATTGGAGGAGAAGGTGCAGGGGACCTTACGCATGGAGCATCACCAAAAATGTTTTATTTTGACCCATCAGGCAAAAGTATATTTTACCTCACAGGTAAAGGTAAGATTCACAGGGTATTGCTTTCTGGTAAAGACAATATTCTCCCTTTCAAAGAGACCATACTTATAAATAACGAGGATTATAGGCGTTCACAGATGCTTGAACTCTGGTGGCTTTTGAATGACGGTTTCTATGATCCAAACTTCCATGGTGTTAACTGGAAGAAGATGCTTGAAAAATACATGCCTTATGCAAAGAGGCTATACAATGACCAGGAATTTTATGCCGTTGTTTCCTATATGCTTGGAGAATTAAACGCTTCCCACCTTGGAATATGGAGCAGGTATTCAGGATTTAGTGAAAAGGCAGGACTTTTGGGCGGAGCGTACAAAAGGGAAAAAGATGGGTTTTTAATAAAAAGGGTTATATACAACTCACCCCTATATATTGCAGGTTTAAAGAAGGGTGATGAGATAATAAAAATAGGTTCTACCTCCTTAGATACGGCGAATATATACCGCGCCCTTTTATTTACTCAAGGTAAAAAGATAAAGATAACATACAAAAGGGGTAAAAAGGAATATACCACCCGCATTGAGCCTGTATCCTACTATAGAATAAGAGACCTTCTTTACCATGAATGGGTTAGAGCCAACAGGGATTTTGTGGACAGTATGTCCGGTGGAACACTGGCTTATGTACACATAAGGAGCATGGACCTTAAAAGCGTTAATAATTTTATGAAGTCTCTTTACAAACAACGACATAAAAAGGGTCTTGTTCTTGATATAAGGTATAATGGAGGAGGCTCCACACACGATATAATCCTGAATTTTTTGAGAAGGACCCATTATCTTTATTCTGTTGAGAGGGGTGAGAATGAAAAAGAGTACAGTTCATTATTTTCATGGGACAAGCCCGTTGTACTTCTTATAAACAACCAATGTTATTCGGATGCCGAGATATTTCCTGCTGGTTTTAAGGCACTTAAATTGGGTAAGATTGTTGGTACTCCAACATTTGGTGCTGTTATAGGGACGGAGAATAAAAGCCTATTTGATGCTAAAACAATATTCAGAGTGCCAGAAGAGGGTTGGTACACTCTAAACGGTAAGAGTCTTGAACTTGGACCTGTCATGCCAGATATTTATGTAGAAAATCCACCTATTTATGACAATGTAACAGGCGACCCACAACTTAAAATGGCAATAAAGGTGATAAAAGACGCACATTGACAGAACGCCCTTAGAGTTATAAAATTTTACAAAAAGGAGGTTTTTATGGCTGACTATATTAGAACCACCATAAAGGACCTTGAAAGGTTTGTAGTGGATGTAATGAAAAAACTTGATGTACCAGAAGATGATGCCAGGATAGTTGCAGATGTTCTCATAAGAGCCGATAGAAGAGGTGTTGAATCCCATGGTGTAGCAAGGCTCAGAAGATATGTAAATGGTTTAAAAGACGGGCTTATGAACCCTCATCCCAATATAAAGATAGTAAAGGAGACACCTGTTTCAATGCTCGTTGATGGCGATGCAGGTCTTGGAATGGTCGTTACCTATAATACTATGAAAAAGTGCATTGAAAAGGCAAAAGAAAACTATATGTGCTTTGCTGCTATAAGAAACTCCAACCACTATGGGATTGCAGGTTATTATTCCCTGATGGCTCTTGAGGCAGGTCTGATAGGCTTTTCTGTAACAAATGCAGCACCTTTAGTTGTGCCTACCTTTGGGAAGGATGCTGCCCTGGGAACAAATCCCATAAGTTTTGCCGTGCCTGCTAACAAAGAGCGGCCATTTGTTCTTGATATGGCAACAAGTACAGTGCCTCGTGGAAAATTAGAAGTTTACAACAGAATGGGTAAAAAGATTCCACTTTCATGGGCAACAGATGAAAACGGTGCTCCCACTGATAATGCAGCCCATGTACTTGAAAATCTAAAACAGAGAAAGGGTGGAGGCCTTTTGCCCTTAGGTGGTGGTGAAGAAGAGACAGGCGGGCATAAAGGATATGGACTTGCGATGTTGGTGGACATTCTAAGTGGCGTATTCTCAGGTGGTGCATTTGGGCTGAATGTCTATGGTAAGAAAAATGCTCCTCCAAATGTGTGCCATTTTGTAGGAGCAATAAGGCCTGATACCTTTGTTTCAGAGGAAGAACTCAAAGATGGGATGGATGGCCTTATACAAATGGTAAAGAATGCACCAAAAAGAGAAGGCAAGGATAGGATCTATATCCATGGTGAGAAGGAGTTTGAAAAGGAAGAAGAGAATCAAGATACTGTGCCACTTTACATAAAGGTATATGAGGACCTTGCAAAAATCGGTGAAGAGTTTGGCATAGAACCACCTACAAAAGTAAAATAGATTAATGGAGAAAGAGATTATATGGAGCGTTCACCCTGCCCGTAAAGACAAGGGTAAGTTCTACCTTTTTATATTAGCACTGTTATTTTCTATGGTTTTGCTTTATTTTGCGGGCGGGGTGTTCTGGACGATTTTTGGTACAATGGTTCTCCTTCTTGCTCTATATCCTTTTTATGTTAAGACCGAATACCTCGCATCACCTGAAGGCATATTTATTAAAAGGCCCTTTTATAAAAAGAAGAGGAAATGGAGCGAGTTTAGAAGTATAAGGGAATATGAAAACGGTATTCTTCTTAGCCCATATAAAAAGCGTACATTTTTAGAAAACCTTAGGGGGGAGTTTTTGCTCGTTGACCCTGAAGATAAAAGAAAGGTTATAAAGGTTCTTAAGGAGTTATTAGATGAATATGGAGCAGAGGATAAAGAATCTTTATGATAGAATAAAGAAAGCCTGTGATAAGGCAGAAAGGGATATAAGTGAGATACAGGTTGTAGCAGTTACTAAAACAGTAAGCACAGATAGGATAGAAGAGGCATATAAATGGGGCTTTCGCAATTTTGGTGAAAACAGGGTTCAAGAGGCTCGGGAAAAGATCCCCAATCTTGCTCATTTAAAAGATGTAAAATGGCATCTTATAGGTCATCTTCAAAAAAATAAGGTGAAATATGCAGTTAGGATGTTTGACATGATTCAATCTGTTGACAGTGAACAACTTGCCTATGAGATTTCAAAGAGGGCCAAAGACAATATTGATGTACTTGTGGAGGTTAATACATCTATGGAGCCTCAAAAGCATGGCGCAAAACCTGATGAGGTATTTGACCTTGTAGAATATGTCCTATCCCTTGAGCATCTGAACCTTTTAGGGTTTATGACAGTAGGACCGTATCCTGTAAGTGAAAAAGGGTCCAAAAGGGCATTTTCTTTACTCAGGGAGATAAGGGATAAGGCAGAGGTTAAATTTGACAGGAGGTTCCCTATTCTTTCCATGGGTATGACTGAAGACTTTGAATATGCGATACTTGAAGGTAGTACCATGCTCCGTATTGGTAGGGGGATATTTGGTGAAAGGACATACTGATGGATTGGAAGGTTCTTTTTGAGGGAGATAGGATAGAGGCGCAGATTATAAAGGGTCTTTTAGATACAGAGGGTATTCCATCTTTTTTGGAGTATGAGGCAGTGGGTAAGATATATGGCTTTACAGTAGATGGACTTGGAAAGGTGAAGGTTCTTGTCCCTCTGGATAGATATGATGAAGCGAGAGGGTTGGTTGAAAGCAAATATAAAAACTCTGATTTAGATTAGAAGGAAGTGCAGAATGCGAAAAAAGAATTTTAAAATAACGAAAAAGAGGCAGCATATATTGGAAGTACTAAAGGGTACAGACGAACATCTCAGTGCTGAAGACATCTATTTTATTTTAAAAAGGAAAAATATAAAGGTTGGACTTGCAACGATATACAGAACACTTGATCTTTTTTATCAACATGGCATCGTAAATAAGATAAATGTTGGGGATGGTACCGTAAGGTATGAGTATGTAGATAGAAAGAGAGTTCATCACCATCATCTTATATGTATAAAATGTGGAAAAATAATGGAATATACAGATAAGAAAGAGGAAGAGTTTCTAAAAGAACTCACAAAGAGAATAAAAGACAGGTATGGATTTACTGTTTTGTCTCATGAAATATACCTTTATGGGATATGCAATGAGTGTAGAGAAAAAGAAAAGTCCTGAGATTTTGGTATTTGATACATATGGAGAGGATTACGATAGATGGTTTGATGAAAAAGGGAAAGTTGTATTTCAGAATGAGGTTCAGTTATTTAAAAGTATTGAACATTACCATAGGCATCCTTCAATTGAAATAGGCTCTGGAAGCGGTAGATTTACCAGGGCACTCTCTATTGACTTTGCCCTTGAGCCCTCTTTCAAGTTAAGAGAGATAAGCATTAAAAATGGGGTCGTTCCTATAAAAGGGCGAGGTGAGGATGTTCCTTTTGATGATGAGGTATTTAAAACGGTTTTTATAATAGTCACACTCTGTTTTGCGAAAAAACCTATAGACATCCTTCGTGAGGCGGCACGCATTTTACACAAAAAGGGTCATTTAATCTTAGGCCTCGTGCTTTCTGATTCGCCATTGGGAAAACTCTATATAGAGAAAAAACAAAAAGGGCACAAGTTTTACAGCGTGGCAAAATTTTATACGCTTTCTGAGATAGAAAGTATGTTACAACATGTAGGACTTAGGGTTTACGACATATATTCTACATTGTTTTCTTCACCTTCTCATCTAACAGATATTGAAGAACCCGTTCATGGATATATAAAAAAGGCGGGTTTTGTGGCTGTAATTGCAAAAAAGGTCAGATAATAATTCTCTGACAACCTGCATTTATAGTATGTTTTATAAGTTTTTCAAAATCCCGGATTGCATACATATAGGCTTTCTTTATGTCTTTATAAGTTAAAAGATGAAGGGATAATAACGATGCTATGGTGCATCCTGTGCCATGAATATCCGAGGTTTTTAGTTTTTTATGCCTAAAAGGTGTTATATGCCCATTTTTTTCTATAAGTAAATCCAAAACCTCAGATGATGAAACTTTAAATGACTTTAAAATAATATCTGTTTTATTTTGAATAGCCGCATCTTCAAAAGGTTTATCTTTAAAAAGCATCTTAAACTCATCCATATTGGGCATAAGTATTGAATCTGTTTGCCTTAGAAAGTCAATATAATCTTCTGGTGTAAGGTGAGTTAGCAAAGATTTTGAAGATGCCTGAAAAATGGGGTCTACAACGATTTTTTCAGGCTTTATTTTAAATGTAAACCTCAAGATGGAATCGAGTTGTTCCTTAGAATACACAAGGCCCAGTTTAAAAATTCTGAATTTTATATCCTCCTCTTTTGCAAGTTCTATCTGCGCATCAATGTCCATGGGATAGACCTTTTTTACCCTGCATGTGTTTTCATAGACCATTGCGGTTATTATCCCAAAGGCATAAATGCCACCCATTCTAAGAATGTGGACATCTTGTAGAATACCTGCTCCTGCGGATGGGTCATACCCTGCAAATACAAGCACCCCATAGTTTTGCATAACCTAATGATAACCCGATGGAACAAAACCTCAAAAACCTGTGTCTAAAAAGATGTAAAAAAGGAGGTGCAACATGTTTAACGCACTAATTATAACAATGATGCTATCCATGGGCTCATATCACCCTGGTGGGAAAATGCTCAGGGCTATATGGATGGAGAGGACTGTAAACGCACTTGTGGAAGATGCCACACTCCAAAAAGAGGTTGGACTATCAGAGGAACAGTTGGGAAAGATAAGGGATGTCAAGTTTAGTACGGATAAGGAGATTGTAAACCTAAAAAGCAAACTGGAACTCAAAGAGGTTGATTTGAGAGAGGAATTGTCCAAGGATGCGCCAGATATGAAGCGTGTAGAAGACCTGATAAGGGCAAAGCACTCTATAATGGCTGATATAGAAATTGCAAAAGTTAAGGAATATACAACTCTTCGGAGCATCCTTACACCAGAGCAAATAGATAAGTTAAAAGAGGTTATGCGTAATAGAGCAGAGGGAAGAATGCGTGGACTTAAAGAAAGACCATGTAGAAAAATGCCAAGATAACGGACATAGGGGCGGCAGGGTG
The DNA here is from genome assembly GCA_913055745.1 of uncultured bacterium. GTDB lineage: Bacteria > Hydrothermota > Hydrothermia > UBA1063 > CAJXJZ01 > CAJXJZ01. The sequence continues at coordinate 15,438 of CAJXJZ010000007.1, read as the reverse complement.
CCGCCCTTTTTATTTATAAAATCCTTCCCTTTTAATTATCTCTTCTACTTTTTGAGGGACAAGGTATGTAATCTGTAATCCTTTTTTTATCCTCTCTCTAATTTCTGTGGATGATATCTCAATAATGCGCCTATTTACATAGAGTACATCGTCTGAAAAATCTGATTGCATTTTTCCCTTATATCTTTTTAATACAATAACACGGGCAAATTCAAATATCTTATGGGGCATATACCATGAAGAAAGATTCATAAACTGGTCTTCACCCATGATAAAGTACAATTCATCATGAGGCATTTTTTTTGAGAGTTCTTCAAGGACTATGGCTGTATAAGCCTTTTTGAGATTGAGGGTCTTTTCTATGGTGCAAGTTTCAAAAAAGACCTCTTTTTCCAATGCAGCATCCAAGAGTTTTAACCTGTTTTCATAAGAGAGAATAACATTTTTATGCGGAGGAGAGTAGGATAAAAGAAAAAGTATTTTATCAAGTTTTGCGTGTTCTAAAACATCTTGAGCAAGAATGAGATGACCTATATGAACAGGGTCAAACCTTCCTCCGAAAACACCAATCTTCACTTCTCTCTTAAAAGTTTTTTATAATATTTTTTATACCTCTTGGGTATTGCTTTGGTATTCAGTTTGCTTAGTATATCCGTGTAATCCATGCCCTCTTCTTTTCTTATTAAACCTTCAAAAAGATAGGAAAGATTTTCACCCTCAGTATTAGGATACTCTTTTCGTAAAAGGTTTATGTATAAAAGGCTTGATGTGTACTTTTCAAGGTTATAATAGGTTTTTATTATATCTATCATCTTCAAACTGAGTTTGTTTATGATGTCTTTTTTCAGTTTTTCAAAATCCTTTTTAAGGGGAGAGGATGGATATTCGGTTTCAAAATCCCTTATTACCTGAAGTGCCTTCTTAAGTTCATCCTGATCCCTTTCTATGCGTGGTGAGTTTTTATAATGAGATAGAGCAAGGAAATAGTAAGATTTTTCCCTATATGGACTATTGGGATAGGTGTTTATAAGGAACTCAAACTCAGGTATAGCATCATCATAGTCTTTTAAATGAAAATAACTCATTGCAAGATAGTATTCTGCATCGTCTCCATACTTTGTGTAGATATAGTAGGAAATCTGGTCTTTTAGCGCATCAAGGACCTTTTGATATTTGCCATTTTCATAGTAGGTTTCAATTTTATGTATCTTATCTTCTTTACTTTCTTTTTTTATCGTTCCTGTGCAACCTGAAAAGAGAACAACGGCAAAAAACAAATAGGTTATCTTTCGCATGTATGTTATTATACCGTAGAATATCGGCATATCAAAACTCAAGAAAGATCTTTCTTTGCCGTAAGGAGGATGATCTTACCATCGGCTGTTAGAAGATATATATTGCCTTTGTAAACAAATGGTGGCTTTGCTACCACACCATTCTGTATTTTTCTTTCCCATAATGTCTCTGCAACAGTGCCTGTTGTGTAGAGATTTAATGCTATGATTTTCTCTGTATTGGCTACAAGAACCACGCTATCGTATATAGAAATACCCAATATATTTGGACCTTTTGTATTATACATCCACAAAAGGGTGGTATCCAGTGTAGAATAAGCATAACAAGTTCCACCCAGATCTCCTACTATGACAGCGCCTTTTGATGCCGCAGGCGAAGTCTTAATGGGCGAGTTAATGTTGATTTTGTAGAAGGTTTTAAGAGAATCCATGGTTATTGCATAAAGACTTCCTTTAAGTGTGCCGATGAATATTTTTCCCTTATATGCAATGGGTGAAGATTCACAAGGTTCATCAAGATTAACCTCTTTTTCCTTTATCCCTCTTTCTTTGTCAAATTTGTACAATGTTCCTTTTGCGTTTAAAACATATAAGTACTTTCCAGAGATAATTGGAGTTGCTCTTCCTCCGTTCTCCAATTTTACATTCCAGAGTATGGAATCTTTTGCTACATTGTATGAGTAGAGGTTACCCGTCTCAGTAAATATATACAAAATACCGTTTTCACTTACAGGTTGTGCAGTAATAGGACCTTCTACCCTTATTCGGTTTTTTAATTTAAGGTTATTTGAGTTAAATACAAAGACATTTCCATCAAGGTCACTAAAAATTACATAAGGGCCTATATAAACTGGGTCACAGTCAACAAAAGAATTAATGGAGTCTATAAGTGTAATAGAGTCCAGTTTCTGAGTGGATAGATAAAGATGTCCTTTTTCATCCAAAAAGAGAAGTTTATCTTTAATACTAAGGGGCAACATGAGCCTCTCGCCAGTGGATTTTATAGTGCTTATGACATATTCATAAGGGGAAATGGGTATCGTATCAATTGTGTGTTGAGAATTCTCAAGATACATAAGGTAGGGCTTAAAAGATAGTGTATTTTCTGCGATGATTTTACTTTCTGTGTTCAATAAAGGTAGGTGATCTTTAAAAAGATATCCGATAAGTACAATGATTAATATGCCAAAGGTGGCATAACTTATTTTAAATCTCTTTTTTCGTGGATGATATTTTACCTCAGTTTTTTGCTCTTTCCCTTCTCCTTTTTCTTCTTCTATAATCTTTTCAAGTTGAGATGGAGAGTTCGCACGCATTATTTTCATTAGTTTGAAGATGTGCTGGTCAAGTTTCTTTATCTGTTTTATATTCTGCTCAATTGTATCCTTTCCTTCTTTTTCGTCAATTTCTCCCACCTTTATTCTAACTTCCACCTCTTCAATTGCATTTTCTAAATGCTCTTTTTCAACTTTTATTTCACCTATATAGAGTTCTATCTCCCGCCTTATGCTTTCTATCTGATCAATGATCTCCTCCAACTTCAAAAGGTATTCTCTTTTAAGAGTTTCATATTCCTTTTTATTCACCTCTTCTTTTTTGTAAAGCTCTTCAAGATTTTTTAAATTGTTATCCTGTTTTTCTTTTTCTTCGAGAATCTCCTTGAGGCTCTTTAATGTCTTTATAGACTTTCCAGCACTTTTATGTGCTTTCTGTTCAAGTTTCGCCTGAAATTCACTGTATAAATTTGAATGGACGGCTGATTCATAAAGATGTATTTTTTTATCAATGCTATCTATTTTTCTTTTAAGTCTTGCTATCTGATTTTTTGCTTTTTGTGGTGGTATCTCTCCAATAAGAGCACCAATCTCTGTTTTTCGTATTTGTTCATCTAATTGTTCTTTGGCATCCCTAAGTTTTGCGATTTCCTCTTTGAGCCCTTTTTTTAGTGTATCAAGGCCTTCATCAATACCCTGCAGTTTTCTTGAATAATCTTTTGCCAATTCCTCGTATTGCCTTAATGTTATTTCCCCTTTCTCTTTCAAAAGGTCAAGGTTTTGAAGACTTTTGATATACTTTTCCTTCTCTTTTAAAAGTCTCTGTATTCTATTGAAGGTATTCAATTGTTCCATACCAACATTATAATCAAGTCCTCACAAAAAGTCAAGATTTATAATACTTTGAATAAGCATAGAACCTGTTTTAAAATAAGAAAACATGAAACAGATAAGTGTTATTGGCCCATCAAATCCCTCAGAAAAAGTGGGAAGATTGGCTTATAAAATAGGCGAAATCATAGGAGATCTCGGTTTTGTTTTGATTTGCGGTGGCAGAGGTGGCGTGATGGAGCAAGCGTCATGCGGAGCAAAGAATAAAGGCGGCATTACCGTTGGCATTCTACCAGGCGATTTTGATGACGCAAATCCCTGTGTGGATATAAAGATTCCAACGCATATGAATGAACTTAGGAACTTTTTGGTGGTATCTTCAGGAAATATAGTAGTATCCGTCGGACTTAGCGATGGGACGCTCATTGAACTTGCCATTGCTAAAAAACTTAATAAAACCGTTTTCTCTTTTCTTCTTCCTGATACATATAGACACCTTGCCAAAGAGGTATTCAACGAACAGGACCTTGACAGATTCAAAGAGGCACTCCTTTTAAATGCTTAAACTCAACATAAATGACATACCAGAAAGACCAGGCGTTTACATCTTTAAGTCAAAAACAGAGGTTTTGTATGTTGGCAAGGCTAAAAACCTCAAAAACCGCGTAAAAACACACCTTTTAAACAAAACTGCATTTGTAAAAAAGGCAGAAAAACTGGAGTATATCTTAACAAAAACAGAGTCAGAATCTTTACTCTTAGAGGCAAATCTTATAAAACAATATAAGCCGAGGTACAATATTCGTCTTACTGATGACAAAAAATACCCATACATAGCAATAACACAAAACGAGATGTATCCTGTTATATTTTTGACAAGAAACCTGACGCTTAAGGATGCAGAGATTTTTGGGCCATATATGAGTGCAAGCAGCATAAGAAAATCACTAAAGATATTAAGAGAGATCTTCCCTGTAAGAAACTGTAAGTATAAACTACCATCAAAAAGAGCAATAAAACCCTGTATTGAGTACCATATGGGTCTTTGTCCTGCTCCGTGCGTACAGGGCCTTGTAGACCCAGAAGAATACAAGAAGAATGTTGATGGCATTAGACAGGTATTAAAAGGCAATATAAATAAGGCTGTGGAATACCTTGAAAAGGAGATGAAAAAGGCAGCAGAAGATCTAAATTTTGAATATGCAGCCTCATTAAGGGACAAAATTACATCATTACATGAACTTAAATACCATTTTTACATATCCAGCCTTAAAGAAGGCTCCATTGATATAATAGGCATGCGCGGGGTAAAGGATAGGACATATTTTTATATCATTTTTTACAGAGATGGAAAAGTCGTGCAGACAGCATACTATAAAATGGAGCATTCGCCCAATACACCCACAAAAGACGCACTTTTTGCATTTTTATCCCAGTTTTATACCTCTCTTGCTACCACTTCAGAGAAAATACTTGTCCCTGTCTTGCCAGAAGACAAAAAGGCACTTGAAGAGACCCTTGGTGTGAGTATTGAGATACCTTCTAAGGAATTTAAAAAACTTTTGGACATAGCCATGGAGAATGCCGAAGAGGTTGCCTTAAATGAGGAGAAAAAAAGACATAAGGTCCACCCAGCACTTTTGGAGATTAAAGAGATCTTTGGTCTTTCACATGTGCCAGAGAGGATAGAGTGTGTAGATGCATCCCAACTCTTTGGAGCATTTAGGGTGGCATCCCTGGTCGTTTTTGAAAAAGGAAGACCAAAGAAGAGTGAGTATAGAAGATACAGAATAAAAACGCCTGGCAAGGATGACTTTGCTATGATTTATGAGACAACATTAAGAAGGTTCAAAAGAGCGCTTTCAGAAGGCAGCGGGTTGCCAGATATGTACATCCTTGATGGTGGGCTTTTACAACTTAAGGCAGCATTGAAGGCAAAGTTTGAACTTGGTTTAAAAAATGTCCTATTTGTGGCATTTGCAAAGCGTTTTGATGATTTTTATATTGAAGATGGTGGACATATTATGCTTCCTCAAAGGAGTTTCTCCCTAAAGCTCTTCAAAAGAATAAGGGATGAGGCGCATAGATTTGCCATCACATACCACAGAAACTTGAGAGGCCGTGAGTCCTTTAAGGATTTTTTAGATTACATTCCAGATATTGGAGAGAAGAGGAAGAAGGCACTTTTATTCTATTTTGGAAGTTTAAAGAAACTTCGGGATGCCACAGTGGATGAACTTGTGAAAGTGCCTGGTATAGGCCCAAAACTCGCTGAAAAACTCTATAATTTCCTTCATGAAGATTAACCGCATAAGAATACTCTTTACCAATATATTCATTATAAATTCCAAAGGCAAGAATATCCTCATAGACACAGGATATCCGATAACAAAAGAGCATTTTCTAAAGAAGATTAAATACGATATTGATTTTGTCATACTCACACATACACATTTTGATCACTCTGGAAATGCCATTTATCTTAAGGAAAGGGGGAGTTTGATAGTCGTACATGAAAATGAAAAGGATTGGCTTTTAAATGGCAGCACACCACCTCCACCAGGGGTTGGGACCATAGGCAAAAACATAATGCGTTTTTCTTTTCTAAAGTCTTTTGATTTTCCGCCAGTAGAGCCAGACATCGTTATATCAGATTATAGAGAAATAGCAGGCCTTCTTGTCGTTCATACACCTGGCCATACCCCAGGGTCAATAAGTGTCATATATGAGGATGTCGCTTTCTGCGGAGACCTTATAATGAACCTTTCATGGAGACCCTCTTCGCATCTTCCCATATTTGCACATGATATTAAAAAGGTCAAAGAGAGTATTAAAAAACTCATAGATATGGGCGTTGGAACCTTTTACCCTGCCCATGGAAGGCCTGTTAGTGTTGAAAGGTTAAAGATTTAATGGATAATTGTAATGTTTGACTGTTCTAATTTTCACCTGTATGTTTATTCTATGAAAGAAAAATCGGTTGGGTTAGAAAGGATTGGAAGAGTGGATATAAAGAATATGTCAAGAGGGTGTGTTGAATATAATAGTAAAATGGGGTGTATATACGAACTTGAACTCGCTTATACCGGAATTATGCGAAATTTCGGGACTTTTAACACAAATGCTACAGTCGGTAGATTTCAGAGAAAGGGTTTCTATGAACATATTTGACAAAAAATATTACATTGCCCTTTTAGGCATTTTGATAATTTTTGTTTTACCCCAAGTTGTTCGTGCGCAGAATTCCCCGAGGTTAACCCTATCTGACGCAGTGCGAATCGCTCTTAAGAACAATAGACAGATTGCCATTTTGCAGAAGGACATTGAGAAGGCACAAGGAGAAAGAGAGGCAGCTTCCCGAATCTTGCAGGACAATCCAGAAATAGCGGGTGAAATGACACATAGGAGAAAGGGCGCTCAGAGCCTTACAGATTTTGGGATCTCTTTGTCTCAGCCTATAGAGATAGGAAGGCAAAGACATTATCGGATGAAGATAGCAGAATTTAACTTTCTAAAAGTTCAACTTCAATTGCAAAAAGAGAAATTGGTAGTAACCGAAAAGCTCAAAGGGATATTTATTGACCTGACCGCTTTGAATATGAAATTTCAATCCCTCCAGAATATACTAAAAGTCGAGCAAGATCTTTTACAATGGTTTAGCATTCGGGCAACTCATGGAGAGATTTCATCAGTAGCGTTAAATACGCTAAGGCTGGAGGTTCTGAAAACTAAAGAAAAGCTTTTGGATATACAACGAATGATAATTGCCAAAAGACGAGAATTGGAATGGGTGATGAACAGTCCCCTGCCCGAAGGTATGGAAATTGTCTATGGCTGGCCAAGATTTCCAACCAAGGTTGAACCCGAGAAACTATGGGGATATGCTGAAGAATATAATCCAGATTTGAAAATAGCCTTGATGGAGTTAAAAAGATCAGAGGCAGAACTAAAGCTGATTAAAGCTGGACACATGATTCCCAATTTCAATTTTTCCCTTACCCGTTCCCGGGAGGATAATGATAACCTTATTGGTGTTGGACTGGCCATCCCTCTTCCCCTTTTTAATCGGAGGACTGGAGAGATAAAGGCAGCCAGGGCAGAACAGGAAAAGGCAGCCTTAGAGCTAAAGCGAGTCCACGAAAAGCTTCGCTCAGAGATATACCAACAGTACGAGACGCTAACCCTCAGGGAACGCCAAAGGAAGCTATTTGTTGAAGAAATTCTACCGATCACCCAGCAGAACCTTGATAAAATCAAAACGCGCTACCAGATGGGCGAAATAAGCCTTATGACCCTTGAGAGGTTCTGGGATAGCTGGATAGAAGCAAAAATAAGTTATGCAGACTTCTTGCAGAAATACTATCACACACTCTGTCAAATTGAGTTGCTCGTGGGAGTAGAGTTAAATGAAGTTCTCAAAGAGCATCCGCTGGAAGAACAAAAAAATGAAGAATAGTTGGAGAGAAGGGGTTCTAAAATATAGGGTGTTGCTGGTCATTTTCCTCTCATGGGGTATGATAATGCTCTCTTGCTCTAGGAGGAAAGAAAATCGCCCTCTCCATGTAAGTAACTTGGTTCAAACTGTACAGGTAACACGCAGGAGTTTCAACCGTACATTAACAGCTTACGGATATATACGGTCTCTGAAGAAAACAGATATAGTGGCGTATACTCGTGGACGAATAACGAATATTTGGGTAAGAGACGGCGAAAAGGTGGAAAAGGGACAGAGATTGCTTTCACTGAAAGGGTATTACAGCATACGGGCATCTGAAGAGTTGGGTTCTTCCTATAAAAAAGAGGGTAGTAAGGATATCATGAAAATTGCTCCTGTGTCGGGATATGTGACACATCTTACAAAGAGTATAGGCAGCACAGTTGAAGAAGGCGAAGTTCTGGTTTCCATTGTAGATTTGAAAAACTTACTTGCAGAAGTTACAGTTTTTGGTGATGAGGCGGATTCCATAAAGCCTGGTCAGTCAGCGGTTATTATTGCTGATAAGGAAAGGCTTTCTGGAAAGGTTTCTTTTATCTCCATAGAGATTGATCGGGAGACAGGAGCGAGAAAGGTAGGTATCGAGATATTGCAGAAAAAAACTCCGAAGCTCTTGCCAGGTGATTTTGTGAAGGCGAAGATCGTTGTTGAGAAGCACCTTTCATCGCTGGCTATTCCAGAAGAGGCCTTGCTGAACGATGGCGGTCAAAAAGTGGTGATGGTGAAAGTGGGACAAACGTATGAAAAACGCCCCATCGTTATTGGTCTACATAGTCAAGGATATGTAGAAGTCCTAAGTGGACTTAGTGATGGAGAAGAGGTAGTTACTACCGGTGCCTATGAATTACTCCATCGTGGGATCAAAAAAAAGATAAAGGTAGAAGACTAATGATAGAATACTTATCCGAGAGGACATATTTGGTTCTGATCGTTCTGCTCATACTGGTAGTGGGTGGACTCTATGCCTTGAGGCAACTACCAGTGGACCTCTTTCCCAATCTAAACTATCCTCTTCTCAATGTTATAACCCATTATCCGGGAGGCTCCCCCCAGGATATAGAAACGCTCATCACCCGTCCCATTGAGACTCAAATGAGTGGTTTGCAGGATGTGCGACGGATCTCTTCGGTGTCTCGTGAGGGACTTTCGCAGGTTACAGTGGAGTTTGATTGGGGGGTAGATGCGAAGGATGCTCGTCAAAGGGTTGCCCAGGCCCTTTCCATGGTCTCCTCCAACTTGCCTCAAGGCGCTGTTCCTGTGATAGAGAACATCGGCTCCAGTCTGCAGGAAATCATGGATTTTGGAGTAACTGTAGAGAATGGTCGGATGGATTTAGGACAACTTAAATATTATATTCGCACTGAGGTTGTAAACCAACTCAAGGCTGTAAAAGGCATTGCCAGGATAGAAGTGCTTGGCGGTCGGGACGAGGCTTTTGTAGTACAGCCTAAACCTTTAGCTTTGATAAGAAACAAACTCTCTCTTTCCGATCTACGGAAGCGAATAGCTTCTAATAACATTCAGGAGATGGCCGGTTACATCGAGAAAGAATATCAGGACTATGCTGTTCGGGGATTGGGCAATGTTGAAGACATCGAAGGGCTGAAGAATATTGTGGTCAAAAATATTAACGGCATACCACTTTTACTGAAAGATATAGCTACTGTGAAGTGGGGTTATCTCCCACAAAGATATACCGTTCATATCAATGGGCAGGAAGGCCTGGCCTTTAGTATATTTAAAAACCCGAGTGCGAATACCATTGAAGTGGCACGAGAAATAAATCAAAAGCTAAGTGAGATTAAAAAGACCCTCCCACCTGGGATTACCATTACCAATTTCTATGACCAGTCAGAGATCATCAGGGAGGCATCAAATAACCTGAAGTCCAACATCCTTGAGGGCGGATTGCTTGTCACTATGGTGCTCTTTCTTTTTCTTGGCACTTTTCAGGATGCCCTGCTCGTCGCATTCAGCATTCCCCTATCCGCGATCATCTCATTTCTTTTCTTTCGCCTGGCACATCTATCTTTAAATATGATTACTTTAGGGGCTATGGCTGTAGCGGTGGGAATGGTAGTAGATGATTCAATAATCATCCTGGAAAATATTCTCAGACATCGAGCAATGGGTAAGACTCCTCTACAGTCATCTATTGACGGCCTAAAGGAGATTAAAGGGCCGTCTATCACCGGCACATTAACCACTGTGGCGGCGTTCATTCCGTTTCTTTTTTTATCAGGAATTGGAGGTCGTTTTGCCGCTCCTTTTGGATGGGTTATAGCCATCATCCTTCTGGTTTCCTTAGGGATTTCTCTGACCATTATCCCTATCTTTCTATCAAGGCGAAGAGAATACAAAGAACGAACACCAGTAGCGGCTGTGGCTCTCTCTCACTTTATCCACTTCAATCAGAAAATCCTCCGCTTGTTCCTGCGGAAAAAGAATTGGGTCATATTTACTGTCATCGCAGTATTTATTTTATCCGCAGGTCTTCTGGTATTTTCTCCAATATCTTTTCTTCCTCAGGTAGACGAAGGAGCGATCTTGATGGAGTATGTTCTTCCACCAGGAACCTCGCTGAGCGAAAGTAACCGCATTGGAGGTGAATTAGAAAAGATAATTATGCGAGACCCAGATGTTAAAACGGTTTACCGAAGGACAGGTTCTGAGGCAACAAGTTACCAGATAGAACCTGTAAATCGGGGTGAACTCGTCATTCGGCTGTGCCCCAGGCATTCAAGAAAAAGGGGAATCTTTCAGATCATCAAAGACCTGAAAAGCGTTACCGATCAAATTCCGGGCCTGATAACCCTTTGGCATCAAGTAACCTCTGAAAAAATGGATGAGAGTTTCTCTGGTCTTCCAACAATTTTTGGCATCACCCTTTATGGAGAAGATTATGATACGCTTCTTAAATACTCTCAAAAAATTGAGAAACTTGCCAGCCAGACAAAAGGTGTTGGAAATGTAATCAACAATACGAAGTACAGAGTTCCTGAGCTCCAGGTTAAACCCATTCCCGATCAAATGGCTCGCTATGGACTTTCTTCAAAAGAGATTATGGACGAGTTAAAACTTTATATGGGTGGAGAAATCGTTTCCTGGGTGGTTAAAGGAGAAAAGGCCATCCCTATTTTCTTGAAAGGAGAAAGTCATGCTAAAGCTCAGGTTGACGGCATAGGGGATATAATGGTTAGAATTCCTCACGGAGGTTATGTACCATTATCTAAGTTAACGAAGGTATCAACTTACTATGGGGCCAATTCTATCACGCACATCAACCTGCAGAGAGCAATTACCTTGCCTATGGAGGTTGAGGGAGGAGCCTTTGGAAAGGTTTCTCGCCGGCTTAAAGCTGGTATTAAAAAGCTGCATCTTCCACCAGGCTATTTTGTGGAGTTTGGTGGTCAGTACAGGTCACTTTTAGATGCGCTAAAGGGCTTTGCCGCCTTTGCTATTATAAGCATTCTGATTGTCTACTTGATTATGAGTGTTCATCTTGGCAATGCAATCCATCCTCTGGCTATTATGTTTGAACTTCCGCTTTCATTTATAGGAGCGTTTATTGCGATATCTGTTTCTCGACAGCCCCTAAGTATCTCTTTTTTCATTGGTCTGATAACTCTTATTGGCGTATCAGTAAACAATGGCATTGTTCTCATAGATTATGTTAATAAAAGGCGCAAACTCGGAATGGAACGAGAACAAGCCATAGAGCAAGCCTGCCGAGTTCGCACTCGTCCTATTCTGCTTACGGCGTTGACTTCTGTTTTGGCCCTTTTCCCCATATCCCTCGGATTGGGTATCGGATCGAAGATTCATCAGCCCTTAGCTATCTGCGTTATGGGTGGATTATTGGTAAATACCATCTTGACACTGAATGTGTTACCAGTAGTTTACTGTGTTTTAGAGGACTTGTTTAAGAGGGGAATAGGATGTTATCATGTCAAAAGAGAACATCAAAATAACCAGCATTGATAATCTTTATGCAAATTGGCTATTGGAATTTTATCCATTAGCCAAGAAATTTATCCCCAAGATATGGCCAGGAATGAAACTCTATCCTGTCTGTGCCTTCAGAATAAATGGCCCAATATGGTTATACAATCATCCCAATCCGCCTAAATCATTCAGACACATCAAAGATGGGCTATACATGGGTGATTGGAAAGATCTACGATTATTTGGTGCAACATCTTGTACAATTTTTGGCGTACAAACAGCAATTATGCCCTATGGCGATGTGCCCCGCAGGAAATATGATTTCCTTGCTGAACTTTAGAGAAAAGATAAATTTACGGATTTTATGAATCAGGGAGGCATTCGCGTAAACATATCTTTTCTTAGCACACCAGAAATAGAAATTGAATTAAAATAGGATAAAAAGGATATGGTCCAGCATCGCGTTTACCGATTATACGCTTTGCACCTTTGTCTAAATTTCGCCTTCTGCAAAACTTCTTTTATCCGCGAAGCATTACCTAAAATCCTGTATATAATTTTGACTGTTCTAATTTTCATCTGTATATTTACTTTGTGAAATAAAAATCGGTTGGGTTGAAATGTTAAAATCAAAAAGGGAATTTAAGAAAATCTTGAAAGGATATGCTGGTATTGAGCCTAAGGTTGAATTTAATGAAGCAAGAAAATCAACTATTTTAATATGCAGGGTGAAAGGTGCAATGTATAGCACTAATTCCTATGAGTTTCATTGGCTTTTAAGGGATTTGCCTTTTGATTTGTATCAATTCAAGCAGTCTAAGAAAGAATTTTATTATGAAGAATTATAGCCTCCGAGATGGGAATGAAGTTAAATGTCCATGCGGTAATTTAATAGGTATTGACATGGGAAAATGGATTAAAATGAAACAACATTCTTTTACATACTCAGGGACAATAACAAGAAAATAGGAGGGATGAATACATGAAACTTACTATGGTAATTCCAACATATTGGTCAAGAGAACGTAATATTGGATGGAAAGAAGGAGATGCTATATATGACCATCCAACTCCCTTAGATGCTGAAGGGACATTACTCAGAGGTATTCAGAGTATACGCATACTGAAAGATAAACATTTTCAATTGGTGATCATTGCGGTTGCTACTGCAGAAGATATTGAAACTCAGGTAGAGAAGAAGGTTGCTGATATTATTAAATCCTCTGACCCAGGCGTAGAGATATTGCTATTTGGACATTCTCATCTTGCACAACTACATGAACTGATGGCCAAAGAAGGCAAAGAAAGGTATATTAACCTTCTTCAATTACGAGGATATTCCAATATACGAAATCTGTGCATATTTATTCCTCATGTCTTAGGTTCTGATGTGGCAGTACTTATTGATGATGATGAAGTATTTGAAGGCCCAGATTTCATAACGAAAGCAAAAGAACATATTGGTAAAAATATTGAAGGAAAAAGGGTTGATGCAATAGCAGGATATTATCTTCAACCAGATGGTGATTATCATGTTAAAAAATCATATCGTCCCTGGATGAAATATTGGAATCAATATCAAAAAATGAATGAAGCATTTGATAAGTTCATAGGGACAGAACCGAGACTAAAAGAGACACCTTTTGTATTTGGTGGAAACATGGTCATTCATAGGAATCTTTTTACCCAGGTTCCCTTTGATCCTAATGTCCCAAGAGGGGAGGATATAGACTATTTGATAAACGCAAGGATGTTCGGATTCCACTTTTTCCTTGACAATCAATTATCTATCAAGCATCTTCCACCACCAAAAACCCATCCTGTCTGGATGCAATTGCGACAAGACATTTATCGTTTCATCTATGAACGGGCGAAGATAGAGCATCAAAAAGAAGTAAAAGGAATGACCAAGGTTTATCCAAAGGATTTTGACCCTTATCCAGGCTGTTTTCTAAAATCTGACCTTATGGAGAAGATTGAAAAATCATGCAAACTATTATCTGAGGAGTATCTTGCTCAGGGCGATAAAAAAGGCAGTGAAGAAGCATTAAGAAATATTACTCTTGCCAAAACAGATGCTGTGCCGAAATATGATCCTTTCCGAAAATTATGCGAATTACAAAAGCAATGGCAAGAATTGATGGAGTTTACAAGTCAAGAGAAGATACGTTCAAAAATATTGGACATTATTTATAAAGGGCTGTAGCAACGGAGGAGAAGGGGATATGATGAGAAATAAACTGTGGCTTATAGGGATTCTCATTGTAATAGGAATAGTTCTAAAGGGGTGTATAAAATATTCGGAGAATGAGAGTGCGTCTTATGGACTTAAGGTCAAAAATTGGGCATATCAACTTCAGAATGCTGATCTAAATGAAATTGCCACATCAGGTTTTGAACTTGTGGTTATAGATTATTCAAGGGATGGCTCAGAGCAAGGAAAGTATACTCAAGAGGAAATCCAAAAAATGAAAGATTCGGGAGTAATACCTATTGCTTATCTAAGCATAGGGGAGGCGGAGGATTATCGCTTTTACTGGAAGGAAGAGTGGTATACAAATCCTCCAAAATGGTTGGGGAAAGAAAACCCGGAGTGGGAAGGCAACTATGCAGTAAAGTATTGGGATGAAGAATGGAAAGCCATTCTGCACACTTATTTAGACAAAGTTATAGAGCAGGGTTTCTCTGGAGTTTACCTTGATAAAGTTGATGAGTTTGAATATTGGGCAGATCCGAATAATGGTGAAAATGCATCTTTGCCTGAGGATGAATCAGCAAGAAGAATGATAGATCTGATTTTAGATATAGCAAGTTATTCCAGAAGCAGAGTAGACGGAGAATTTTACATAATTCCACAGAATGGGGAAAGAATACTTAAATACGATAATGGTACCCTTTTAAACACTGTCTCTGGATGGGCTGCTGAAGACCTTTTTTACAATGGAACTGAACAGTGGAACAATGAAGATATGAATTGGATTTTAGAGAATAGACTACCGTATTTAGATATTGTGCTTTCTAAAGGTAAACCTGTATTTAGTGTAGATTATGTTGATGATGGAAGTGGATACTCCGGTGTTAACAAAAAGAGAATAGATGATTATAGGGAAAAGGCAATGAGTAGAGGGTACATACCTTATGTTGCAATATCTGATAGAGAATTGAATGAACTTAATATCATTGAGGGTGTTCAACCATGACGCTCGTATAAGGGCATCTATGGAATTTGGATTAGAAAGGGCTGTTAGGCAGATAAGAGAGTTGTATGAATCTTTGCTTTTCTGAGGGATAATGATGAAATATTTACTCGTTTGTGATTTAGATGATACATTAACCGGAGATAAAGATGGGATTGAGGTGTTTAATAAGTTAGTATTGTCTGAAAAGGGAGAATTTTATTTAGTCTACTCAAGCGGGAGATTTAAGGACTCAATGATATTTCTAATTATGCCAAAGGTGTAATTGAGGGGTTGAAATTTTACGAAATTATAAACTGATATCTTATATCGGCGTGGATTTCAGATAGCCTTTTGGACAATATTTATTTTGGGGAAACAATGACATTTCGTGTAGATTATTTTTGAGGAATCCCGGCTGT